>JAWXBD010000022.1:0-24891 GCA_034439815.1 Phycisphaerae bacterium
GAGACGCGATGTCACAATTTGCGATGATCTACGGTGAACGTTTCACCGACGCACGTCACTGAATGGCGCCTCGCACACAGAATTGCTGACAGGTCCGGCCTGGTTTCTTTCTACTTCTTCCTTTCCTCGCGCAACTGACCCAACGCGCTCCTGCATCATCCTCTATGCCCCTCTGCCCGCGCCTCCCCATCTCTGTGTCTCTCTGCCACTCCCCTCGTTTGCACGCTCGCGCCCTCGCCCGCACACTGCTCCGATGGCCACGCTTGTCACCGGCGCTGCGGGATTCATCGGCTCGCATGTTGCGCATCGGCTGCTCGATCGCGGCGAAGAGGTCGTTGGCCTTGACAACGTCAACGACTATTACGATCCGACGCTGAAAGAGGCGCGGCTGGCGCGGCTGATGACGCGCGAAGGTTTCTCGTTTCTGCGGCTCAACATCGCGGATCGCTCTGCGATGGAGGCGGCCTTTGCGAAAGGCCGGTTCCCGCGCGTCGTGCATCTTGCGGCGCAGGCCGGCGTGCGCTATTCCATCTCCCACCCGCACGCGTACGTCGAGAGCAACATCGTCGGCTTTCAGAACATTCTCGAAGGATGCCGCCATCACGGCTGCACGCATCTGGTGTACGCGAGTTCGAGTTCGGTCTATGGAGGCAACGCATCGCTTCCGTTCAGCGTGCACGACAACGTCGATCATCCGCTGTCGCTCTATGCCGCGAGCAAGAAGGCGAATGAACTGTTCGCGCACGCGTACAGCAACCTGTTCGGTCTGCCGACCACCGGCCTGCGGTTCTTCACGGTCTACGGACCGTGGGGACGGCCCGACATGGCGCTGTTCCTTTTTGCGAAGAACATGCTGGAAGGCAAGCCGATCGATGTGTTCAACCATGGCAAGCACACGCGCGACTTCACGTATATCGACGACATCGCCGAAGGAATTGTCCGCACGCTTGACCGTCCTGCGCGGCCGAACGATGCGTTCAACGCCATGGACCCCGACCCCGGCACGAGCTCCGCACCGTGGCGTGTTTACAACATCGGGAACAGCGCTCCCGTGCAGCTGCTGCGCTATATCGAAGTGCTGGAGCAGGAACTCGGCCGCACAGCGACCATGAATCTCCTGCCGCTGCAGCCCGGTGATGTGCCGGACACGTGTGCCGATGTGGAGGCGCTCGTCAAGGACACCGGGTACCGTCCAGCGACCACGGTCGAGACCGGGATCGAACGATTCGTCGCGTGGTATCGCGCGTACTACGGAGTGTGAGCGACGCGCCACGCTTGGAGCTCGTCGAGTGGCCGGGGCGAGTTCGCGTATCATCGCCCTCCCTATGGCATCGGTCTGTTTTTACTTTCAAGTGCACCAGCCCTATCGGTTGCGTCGCTACTCCGTGTTCTCGACCGATCCCTTTTACTTCGACAACGAAGCGAACGAGAAGATCCTGCGCAAGGTCGCGGACAAGTGCTATCGCCCGACCACTGCGAAAATGCTGGATCTCGTGCGCCGGCACGAGGGCCGCTTCCGGATTTCGTATTCGATCAGCGGCGTATGCATTGAGCAGTTGAAACTGTGGGCGCCGGACGTCATCGACATGTTCAAGGCGCTCGCCGACACGGGAGCGTGCGAGTTCATCAACGAAACGACGCATCACTCGCTGTCGTTCCTGTACTCGAAGGCAGAGTTCGATGACCAGGTCTCCAACCATGAACAGCTGATCCGCGAGACGTTTGGTGTGACGCCATCCGTCTTTCGCAACACCGAGCTGGTGTACTCCGATGAGCTCGGCGCGCACATGGCCCGCAAGGGCAAGCATCGCGCGATCCTGTGCGAAGGTGTTGACGGCCTGCTCGGGTACCGCTCGCCGAACTACGTCTACGTTCCGCCGCACACGAACGGACAGCCTGAGGACGTTGCCGATCGTCCGATCAAACTGCTGCTGAAGAACTTTCGCCTCTCCGACGACATCGCGTTTCGCTTCTCCAACCGCAGCTGGAAAGAGTGGCCTCTCACCGCGGAGAAGTTCGCCCATTGGGTCAATCAGATCAACGGCGACGGCTATTGCTGCAATCTCTTCATGGACTACGAGACGTTCGGTGAGCATCAGTGGGAGGACACCGGCATCTTCAAGTTCCTTGATGCCCTTCCCGGCTGGATCTACGACACGAATCCCGGCAACAACGATTTCCTCACGCCTTCGCAGGTGATCGATTGCTATCCGCCCGTGGGCGAATACAAGTCGCCGAAGTTCATCTCGTGGGCCGACACCGAGCGCGACCTCTCGGCCTGGCTTGGCAATCCGATTCAAGACAACGCGGCATCCGAGCTCTATCGCCTCGAAGGACCGGTAAAGGCCCGGCACGCGGCAGGCGATCCGTACATCCTCGAAGACTGGCGCAAGCTCACGACGAGCGACCATCTCTACTACATGTGCACGAAGTACTGGGCCGACGGTGATGTCCACAAGTACTTCTCGCCGTATGACAGTCCGTACGACGCATACATCAACTTCATGAATGTGCTTGATCACCTGAAGGGGCGGGCTGGGCTGTAATGCTGCGGCGCCACAGCCACGCAAATCCCAGCAATCCGGTCGGCACGATCACGGCGATCTCGGCTGCTCGATGCAGGAGTTCCGCCGCGAGCCCCTGTTCCAATTCATAGCCGGCGAGCACCGGCGCGAGCAGTCCGATCGACCATTCGCGAAGTCCGATGCCGTTGCTAACGAACGGCACGAGCGTGGCGATCATGCTCACGCATGCGATCGCGCAGCTGGTCGCGAATGGCACAGGCGCGCCGATCAACGCGAACGCGATGTGATAGCGCAACGCGGTGAGCAGCGTCTCCAGGTATCGCAGCTCCCAGGCAAGCGCGAGCATGCGGACGCGCCGAAACGGAAGCGCTGCGGCCCCCAGCGCTGCGGGCGCAACGAGCGCTGCTGTGAGCGGCAGCGCGAGCCAGTGCGCGAGCATGAGCGACGGAACGAGCGTCGCAAGCGCGATGACGCTGAGCAGCATCGCTTCGACGATTGTGCGCAGCGAGTCGCGGGCTCGAATGGAGTGGTGCGCGTGGTGATACGCGACGCGCGCCAACAAGCCCGGCCGGAGGGGCAGGTAGTTCGCCAGCGTTGTCGCTGCCATCAGCGCCTGCATGTCGCCGAACGACACCTGACCGAATCGGCGCGTGAGAATCCAGAAGACGCATCCCGTCAGAAACACACCTGCAAACACACTGCCGAGCAGTGCAAGGACGCTCATGATCGGAGCGTCGCGAAGGGCCGACCATGCGGCATCCAGCGCCGGTCCGCTGCGCAGCACGACGACCACTGCCGCGATCAGCAGCAGCAGACCAAGGACGGCTCCAAACGGGCGCGCACGGCCCAGCGCGGCCCGAAGCCGGATCAGCGCCGTCGACGCACGATCATCGTTCACGTGCGGCTCATGGCTGTGGAGATGGTGCGGGCGGCTGTCCAGGACCCGGCGCCTGCGTGCCGCTCGCGGGTGCGGTTCCGGACGTGCCCAGCGCGAAGTCGCGTCGCGTGAGCGCTTCGTCGTGCAGCAGCATTTCCTGCACGATCTGCCCGTATCGTTTGATGACCGCATCGCCGGAACTGATCGCGGTCCCAATGACGGGATCGTTGGAAACACTCGCACGGCGCACCATGTAGGCGAGCTGCACGATCGGGTGGCTGGAGGACCGCGCCACATCCAGTGCGGGCTTCATCTCCTGCACGTTGTCATTCATCACGAACAACACCCACGCCTGCGATACCGGATCGAGACGGCCAAGAATCGAAGGAAGCGCCCCCCACAGGCTCGCAAAGAGCGCCGCTCGCCCGGGACTAAGCTCCTCCATTCGCACACTCGCCTGCGCTGCTGCGCCGACCACCGCGACGAGATCAAACAGCTCCTTTGCCGATTGCGGACTGTGCGCCCGCGCGATGGCCGCTGCCATCCACTCGTCAGTCATTCGCACGCCATCGATCTGCATCAGTTCCGCTTCGGCCGGATCGCCAAATGGCCCTGCACGGAATCCTCCCGAGGTCGTCTCCCAGTTGACGATGCCGCGCAGCTCAATACCGCAGCCCTGATGCAAGAACTGCAGCGCAGCCACACCGACATCGGTGTAAGCGAGGTCAATCGGAACAGCCAAGGTGGTCCGACTTGGAATGTTGAGCGCTCGGTTCAGCGATATCAGCATGTACGGGACGTTGAACGACGTGTTGCGTCCCGAGACGCTGATCGACGACTGCAGCGCGACAAGCTCCTGTACCGGTCCGAACTTGTCGATCGCCAGCGGGATGGGAGCGCTGTTGGTGACTTCGAGGAAGATGGGAATTGACTGCGTGGCATCCGCAGGAAGCGAGCCCAGGCGGATGCGGAACGTAAGTGTCGACGCACCCTCCTTGAAGATCTGATCGAACGAAGCAGGCACCGATGCTCCGACTGCCTCGAGCCTCTGCACTTCGTCAGTGGGCGGAATCGCGGTCCCCAGAAGCCGCTGCAGCCGGGACCGCGCGTCAACACCGATCAATGTGCCCGGCGTTTCGCGCGCGATCGCGAGCAGCAGCTGCGCTCCTTCGCGCGGCTGTCCGGCTGCAATCATGGCCAGCGCAGTTCCCAAACGCGTTGCCACGTCGGAATCGGTCAGCGCCTGGAACATGGCGAGTGCCTGCGCTGATTCGGTGGACCGCAGCGTCGACCACGCGCTGAATCGCGCCTCCGCTTCGGGCGTCAGCGCGAGAACCGATGCGGCCTTCTCTTTGTACTCATCGCCCTTCGCCGCGTCCTCGCCAAGCCAGTACGCGAAGAAGGCAGCTTGCAGATACGCCGCCGCGATGGTGTTCTCAGGCTGCGGAAGTGATTGCGATCGCTCGAGGAGGTTCTCCGCTTCCGCGTCGAGCGAGTAGTACGTGTCATCGACCAGCGCTTTCCAGCCGACGGTATCGCCGGTGTCGCGCAGGATCGCCGTGCGGACCGCCAGCTGGGAACTCGGGACGGGGAATCGTCGACTCCGCAGTCGCACGGGGTCCGCAAGCAAGGTGGGATCCGAATCCGCGAGCTGACCCCAGAAATACTCATTCATTCGCTGCACGCGAATGCGAATGATGTCGTCCGCTTCCTGCGCGCGCCCGGATGCCCACGTCGCGAGCGCGAGATCAGCGAGCAACTGGTCGTAGGAGATGATCGGGAACTCCGTGCGCGAGAGGCTGGCGGAGATTCCCAGGAACCGCGCCGCCGTGCGGTAGGCGCCGCGATCCAGCATGTGCGTTGCGAAGCCGCGCATCGGGAGGAGGTCGAGCGGATTGGCAGTGAGCGCAGCAAGCAGCAGTTCCGCCTCTTCAGCCGAGTCGTTGGTTGCAAAGCGAAAGTATCCGGCGGCCATCGACGCCGCGTCTGGATAGGCGGGATCAAGAATCACCGCCTCGGCAAGCCACTTCTCGAATCCTGCCTGATCGCCTGTGCGCTTCAAGAGTATCGCGAGATCCAGTGCGAGCCGCGCAGCGACCGCGCTGCCGATCGCGTCGCGCTGAGGCGGCTCGAGCCACTTGAGATATTTCGCGATGCGCTCTTCGGCAGTCGGTGCGAGCGAGATCGAATCGAGGAGGCGGCGAACACGGATTCTTTCGTCCGTCGGATCCAGCGCGGCGATGCGCTCCACCGCCTTGCGCCTGGCCGCCTCGACCTCGGCGTCGGTCTGGTCCCCGAGCGACGCCGCGCCGAGCAGCGCCCGCCACGCCCAGACGTCATCGGGATTCAGCTCGACCGCCTGCTGGGCCAGCAGCAGGGCGAGGTCAAGATCCGCGAGGGCTGGTTCATCCTTCCGTACCGCCCGGGACGAGAACGCCGCGAAGACCCGCGCGAGGCGAACGCGCGACGAGGCCTCGAGCGCCGACTGATCGGCGACGCCTGCCTGAGCTTGGGCGGGCGGGTCGTCCTTGCCGACCCCGGCTGCAGCACACGGCTGAGGCAGCGCGACGCACAGCCAAGCCAGCAGCGGTACCAACGGCAGGCGCGTGGAGTTGGGGGGACGAGTGGACGGCATCTGATGCGATCGAGGCGTGGGGAGCGTGCGGGCCATGAGGGATTCAGTGTCGGCAGTTCGAGCGGCGGAGCAAGAGCAGGGAGCCCCAAATTTGAGCGCGGGGCTTCGGCCTACGCATGGCCCCTCCCGAAGGATCGCACTTCGTTGACACCTATGGCAGCCGCGGATACGGTCAACGGATTCCAGTGGGCCCCTTTGCCTCCTCCTTGGTTGCGCGTCGATGCGTGACGCCATCCGGCTGAGGCGATCGGGGGACCTTCCTCCCCGTTCACCAGCACGTTCACCAGCACGTTCTTTGAGCACGCTTGAGCAATGCGAGCTTCAGCGATACGGCTCCATTGCTTCGGCCTTCGCGATGACCACCCCCAAGGCGTTTCTCCTCGGTTGCGTCGCCGCCGCATTCGTGGCTGGCAGTCCGCTCAGTACTTGCTACGGGCAGCAGACCCTCGACTCGGCGATCCTCGCCGTCCAAACGAAGCTGTCTGCGGAGCAGCAGGCGGTCCTGAAGAAGTTCCTCGATGAATGGCTCAATTCGATCGAGTCGCCGGGAACACGGCCGAGGGATCTCGTGGATGCGAGGCAGGCTCTCATCCTCCCGCTGCAGGGGAGGACCACGAGCCTCGTTTTCCGGCAGGCGTACGCCGAACTGGCGCTGAAGCGGCTCTCCGCGATGGCCGCCGGCACTGACACGCAGCGCGCCATCATCGCCATGCAGATCGCGCGTTACATCGGGACCTCCGATGCGCTGGCGATCATCGTGGAGCGACTCTCGCCGGCACGGGAACCGGATGTCGGCAAACGGATGAGCGCCGCGACCACGCTTGGGCTCGCCCTGCCCGATGCAGTTTCGAACACCAAGATGACCGGCGCGCAGATTGACGCGATCACGCGTGAAGTCGAACGGGCCGCTTTATCGGAAACCGACACCCTGGTCCTGCTGCAGGAGGTTCGGGCACTGACGTCCGCAGTCACCGCTGCCACCGTCAATGCGAGCAATATTTCTGCCGCCACCGCCGATCGAGCCCGCATCGCCCAAGTGAAGGTGCTCCAGAAACTCATCAAGCAGATCGGCATTGACAACAGCGCCGATGCGCGAGTGTCCGTGAACCAAGCCCTCTTGACCCTGCGCGACCAATGGCTGGCGCTGCGCGGCCTAGCCGATCGCCAACGGCTCGGGCCGGTCATTGCACCCGCCCTCGCGGATGCCTTTGACCTCGCCGGGAAGCAGTGGGACGCAGCACACGCTGATCCCGCAATGACGAAGAACTACTCCGACATCATCGTGCTCGCCGAGGCTTTGCTCCGCAACGTCGACTCGGTCGTGCGCCCGTCCGGACCCGCTGTCGGCCCCGAACGGGCTGTTGCCAGCGCGTGGGATGCGAACGATCGCAAGACGTTCGATGCGCAGGTGGCCAAGTGGATGAGCGTCCTCGCGACGTACTCACGACCGTGAGAGCTGCAGGCGATGTACGCTGAGTCCGTCTACGGAGTCCACGCGTGCGTCTGCTTGTCCCCTTCCTGTTCCTTCTGGCGATTCTGTTCCTCGCGCTGAGTGCGGATCATCCGCGACCGCGTGCCGATCTCGTCATCGCTCAGCGAGCTGATTCATTCACGCTCGATCCACAGCGCATGTCGTGGCGGCACGACTTGCGGACGGCGCGCGGCCTCTTCGAGACGCTGGTCACGCTCGATCCCAAGAACTGCGCCCCACAGCCGGGAGTCGCGGAGCGCTGGGACATCTCGGATCAAGGCCGCACGTACACGTTTCACCTCCGTCCAGATTCACGTTGGAGCAATGGCGAGGCGGTCACGAGCGGGGATTTCGTCTACGCATTCCGCCGCGCGCTGCTTGCCGATACTGCCGCGGATTACTCCGGTTTTCTCTTTCACCTGGTCGGCGGTGAGGAGTTCTTTCACTGGCGCGGGCAGGCGCTCGCCGAGTACGCGAAGCGCCCAGTGCGTGACGACGCTGCGTGCGCGGCGCTCTGGCAGGCAACAGTCGAGCAGTTCAGCGCTACCGTCGGGCTGCACACACCCGACGATCGCACGCTGGTGCTCACGCTGAAGCATCCCGTCGCCTACATGCTCGACCTGCTCGCGTTCGCCGCGCTGTCGCCCGTTCATGCGAAGAGCGTCGAGGCCCACGTGAGCTTCGACCCAAGCACGGGAAGGCTGGTGCAGGGACATGACTGGACGAAGCCAGGCAAGCTGATTTCAAACGGTCCCTATCGACTCGTTGACTGGCGCTATAAGCGTGACATGCGACTGGAAGCGAATGAGTTGTACTGGGACGCGAAGAACGTCCGCACAGGTTCCATCGCGATCGTGATCATCGAGGACGCGAATACCACGGTCCTCTCCGCCGAGGCAGGTGGCGTCGACTGGGTCACCGACACGCTCGCTGAGTATCGCCCGGAAATGCTTGCCGAGCGCGACCGTTACGAACGGCACTACGCCAGCGAACTCGCCACGGCCCGGGCGAATGGCGTGTCGATCGACCAGGCACTGGGCCGGCTCCCTCCGCCGGAGCGCGGCGAGCGCCGCAATACGCACGGGCTCGATTCCTTCGGCACAGATTTTTATTCGTTTAATTGCCGTCCGACGCTGTCAAACAGCGCGCCCAACCCTTTTCACGATCCGCGAGTGCGCCGGGCATTCGCGCTCGCGGTGGATCGGGAGACGATCGTCGAGCGCGTCACGCGGCTGGGCGAAAGGCCGGCGAACGTCATCGTTCCACGTGATGCCATCAACGGCTACACCAGCCCGCAAGGCCTGCCGTTTGATCGAGTGCTGGCGCGGGCTGAGCTGGAGTCGGCGGGGTGGAAAGATCGCGATGGCGACGGCCGCGTCGAGAACGAGCAAGGCGCGCTGTTTCCTACCGTCGACCTCGTGTACTCGCTGGGGAGCCCGCGCTATCGCGATCTGAGCTTCGCGCTGCGTGAAATGTGGCGGGCGACGCTCGGCGTCCAGATCGTCGCGCGCGGCAAGGAAACGAAAGACTTTCGCGACGATTTGAAGCACGGCCACTTCATGATTGCACGCGGAGGCTGGTACGGCGACTACGGCGATCCGACCACGTTTCTCGATCTTTCGTACTCGACCGACGGGAACAACGATCGCGGATACGTCAGCGCTACGTTTGACCGCATGCTGCAGGACGCGGCGCGCGAACTTGATCCAGCGAAGCGGCTGGCGATGCTGACGGACGCGGAGCGTTTCCTGATGGAAGAAGAGCTGCCGATCCTGCCCATCTGCACCTATGTCACCGTGTACATGTACGAGCCGGCAGCACTCACCGGCGTGAATCAACACCCACGGCTGGCACAGTACTTCGCGCGCCTGAAGCGCGAGGAGTGACTAGATCATGCTGAGCTTCATCCTTCGACGCCTCGCAGTGACTCCGGTGATCGTGCTGATCGTCTACACGATCACATTTTCGCTGACATGGCTGGTGCCGGGCGATCCGCTGCAGCAGGACGAAGGACGTCGACCTCCCGCAGAGATCGTCGAGGCGATGAGGAAGCAATACAAGCTCGACGATCCCGTCGGCTTTTACGTCGAGTATCTCGGGAAGGCGAGCGGTGTCGCCTGGGTGCTCGGCACCAGTACGCGACCGTTCGATCTCGGTCCAAGCCTGCGTCATCGTGACTGGACTGTGAACGAGATCATTGCGACCGGCCTGCCGGTTTCGATCACCTTGGGATTGACGGCGATTCTTCTCGCGCTGGTGATCGGCATCACGGCTGGTGTGATTGGAGGGCTGCGACCGAACGGGCTCGCTGATCTTGTGGCGCAGTTCATCTCGCTCGTAGGAATCAGCGTGCCAAGCTTCGTGGTGGGCGCAGCGATTCTCATGCTGTTTGCCGCGAAATTGCAGTGGTTTCCGATCGGCGGCTGGGGAGATATCCGCTTCGTTGTGCTCCCCGCATTCGCGCTCTCACTGCCGTACTCCGCCTACATAGCGCGGCTCGTGCGGTATGGCATGATCGAGCAGATGACCTCGGACTACGCACGCACCGCCCGCGCGAAGGGGCGCTCGCGCACGGGCGTGGCGATGAGGCATGTGCTGAAGAACGCGTTCCTTCCGGTGCTCAGTTACCTGGGCCCCGCAGCGGCGACAGCAATGACCGGCAGCTTCGTCGTTGAGAAAGTTTTTGCTGTGCCCGGCATCGGCCAGCACTTCGTCGACGGCGTTGTGGGCAAGGACATCACGCTCGTCATGGGCGTGGTGCTGGTGTACTCGACGATGCTGGTGCTGTTCAATCTCGCAGTCGATGTGATGTATCGGTATGTTGATCCGCGGATTGAAGTGAGTTAACCGATGAAGCGAAGGACGCGGGCCCGCGAATGGCGCAAGGAGTTCTGAGACTCACCACGACCATCGAGCGTGCAGCGCCGTTCCGGCTTCAAGCACCACCGGCGTTGCCCATCGTGCGGTGACCGCGCGACCGTGGCGTTCGATCGTCACGTTCATGACTTCGTCGCCAGCGCGGATTTCACAGCTGACTGCTCCCGCAGCGTCCACCTCGGGCGGCAGCTCAGTCCTGAATGCGGACAACCGCACCCGTCCCCAGCGCACGTCGACGGTGTTCGTCTGCACGCGCGCCGCGCGTGTCTGCTCGAGCCGTCCCCAGCCTTCGGCGCCGCTGAAGAACGACGCGAACTGTTCGGCCGTCAGCCGCGGTGCCATGCCGATCAGCCCCGCAGGGCCGTCGTACTCGAAGCCGCCCAACGCGAGCAGCACGCCCCATGACGCCATCGCGCGGGCGTAGTGATCGCCGCACTCGACTTCATTCCACGGATTGTGCAGCGCTCCGTCGTAGCGCTGATCGACGGCTTTCACGATGGTGAGCGCCTCGTCGACGAGGCCTTCCCAGATCATTCCGGCTGCGACCTGGTACTCGATCCCCGTCCACACTTCATCGCGATAGCGCACCGGTTCCTTCGGCCGACCGCCGTTGGGCCACGTGCACACGAACAGGCCGCCCTCACGATCGCGTGCGAACACTCGTTCGGGCGGGAACCGTGCGTTGTACACGCCCACCACCGGTGACCAGTTGTAGCGGTAGATGCTTTGCAGCGCAGTGCGCACCATCGTTTCGTCATAGACCGTCGGGAGCGCCAGTGCCCGGGCCCAGTTCTGCCCGAACAGCTGATCGGAAAGACAGCCGACGTCGTATTGAAACGGAGCTTCCCGCCGGACGAGATTCCGCTGCACGAAGTATGCGCCGGTGAACAGATTTCGTTCTGTCCATGCCCGGCCGGACGTGGCGATCGCGCGGCATTGCGCTGCGAACTCGGCGTCGTCCATGTGACCCGCCATCACCGCCGCCGCCTCCAGCGCTGCGAGATACAACGCGCCGACGAACGTGTTCGCGCCGAAAAACTCAATGTCGAACGTGTTCGGCTGCGCGGTGAGGATGATGCCGTCCGGCTTGTTGTCGCGCGAGAGCTCGACATCGCTGGCGATGAGGCACTCCATCGCGCGCTTGATGCGCGGCCAGTTGGCGCGGAGGAACGCATCGTCTGTGCTCGTGAGATGCTCGCGATAGCACTTGAGCACCGTACCCGCCTGGCCGTCGGCGGCGAATGGCGATCCGCGCCCGACTTCACCTCGAAACGCCACGCGACCGCTCTCCGGCTCAAACGCGGTGCCGAGATCCTGCATCACCCGCGTCGACCGCGCGAGCTCCGGGAAGAGCCGGGCTTCCGCATGCGAATAGTTCCACACATGCGTGCACGTTCCCTCGCAGCAGCCGACACCTCCCCAGCCCCAGAACCGGCCGTTCTTCCACCATTGCGCGGTGCCCGTAGCGAGGTTGGCGACCGGCGCAATCAGACGCTGCGCCAGCCACCACGGCAGCGTGGCGTCGTCGAAGTAGGTCGTTCGAAAAAGCTCGGTGTCCGTGCGCAACCGCGCCTCGTTCGCACTCACATAGCGCGCGACATCGAGGGCACTTTCGAACCAGTTCGTGTACATCTGCCCGTGGCCCGTGTGCAGATTCGGGAAGTGCCACGAGATCACGAACTGCAGTTCCTTCGTCTCGCCGGGCGCGAGCGTGAACGGCGCTTCGAGCATTGCGACCGGGCCGCGAGTGACGCCGTCCGCGCTGGACAGCTGCATCGGCGCTTCGAGTGTCGGCGCGGCGTCGCCTAGAAACGTGAGCGCCATCGTTCCGTTGGTGAGCGCGTCCGGGCGCGGTTCGCAGAGTTCGCGCGGCAGACGATCGCTCAGCATGACATCGTCGACGTTGATGTGAGCCCAGGCGCCGCTTCCCCTGTCCATGATCTCCAGCTGCGCATCCTCGCCCTGATACGGGCTCAGATCCCACGCGAAGAGGTCAAGACGCTCCGAGTTGTCCCCGCATGCCTGTCCGACGCTCCGGCCCGTGATGAACAGCTGCACCGATGTCTGACGCATGTCGCTGCCGCCGCCGATGCGGAACACGAGGAAGCGTCGATCAACTTTGAACGGCGCGCTGATCATCTGCCCCGTCGCACCGTCACCGCCGTGATAGCTGCTGACAAATCCCCTGCCCGTATAGCCCTCGACGGCACTTTGATTCGGCAGCGTTCCGCGCCCTGGAGCAGTTCCGAATGCGTGACCCTCGACGGTCCAGCCACGGAAGTCATCGCCTTCGAAGTCGAAGAGCACGCGGTCCGGGCGATCCGTTGCCTCATCCATCGTCGTGGCGACGGCGTCCATCACGATCGATGACATGCCCGCTTCTTGCACCGGCTGATTGCGCCGTTCGACGAACAGACGACCCGGCCGCACCCGTTCGACCGCGTTCTCGAGCCACCCCGTCAGCGAACCGGTGAGCGGGTGATCGGCGCGGCTCCGCAGCGAAAAACGCATGACCGTGCATGGCAGCGCCGAGTCGCGCGCGTTGAGCGGAATGAACGGACTGCCCGCGGTCAGCGTCACTTCGACGGGAGGAACGCGATGTTCGTCCGTCGAGCGATAGCGCACTTCAGCGGTCGGATACGTGCCGATGAATTCGATCGCGTCGAAATCGCCGCCGAAATCGCGATCGGCGAGCACCGCGGCGAACGGCGTTCCCGAGCCATCGTCGACGACCAGCCGGAAGCCTTGCTCGAGTTGTCGCGCCGGCCGACGCGTTCGATACGACTCGCTGCCGTAGCCGGTCGCATTGAGTTCACCGTTGATGTGCCATTCGCCGAGCGTTCCGTCGCCGAGCAGATACACCTGGCCCGCCGCGACACCACCACACGGCATTCCGATCGCATACCGATACTCGTCGCGATGCAGGTGCGCCTCACCGCGCCCTCGCAGCGATCCAAGGTCGCTTGCCGTGGTCTCCTTGTCGGAGGCAATCACGCGACGCGGACCAGCGGAGTCCGGCGCTGCACAGCCGCCGAGCGAGCCCAAGCCAATGAACACAAGTGCCTCCAGGATCCGTTGACTCTGCATGTCGTTCGCTCCGCCGTCCTTTGCGTCTCACCCCGATGCCAGCCGCTCGCGCAACTTTGCGAGCAGGATCGCTTCCATCGGAGGATCGCGGGCAATCGGCGTCCAGATGCTGCGATCACGCGTCGTGCCGTCCGCTCCCGCAGCCTGACGCATGGGATCACGCGCGAACGTCGTTTGCGAGAACGTCCATGTCGATCGCTGCATGTGCGGCGTGAACGCCTGTTCGACGTACACCCAGACGCGCAGTTCCATCGGGCCTTCGTACGCTGCGAGATCGACAGCCTCGGAACCCGCCGCGCCAGCAGGCCCGCCTGGCGTCTGTGCGCCGAGCAGCGTGGAGGGGTCCTCGACCGGTGCGGGCCGAAAACCCGACGGAATGAACTCGAAGCGCACACGCCGGCGCTGATACGCGACCGTTGCGTCGAGTGCCGCCTTCGGGCTGCCGCGAGGCCAGTCCCATGGCTCAAGGAGCGAACCTGCAACTTTCGGGCGCGTCTGAATGATGCCGCCATCTCGGTCGCGGAGCTCGGGGAACATGCCCTCGTCCGCAGCGAGCGCGACAGCCGCGTCGAATACCTGGGGATACTCGCTGCGATCAAGGGCGAGCACCGTGGCCGCTGCGTAATCGTCGGCAGCAAGGAGTCCGTGCGATGCCGCCTGCGAGCTGTGGCAGCCCGTGGCGCTCCCCAGGCTTATGAGCAGCGGAATCCCCAGAGAGCACGCAGTCAGCTTGCCCAAAGTGAAGAAACGTGGCACCAGCGCTGCGCCTGCAGGGAGGATGTCTCGTGGAAACCGCATCGCGATCGCAGTGTATCGGACCGCGAACGGAGCTGCGAGGACTGATAGATGAGGGCGCGCCGTCGCGGACGGCATATCTCCGTCATGTCACGCCATCTGACGGGGACTGTTCCGATCCACGCCATGGTTGCTTGACCCGGCGTTATGGGGATCTAAGGTAGAAGTCTTCGCGTATCTCTTGCAGGACAGCGTCGGCAACGTGTGCCCTGCGTATGACAGTTGGTGGGACAGTTGGTGGGCAATCGGGAGTGGTGCGCGAGAGGTCATCGTCAAGTTGTTCCAGCCATCGATGGATTCCGGCAGGCGGATTCCGAATTGGCCTCTGGTGCTCCTTGCTTCATATCCAGGCTCTCACGAGCGCGGCGCGGATGCGTCGGCGTTCTGAGTACATGTATCGCTCGTGTCCCCCAGCTGTAAACCGGGGGCACAGGCTCGGAGGCGTTGATGTCGGAACAGTCGTTGGGCAAGCGCAGCAAAACTGGTCATAAAACTGGCCACAAAACTGGCCACAAAACTGGTTCTGGCATCGGTGCCGGATCTCGCCGCTCGTGGAAGCGCACGGGCGTCCTCGCGTTCAGCGGGCTCTTGGCAATCGGGCTGCTCGTTCCGACCGTCATCGCGAGCAAGGGCGGTCGCGGCGGAGGCGGTGTCGCTCAAGTCCAGCTGCCGACCACCAACAACGACTTCTTTCTTCCAGGCACCCAGCCTGATCCCGATCCATACGCGCTGAATCCGATCACGCCGTCGATGAGTTGCTCATTCTGCCACTCCGACTACGACGTGAACGCTGCACCGTACGACTCGTGGACCACGAGCCTGATGGGTCAGTCGGCCCGGGATCCGATCTGGCACGCGGCGCTGGCCATCGCGAATCAGGATGCAAACGCCGGCGGCGAAACCTGCATCCGTTGTCACGCTCCAGGCGCGTGGCTGGCCGGAAAGTCCACGACCGGGTCGACCATTGAATTTCAGCCCGAAGACTTCGACGGCATCAACTGCAACTTTTGCCACCGTGTTGTCAACCCGGTTGCGGGCATCGATAGCGCCGTCGGATACCCGGGCGATCCGGTGAACCCGGATGCGCCGATTCTCTCGGCGCTTGCTGGTGAAGGTCTCATTCCGCAAGGTCACGGCAACGCGCGCTACATCATCGATCCGGTGGACAACCGCCGCGGTCCGCTCGCTGACGTGCCGGACAATCTGCACGGTCTCACCACACTAGGGGAGCCGGTGAAGCTCATCTATTCGCCGTTCCACACCAAGTCGGAATTCTGCGGTACGTGCCACGACGTGAGCAATCCCGTCTTCGTCAAGGACAAGAAGGGCCAGTACGTGGCGTCGGAGTTCAATGCGTCCCATCCGACGCAGCAGCCGCACGACATGTTTCCCGAGCAGCGCACGTACTCGGAGTGGGCCCTCAGCGACTTCGCAACGAAGGGCGTGCAGTTCGCCGACGACCGCTTCGGCGGCCCTGATCATCCGTCGGGCCTGATGAAGTCCTGCCAGGACTGCCATATGCCAATCAACTATGGCGGGGCATGCGCGTTCGCGCCGGCCGAGCCCTACTTCTATCGGGATGTGCCGCAGCACTCGTTTGCCGGCGCGAACACATGGGTCATCGGCGCGATTCGATCGCAGCTGGGTGAAGAAGCCGACTACATGGGTCTGACCGAAGAGCGTGTGGCATTGGCGCATGCCCGCACGGTGCAGATGCTGCGTGACGCGTCGGACCTGGAACTTTCGCTGATCGGCAATCAACTGCAGGCGCGCGTGGTGAACCAGACCGGCCACAAGCTTCCGACCGGATACCCGGAAGGACGGCGGATGTGGCTGAACGTGAAGTACTTCAATGCGAAGGACAAGCTGATCCAGGAGATCGGCAGCTACAACTTCGACACGGCCGAACTCAACCTCAGCGGAACGAAAGTCTGGGAAGCGAAGCACGGCATTGACAGCAGCGTGGCCCAGCTCACGGGACTTCCAGCCGGCGAGAACTTTCATCTGCTGCTCGCGAATACGAAGTACAAGGACAATCGCATTCCGCCTCGCGGCTTCAGCAACGCGAGCTTCGCCGCAGCGGGTGCGGCGCCAGTGAACGCCACGTATGCCGACGGTCAGTACTGGGATGACACGAAAGCGACGATCCCCAAGGGCGCGGCCAAGGCTGTCGTGACGCTGTATTACCAGAGTTCCACGAAGGAATACGTCGAGTTCCTGCGCGACACGAACACCACGAATTCCGCCGGTCAAACTGCGTACGACCTGTGGGTGCAGCAAGGCAAGTCGGCGCCGATCGACATGGACACCGCGACGATCAAAATCGCAACGGCGATGGTCGGCGACCTGAACGGCGACGGTGCAGTAAATACCAAGGACCTTGCAATCCTGCTCGGCGCATGGGGCGGTCGTGGTGCGGCGGATCTCAATGGCAGCGGACAAGTCGACGCGGCGGATCTTGCGATCCTGTTGGGCGCGTGGACGGGCTGACCTCGTAAGACTGCGCGGTCCGCGACAGATGGTGGGTGAGCGCTTGGGTTAGCGCGTGGGATCACGTCTGGCCGGCGAGCCGGCGCACTGTCATCATGAACGTGCGCTTCATCGTCGTGTGCATGCTGATGACGGCGATGATGTAGGCAACCGCGGCAATGATCGATCCGATCGCCAGCGAGACGCGGGCGCTCGTGACTTCCTGCGGCGAACCGAGCGACGCTTCCATCACGGTCTGCGGCAACGTTACCGCGAGCGCCAGATTGATCGGGCTGAGCGCGTTCAACACCGGTCCGATGAAGGGCAGGCTCGAGCCCACGCCGGCGCCGCACAAGCCCAGCACTCCCGCGACGACGACCACGACGCCGAACGCGGCGATAACCGAGCCGATCGTGCCTTTGCTCTTGATCGACCACTGAAGCCCCACCATCACGCAGAACGCGATGAAGGCCACGAGCACCATCGGCAGGAGCAGCGCGCCTTCGGGGAACATGATGGGGATCGGGACCGTGTTCGTTTTGATCGCCACGAGGGTCGTCATCGGTGCCGATGATCCGAGTCCGCCGGTGAGGACATACAGCGCAGCGATGCCGAGCGAAACAAACGGCACAAGAATCATCGGCAGCAGATACTGCACGAGTCCCTGGAGTTTGCCCGTGAGATACGGCCCCGGCTGAATCGGCGTCGTCAACAGCAGATCGAGCGTTCCGTCCTCGCGCTCGCGGCTCACGGCGACACCGCTTAAGTTAATCGCCACGAGTGTGACGATCACGATCTCCGCGGCCACGACGGTGACCAGCGCTCCCTGGAATTCCGGGGCAGTGATGTATCCGGCGTGAAACATGCCGACCACGGCGAGCGCCGCAGCGGCGCCAATCGCGACGAACAGCCATCGACCCATCCGACCGACAATCGAGGAACCCTTGCTCGTCCGCTCGCGCCACGAAATCGGATTGTTGCCGACCGAGCGGGCGACCCGTTCACCGGTGCTCGTCCGCTTCATGAACAGCTTGCGATGCCAGGGAATCGTCGCTCCGCGCGTTCCGATGAAGCGGAGCTGCAGCGTGGAGTACGCGATCATCAGCACGGACAACACCACGCACGACCAGCAGAATGCGCCGACCGGACGGCCGAGCCACTGCTGGCGCAGCCACGAGTCGGCTGGCGAGATGTCCGGCGTCACGTACGTATTGGCCTGCAGCAGTGTCTCGATCGCAAGGAACGGATTGACCGGCGTCAGCCAGGTGGTGAAGAAACGTTCCCCGCCGACTGTCACGGGACTGCTCAGGCGAAGCCACCGATCGGCCGCGTATGTTGCGAACAGGTAGATCACAACCGTGACGTAAAAGACGAAGACGGCGCGCTTTCCTGCGGCGCGCGTGACGCTCAGCGTGACGGCAATGGCGGCGACGAGCAGCGCGCTGCAGGCGGAGATCGCGTAGGACAGGAAGATCGAGTTCCCCGGCACGCCTCCGAAGAACTGTGTCGTCGTGAAGAGCGGGAGTGTCGACATCAGCAGCGCAAGCACGAAGAAGAGTCGCCCGAACAGCGTGCCCAGGACGATCTGCAGGTTGGTCAACGGCGTCGTGAGCAGGATGTCCCACGTCCGAGGACTGCTCTCCTGGGCGATGGCGCCAGCCATGAAGATCGGGGTCAGAAGACACAGCAGGGCGACCTGTCCGAAACTGATGATCGTGAAGGCACCGGCGCCGCGCTGGGCAAGCGCCTTCATCGTGGTGTCGCCGCCGAGATCAAGCAGGCTGAAGAACAGCACCAGCATCATGATCGCGAGGTAGCCCGAACGGATGTAGAGGTGGCGGAGGCGCCGCGAACCACCAGCGACAAGCCGCACCACGATCGGGTTGGTCGGCAGGAGGCGAGAGACCCAGAGCACGAATTGGGGCATGCGGAGTCCTCACGAGGGGATACGGCGCCGAATCCTCGCGGACCCGCGCGAGCCACGTGCTCAGCCGCCTCGCCGCTCGCCAGCCCACAAAGTTACCTTCATCCTACCTTGACATAGCACACCGTCCCGCAATACTGGCGGCAGATGCGTCCGGCGGCGGCTTCACGTTGGAGGTGCCGCGCAGGACCTGTCACTTTTTCCGGCTCGTTTCCTCCAATGTTGAGGCGGCGTCTGAGGCAGCATGACTTCCGTCGTGCATGCGTCCGGCGCTGTCCAAGGCGAGGACGGCCGATCCATGGTGCGGCGGCTTGAGAATCAGGCGGAATCGCAACTCCTCAAGTCGTCACCCGGTGATGGTCAAGGCTCCGGCATCCGATGCCGCGTCTCCACCATCACAATAGATTGACGTTTGCCTCCAGCAGTGTCTGCTTCGTCGTCCGTGTTCTGAGAGTTTGCCGGAGTTATGTATTCAAATGGTTGCTCCCATCCAGTGCCCGAACTGCGTTCCGCGGACCGATTCGGTCCGACAGGCGGTTTCGTGCATTGCTGCGCGTGAACAGGATGGGCCTCGCCGGCACCGCTGAGTCAGTCGTCAATTATGGATCGGCATGCGCGTTCACGCGGCTATCCCCCTCTACAGGTAGAGGGGGCAGCGCGAAGTCGTCGCACGTCCTTTGAATTGGGGCAACGGCCGTTGCAGCTGCTGCGTGAGTGCAGCGGAGGTGCGGTGTGGTGGCCCAACTTGCGATTTCAATCACAGTATCGGGCTGGACGTCGGGCTGGGCGGGCTCGAACTTCGTGGCGACCGTGCCGTCGGGAACAACCGATTCGTTCTCCGTTCCCTTGCTGCTGACGGTCCTCGGCTTCCACCTGCTTGGCATCGGGGTCGGCCTCTTTGTGATGTCGGGCCTGGTCGGCCGATCGATCCGCCGGGCGCGCACGGAGTCCCGGATGATCCTCCAAACTGCCAAGGCGGAGGGCGAGGCGAGGGCCAGGGAGCTGGAGCTCGACGCCGAGAAACGCATGTCGGAACGGCGCACCTCGATTGACCGCGAGGTCTCGGAGAGCCTGGCCGAAGTGAAAGCGAGCCAGGCCCGGGCCCTCAAGCGGGAGGAGACGCTCGACCGCAAGCTCGAATCGATTAACCAGCGCGAGGGGAAACTCGAACAGCGCGAAGTTCGCACCAAGGCACTGGAGGACCAGGCCGCGGCCGCCGTGCGCACGGCCGAGTCGACCCGCGACCAGATGAAATCGAAGCTCGCCGAGGTCGCCGGCCTCTCACTGGAGAGCGCTCGCGAACTCTTTCTCGCCGAAGTCCGCGTCGAGTCCGAACACGATGCGAACGCGCTGAGCCAGAAGATCCTCGACGAAGCCGAGCGCTGCGCCCGTGACCGCGCCCGCGAGATCACGCTCATGTCGATTCAGCGCTACGCCGCCGAGAATGTCGCCGACTCGACCGTGCGTTCGATCAAGATTCCGAGCGACGATATGAAGGGTCGCATCATTGGCCGCGAGGGTCGGAACATCCGCGCCATTGAAAGGGCGACCGGGGTCGACATCCTCGTCGACGACACCCCCGGAGTGATCAGTGTCAGCTGCTTCGATCGCGTTCGGCAGGCGATCGCCGCCGAAGCACTGCAGAAGCTCGTCGCCGATGGGCGCGTGCATCCGTCGCGCGTCGAAGAGATTGTCGAACAGACGAAGCGCGACATTCACGAGCGCATCAACAAATACGGCAACGACGCGGTGATCGAGGCGAACATCCGCGGGCTCCACCCGAAGATCATCGAGGCGATGGGCAAGCTGCACTTCCGCACGAGCTACGGCCAGAACGTGCTGCGCCATTCGATCGAGGTCGCATTCCTGTCGCAGATGATTGCCGATCAGCTTGGCCTGAATGGACAGATCGCGCGCCGCGCCGGCTTCCTGCACGACATCGGCAAGGCAATGGATCACGAGATGGAGGGCGGGCACCCGGCGATCGGCATGGAGTTCGCGCGGAAGTTCGGCGAGAAGAGCGATCCGGTGCTGAACGCCATCGGCGGCCATCACGCGGACATTCCTGCGACGACGCCGTACACGCCGATCGTGATGGCGGCGGACGCGATCTCGGGCGCCCGACCCGGCGCCCGGCGCGAGTCGATGGAGATGTATATCAAGCGGCTCGAGCAGCTCGAAGCGATCGCGAAGCAGCATCCCGCGATCATCGAGGCGTACGCGATTCAGGCCGGGCGCGAAGTGCGCGTCATCGTCGATGCGGGCAAGGCGGACGACGTGGAGACCTTCGCCATCGCGAAGTCAATTGCCGAACGCGTCGAGCAGGAAATGACGTTCCCTGGCGAGATCAAAGTGACGGTGCTGCGCGAGATCCGAGCGGAGGCGGTCGCGCGCTGAGGGCTACACCGACCATGCGGTACTCCCGCCGTTCGCTGCTGCTCGCCGCACTGGCGGTGGGCCTTCCGTGGATCGCAATGTTCCTGACGATCCGCGTCATCGCGCCCCCCTCGCGGAGCGGCGCCGCAACCTCCACGCGGATGCTGCTCGGTCTCGGCGGATCCATCGCGCTTTCCATCATCGCCATGCTGATCGTGAAGCGACGGCACGATCGGCGCCGCGCCCGCGCAGAGCAGCTGCTGCGCGAGCGCGACGGCCTCGTGTGCCCGTGGTGTCTCGGCGTTCCTTCGGTGCGCCCGACCGATCCACACTGCTGCGCGCAGATGCCGATCGACTGGACCGAGCGCGACTTCCTCGAGTACTGGACGCTCGCGAAGTCGAAACCCATGACCGCGGCCAAGATGCTCGTCCGCGACAGCGATCTCGTCAATCCGCGATCGCTCTGGATGCCGTGGGTGATGACGCTCAGCATGTCGGTCTTCGTGGCGATAAACGCCGTGTTCCGCGAGGTCATCATGGCGGATGGTCTCGCCGGCCTGCTGTCGATGCTGCCGATGGTGCTGGTCGGATACGCCGGCGATCTGCTGATCCGCGGATTCGGACTGTGGCGCGGCGGGCTCGCGTGCGCGAAATGCGGATACTGGGCGGAAGGGCTGGCGAGTGCCGAACGCTGTCCGGAGTGCGGTCACGCGTGGCGCTCGCGCACCGACGGGCTCACGCGTCATCGCCGTGTCGTGCGTTGGGCGCCGTTACTCGTCGGCTGCTGCATCCTTCTCCCGGCGGGATGGCTGATGCTCGCACGACCCAATGCTGCCATGACGATGTTGCGGCGCATGCAGTCGACGACGGCGCTGACAGCGGCGGCCGATCTCGGCGGATTCCGTTCAAGTTCACAGTCGGCATGGGCGGAGATCACGCGCCGAACGCTCAGCGCCCAAGAGTCCGGGTCGCTGTTCGATCAACTGCTCGAAGAACGATCTGGCGCCGGGACGCTGTTCGGCGTCGCGCAGGGCTGGATGGCGGCGCACATCGCGTCCGGGGCACCGACGCCCGAGCAGATGCGGCGACTGCGGCGCGAGTCGTTCATGCTCAAGCTGACGGCGCCGTCACGCACGCGCGTCGGCGCGAAGGTGACTGTGCAGCTGGGCGGCGATCGCTCGCATGAGTTCCTTCCGCCGGCCGTGGGCGTCGCAGTGCTGGTGGGCGGCGCGTTCTTCGCCGATCAACCGGACGACGTCGTCGGCCGCACCGACGTCCCGTTGTTTGTGATCAATGTGGACGACCGGTTCGGGACCTCGGAGTTTCCCGCGATCACGCTCCGCGCGGACAAGCCGGGCAACCGCGAGATCGTCGCTCCCTGCTGGCTGCTCGCACGGCCGTACGGACAGATGACGAAGCCGATCACCTGGAATGCGGACGGAACGCCGCAGATTCCAGCAGATGCGCTGTGGAGCGAGGCCGTCGAGATCCGGCATCGGATCCAAGTCGAGCCATAGCAGTCCGTGGTTCGTCGCACGGCGACTCTTTCCTACGGCTGCGCCCGGGCTATCACCAAAGAGCTGAAGGCGATCGCGCGCAAGCCGTAACGCGTCGTCGTTACCGCCAACGTTGCAATTGGCCAGGCTGCGGGTGTGCGATCTGCACCGACTGGCCATGACGCTGCATCCTCGCCTGTTGCGGGCGGCGATCGGATGCGCTGTGGGCTCCGCATGCGCTCAGAACGAAATCACCTTCCATTCGTCGCTTTTGAGGAAGTCGCTCAGCGGCTCGCCCATGTACTTGACCTCGACGCCGGGGATCGTGCGCAGCTCGTCGGCGATGCCGTAGGAGTCTGCGCAGGCGAGGCATGCCTGGACGACGACGCCCGCCTCGATGAGTCGGTCGAGATACGCGCGGATGTCCTTGTCGGCGACGACCAGCCGCTGCGAGGGGCCCCAGATGACGAGGCGGACCTCGTGGAACCAGCCGCGCGTTCGCGCGCCGTTGGCGTACATGAGCGTCATGCGGTGCGCGACGTCGGGGTCGGCGCTGGTCCAGACGATAGCGAGGCGCTTGGTCTCGGCGGGTGTCTGCTGGGCGACGGCGGCGTCGCTGCGGAGGGCGTGGACGCCGAGGGTCGCTGCTGCGGCGAGGAGTACGGCGACGAGTGTGGCGGGGTGGCGCATGGCGGGGGTTCCTGAAGGGCGGGTGGATCGCTCGAAACGTGATGTCGGATCGCAGGGTACGCGATCGTCCAGCCGCAATCCGCCACACGTCCACGTCGGATGGCTCACCGTGACAGATCCTCACAAGGAGCATTGACAATGAAACGACACGCCTACGGAACTCATCAGCGTTGGGGTCCGCTCTGCATCGGTATCTTCGCCGCGCTCGCGGCGGCCTCTCTGTGCCCTGCGCAGGCTCCAGACGTGCCGGACATTCAGTTTTCGAAAGCCCCGGACGGGCAGCTAAATACTTTATCGCTACAGCCGGTCCTCTGGGCGAAGTCGTTACAGCTGTTCGCGCTGGCCGAGGAACTTGCGAAGCTTGGAGCCATTTCGGACGACAACTCCGAACTTGGTGCGGCCGTCGCGGAACAGGTCGATCTGCTCGAGATCCAAGCTGCAATCGGGCATTGCATCGGTTCAGTCGTTGGCGAAGCTCATGTCCGTGTCCGAGGCTGAGGGTCGTAGCTCGCGCGCGACGGAGTCGCGTGCTTGGAGGGCGTACGACGCGGTGGCGGAGCTTCGTGCCGATCTGGACGCCGCCGAGGCTACGGTGGTCGAGACCCTGAAGTCGCTCGTTGACCTTAAGACGTACGAGGCTCTTCAGCTCCCACTGGCAGCGTTTCAGGCAGGGGCAGCAACGGCGCTGGCCACCACCGTAATCCAGCGATGAGGATTGCTGATTTCATGAGTCGCTCCGCTTCGGCTGATCGCGGAATCCGAACGCTCGATCCGCACTCAGGACAGGCCCGGCCCAGATCCGCGCGCTCCATCGAGTAGCCGCAGACCGCGCAGACTTGGGAACCTGATGCTTCCGGAGTGTCCATGGCCGCCGCCGTTCGCTGCAGCGCATTGTTAGGCCACTCAATCCAAGATCATAATCTTTGAGTCTGCCATCTGCATCAACCGTGATTACCCTGAAACCTGTGCGCCCCGTGACACTCTCGCCACGGGCCGCCATGTATTCTGTAAGCGACGTTCGCACGTATGACCGCTCTTCACCCGCCAACCTCGCGACCTGTCATGGACGCCGTCCCCGCGGATGTCAGCGACACAAAGCTTGCTGCCGGCGTCTCCGCGATTTTGCTCGGTCATCTTGGCATTCACAAGTTCCTGCTGGGCTACACGGGGACCGGGCTCCTCATGCTGCTGCTCACGCTTTTTACGTGCGGCGGGCTCTCGCTCGTGCTTTGGCCCATCGCGATCGCTGAAGGGCTGCTCTATCTCAACAAGAGCGACGAGGAATTTCATCGCGAGTACGTCGTCAGCCGGCGGCGGTGGTTCTAGCTGCAGTCTCTTGCTGAAATCAAGGCTCTTCTCGCCGCGCGCGGCGTGTTTCCCAAGCATCGCTTTGGACAGAATTTTCTGCATGATCACAATCAGCTGCGCAAGCTGGTGGATGCCGCGCGGGTGCAGCCGGGGGAAGTCGTCGTCGAGATCGGGCCGGGCACCGGCACGCTGACCGAGACGCTCGTCGAGTGCGGCGCCGAGGTCATCGCGTGCGAGATCGATCGCGACATGCAGGCGATCGTGCGCGATCGCCTGGGGCCGCGCATCACGCTCATTGACAGCGATTGTCTCGACGGAAAGCACGCGCTCGCCCCAGCACTGCTCGAGGCCCTGCAGGGCC
>JAWXBD010000023.1:0-3822 GCA_034439815.1 Phycisphaerae bacterium
GGTTTCCGACGACGCTCTCGCTATTGGCGCGGCGGTCCGTCAATGCGTCGTCGAACGCGATCCCGGTGCGCGGGCGAATCTGCCCTTGCTCGGCAAGGCGCTCAAATGGGTTGGCCACGTGCAGACGCGTAACCGCGGAACGGTCGGCGGTTCCATTGTGCACGCCGACCCCTCCGCCGAGATTGCGTTGGTGGCTTGCGTGCTGGACGCGACGTTGGTGCTCGAGGATTCGTCGGAAACGAGCGAAATGCAGGCACGCGAATTCTTCTTCGCGCCCATGGTGACCGCGATCGCGCCAGAGCAGTGCCTGACCGAAATCCGTTTCCCGGTCTGGAAGGAGGCGCGCGTGGGCTCGGCGTTCGAGGAGGTGAGCATCCGGCACGGTGATTTCGCGCTGGTCTCGGCCTGTGCCCAGGTCGCGCTCGACGCGGATGGACTATGCATCCGCGCCGCGCTTGGCATCGGTGGTGCTTCTCCTTTTCCGCATGCGCTGCCTGAAGTCGGCCAGATGCTGGTCGGCAAGCGGCTCGACGAGAAGGTCATCGTCGAGGCCGCCGATCTTGCGGCCGGACTCATCGACCCGGACGGGGATCTTCACGCAACCGCGGACTACCGAAGGCACCTGGCGCGAGTGATGGCCGCGCGGACCCTCGCGGCAGCCGTGGAGGACGCCATATGAGCGAGCGCCTTTACCCCGTCACCCTCCAGGTCAACGGCGAACGCGTCGAGGCGCAGGTGTCCTCGCGCCAGACGCTGGTCGATTTCCTGCGCGACTCGCTGCGCCTCACCGGCACGCACGTGGGCTGCGAGCACGGCATCTGCGGCGCGTGCTCTATCCTGCTCGATGGCGAGCCGGTGCGCGCCTGCCTCATGTACGCAGTGCAGGCGGAGGGCTGCTCGGTCACCACGATCGAAGGCCTCGCGCTGCCCGACGGCACGCCGGGCCCGTTGCAGGATGCGTTCTGCGAAACGCATGCGCTGCAATGCGGCTACTGCACGCCGGCAATGATCATCGCCTCGCATGCTTTGCTCGAAGCGAACCCGGATCCGACCGAAGCAGAGATCCGCGACGCGATCGGCGGCAACTTGTGCCGCTGCACCGGCTACCAGCAGATCGTGGAGGCCGTCCAGCTTGCGGCGTCCAAGCTGGCGAAAGGGCCGAAATGAAGCCTGTGGCCGCATCCGCTTCATTCCGCTATATCGGCAAGCAGCGCCGCACCAAGGAAGACCCGCGCTTCGTCACCGGCCGCGGCCGCTTTGTGGCCGACATCGCGTTGCCGGGAATGAAGCACGTCGCGCTCGTCACGAGTCCCCACGCATCGGCGCGCATCAAGGCGATCCGCACCGAAACGGCACTGACGATGGAGGGTGTGCGCTACGTGCTCACCGGCGAAGAGCTGTGCGCCAACGTCGATCCGCTCTACGTGGGCGTCGATGCGCCCAAGGTGCACCGCTATCCGCTGGCGCGAGACGTGGTGCGCTACGCCGGCGAATGGGTGGTCGCCGTAGTGGCCGACTCGCGCGCGCTGGCCGAAGACGCCGCGGAAAAGATCGAGATCGACTACGAGCCGACGCCGTACATCCTCGACCCGGAGAAAGCCATCCTGCCGGGCGCGCTGCTCGTGCATCCCGACCACGGCAGCAACGTGCTCTTCCGGCGCAAGTTCGTCTGGGGCCCGGTCGAGGAGGATTTTGCGCGCTCCGAGCACACGCTGTCCTTCCGCGCGCGGTGGGGCCGCAGCGCGACGGTTCCGATCGAGACTTTCGGCGTCGCGGCGCAATGGCACCCGGGCACGCAGCTGCTCGACGTGTGGGCCTCGATCCAGATGCCCAAGTTCCCGGACCAGACGGCGCGCGCGCTCAGGCTTCCCGGCAATGCGGTGCGCGTGCATTTCGACGTGGACGTCGGCGGCAGCTACGGCGTCAAACGCGGCATCAAGCACACCGTGCTCGTCGGCTATCTCGCCAGGCGCCTGGGCATGCCGGTGCGCTTCATCGAAGACAGGCTCGAGAACATGCGCGGCGGCGACATGCACGGGCCGGACCGCATCTTCGACATGACGGTCGCGTTCGATGCCGACGGCACGATCCGGTCGCTGAAGATCCGCGCGCTCGATGATGTGGGCGCCTACGCCGGCCGCTCGCCGCTGCAGCTCGGCAAGCCCGTGGGCGCGATCGTCGGGCCCTACCGCATCAACAGCGTCGAGTACGAGCCGATCTCGGTGCTCACCAACAAGACCGCGCAGGAAGCCGTGCGCGGGTTCGGCCAGGCCCCGACCAACTATGCGATCGAGACCGCGATCGACCGCGTCGCGCGCCACCTGGGCATGGACCGGGTCGAGCTCAGGAAGAAGAATTTCATCGCGAAAGACCAGTTTCCCTACCTGATCCCGAGCGGCTCGACCTACGACAGCGGCGACTACGTGACGGTGCTCGACAAGGCGCTCGATGCGGTGAAGTTCAACGAACTGGTCGCCACGCGCGACGCGGCGAGGAAAGCCGGCCGTCTCGCGGGCATCGGCATCGCCACCTGTCTGGAGCCCTCGGGGGGCAACTCCGCTTTCGAGCCGCTCTTCAACCCGAAGAACCAGACCACCACGTGGATGGACTCGTGCCTCGTTCGCGTAGACATCTCGGGTGCGATCACCGGCGTGATGAATACGTCGACCTCGGGACAGGGTCACGAGACCCTGGTGTCCACGGTGCTCGGCGAAGTGCTCGAGCGCGACCCGGATTCGATCCGCGTCGTGCATGCGGACTCGCTGAACGCGCTCCCGTCGAACAGCCCGGTCGGCAGCCGCATGGCGATCATGCTCGGCGGAGCCGCGGCGGGCGCCGCGAAAAAGATCAAGGCCACGCTCATGGCGATCGCTGCGCATAACCTTGGCGTGCCCGAGTCGGCGCTCGAGTATCGCGATGGGAACGTGGTGCCAAAGACCGGGGCGGGCAAGGGCCTGACCTGGGACCGGCTCGTCGAGATCGCGCACCGCAATTTCCATCTGCTGCCCAAGGGCATGGAACCGGGCTTGCAGGCGAAGTTCGTCTGGGAGGTGCCCACGGGCGGCGGCCTGCCGACCGCCGACGGGCGCATCCAGATGTACCCGTGCTATTCGTTCGAAGCGCATCTCGTGCTCGTCGAGATCGATCCGCTCACCGCGCAGCCGAAAATCCTGCGTTACGTGTGCGGCCACGACTGCGGCACGATGATCAACCCGTCGATCGTCCACGGCATGACCTACGGTGGCATCGCGCACGGCATTGGTGCGGCGCTCTACGAGAAGTTCGCCTTCAGCGACAACGGCCAACTCGCCAGCCAGACGTTCATGGATTACCTTATGCCCAGCGCGCTGGAGGTTCCGGCGGTCGACATCGTCGACCACTGCACGCCTTCACCGCTGACCGAGTTCGGGCAGAAGGGGTCGGGTGAAGCCGGTTATCTCGGCGCGCCCGCGGCGATCGCGAGCGCGATCAACGATGCCCTCGCGCCGCTAGGTCGTTCGATCGACGAGCTGCCAATGACGCCGCTTGCACTTTGGGAAAAACTACAAGGAGGCAGTACCAGATGAATCAGGAACTTAGGCTTTTGGGTGCGCTTGGCGCGCTTTGCGTGGCGCTGTTGGCGGCAACCGGCACCGCGTCCGCGCAGGCATGGCCGAACAAACCGGTGCGGATGGTCGTGGGCCTGCCGCCGGGCAGCGGGACGGACATCACCGGCCGCGCGATCGCGGAGCGCCTGAGCGCGCAGACCGGCCAGACGTTTGTGGTCGAGAACCGCCCGGGCGGCAGCGGAAGCATCGCGATGAATCTCGTCTCCAAGGCGGA
>JAWXBD010000024.1:0-15003 GCA_034439815.1 Phycisphaerae bacterium
TATCAACGATTCAAAGAGCCCCGGCGGTTCGCGGATTGATCGTCACGAGCACATCGGGTTGGGAACCTGTGGCGAGGCCTGCTTTGCAGCGGTGCTCCGTGACCCGGATCTCACACTCGTCCCCAAGATCCTCGAAACTGCGAAGGAGGCCCATGAAAACGGACGTCCGTGGGATGCGGTGAATTCGGAACGCCTCCGCTCGATTCTCTCGGGACCGGCAAAAGGTGCCGATAGAGACGGGCCGCTCGCGCGGCGGGCGCGAGGGACCGCCGCGCACGGGAGTGCGGGTAGGACCACGAGTAGGACCAAGCGTGGAAATGGGAAGGACGATTGACGATGCCTCCGTTCCGGAGAACGAAACTCATCTGCATGACTGTGGTGCTCGCGGGCGCGAGCGGACTGCTGCCGTCCGTCGGCTGCGGCTCCTCCTTCCGACGCGGTTCGAACGCGCCGGCGCCCGTTGAACCGGCGCGACGCCTCGAGATCGTGATCGAGCCGACGGCGGCGCAGGAGCAGGTGCTCGTTGATGCAACCACGAAGGTCGACGCTGGCGAGTATGAGACGGCGCTTGGGCTCTTCAATGATCTCCTCGAAGAGAATCCGACGCTCGTCGACGCGCACATCGGCATCGGACGCACCTACGAGAAGATCGGCGATCTCGCGAAGGCGGCGCCGCCCTACGCGCGAGCCGCGGCGCTCGACGCAGACAACTACGACGCGCAGGTCGGCCTCGCCCGCGTGCTGTCAGGGCTCGGTCGCTGGAGCGAAGCCGTTCGCGCGTTTCACCGTGCGCTCGTCGTGCGCCCCGACTCCCTGGAAGCGAACGCCGGCATGGCGAGTGCCTATCTTCAGCTCAACGAAGCGCACGATGCGTTGACGTTTGCGGAGAAGGCAGTGGAGATCGCTCCGAACGACGGCGAAGCGCGGGTGCGCCTCGCGGTCTCGCTGGAGCACGTGGGTCGCTTCGCCGATGCCATCAAGGCCTACGAGACGGCGCTCGAACTCGTCGAACCACGCGACGACGTGTTGACGAGTCTCGTCAATCTGTACTGCCGCGAGAAGCGCTACATCGAAGCGATCAACACGGCGCTCGAACTCGTTCATCTGCAGCCGACGGCGAACGCGTATGAACGCCTGGGCTGGGCGTATTTCCGCACCGCGGACTACGCACGTTCGGCGGAGGCGTACACGAAGGGTGCCGAGATTGATCCCACACATTGGCCGTCGCTCAATGGTGTCGCCACCAACGCGCTCAACCGCTGGCTCCAAAGCGGTCGCGCCGACGGTGCGGCGCGCCTCGAAGCGCGAGCCGCATTTCAGAACTCGCTCAAGATGAACCCCGACCAGCCGAAGGTCGTCGCGATCATGACCAAGTACAGGCCCTGAGGTTGATCGCTCCTTCGTTCCGCACACGCCATTCCTGCATGGATCCAATGCCTGACTCCGCACTGCTCGAGTTCTTCGATTCGCCCACTGAATCAGCGTTCCTTATCGAACACGTGAACGAAGAGTTCACGAGCGTCTGCCCGAAGACCGGTCATCCGGATTTCGGCCGCATCACACTGCGCTACGTTCCCGGCGCCGTGTGCGTCGAGCTCAAGAGCTTCAAGCTCTACTGCCAGTCCTTCCGCAATGAGGGCATCTTTTACGAAGCCGTCACCAACCGAATTCGCGACGACCTGATCGACGCCATGAGTCCCGCGTGGCTGCAGGTGATCACCGAGTGGAAGGGGCGCGGCGGAATTCACAGCCGCATTCTGGCGACGTACGGCGACGTGCCATCCGAGTGGCTGCGCGGCTGATGGCGCGCGGGGGCATTTCCGCGTCTTTCAGCACGACCGACTTCTTCCAGGGGGCGTCCGCCGTATCCTGAGCGATCGTGGCTTCTCGTCCAGGACACCCTGCGCCAATCCCGGCACGCGAGTTCCCACGAAGTACGCGTGATCGCGAGCGGTCGTCGGGAGCGCTCCGTCGCGGACTGCTGCTTTTACTTGCAGGACTGGGAGCGGTGCTCAGCGCGTGGCTGCTGTCCACGGCGCTTCGCGGCCATGGTTTACCTGCCGGTTGCGGGCCGGGCGGCGGATGCGCCGCTGTGCTTGGAAGTCGATGGGCCGGCAGCTGGGGCATTCCGGTCAGCGCGCCAGCCACGTGCATCTGGATCGTCGCGCTCATCGCCATCGTCCGTCGCCACGAGCGGCTGCTTGCAGCGTCGGCGTGCATGATTGTGTTCGCCGCCGCCTGGTTCGTAGCGCTTCAATTCATCATGCTGCGCGCAGTCTGTCCGTGGTGCATGGCCGACCACGCGATCGGCGGCGCCTTCGCAGCCACGGTGTTCGCGGCGCCGGCAGCGCGACGCCGTCTCGGCGCGGCGCTCGGGCTTGCGACACTCGGCCTCGCCGTACTCGTGACCGGACAATTTGCCGTCCGCTACGCCCCGTCGCACGCGCACCTGCTGGTGGCCGGCCCCGGTGGCGTCATGTTCTCGACCGACGAGATGCCGAGCATCGGTGACGCCAGCTCGACGCGATCCGGCGTTCTGCTGGCCGATTATGCGTGTCCACATTGCCGTGCCATGCACGCGATGCTCATCGAAATGCAACGTGATCCCGCGACACGCATACGTATCCTCGTGGCACCGACGCCGATGAACCATCGCTGCAACCGGCTGCTCACGATGACCGAGTCGCGGTTCGAACCCAGTTGTGATCTCGCACGATTCGCCTTGGCGGTCTGGCACGCGAACCCGACGCAGTTCGCAGCGTTTGACGCGTGGCTCTTCGAACCCCAGACGCCGCGCTCGAGTGACGACGCACGTCGCCGCGCGATCGAACTCGTCGGCGGCGCAGCGTTGGCACAGGCCTTGGCGCTCCCGGCGATTGACGCGGCGCTTGCACGCAATGTGGACGCGTTCGACCGCTCCGGCGCCCGACGCCTGCCAATCCTGATCCGCGTCGACGGCTCTGCGATCGAAGGGGAGCCGCACGACGCTGCAGAACTCCATCGCCTGCTGAACGACGCATCCACTCCGCTCGAATCGAAGGAACCCAACGAGTGACCACGAACGAATCCTCGCCCGTCGCTGCCGCTTCGCATATGACTACTGGCGACATGGACCTGCTCGGCGAAGCATCCGCCGCCGCGAAGGCGCTCGAGATCGAGATTGGGCGCGTGATCGTCGGGCAGCGCCCTATCGTGCGTGCGATGCTCACGGCGGTTTTCGCGCAAGGCCATGCGTTGCTCATCGGCGTGCCAGGACTCGCCAAGACGCTGCTCGTGCGTACGCTCGCGCAGTCGCTCGGCTGGACGTTCCGCCGCATTCAGTTCACTCCCGACATGATGCCTTCCGACATCGTCGGCATGGAACTGCTGCAGGAGAACGCCGTGACCGGCCGGCGCGAGATGCACTTCATGCATGGGCCGGTGTTTGCGAATCTCGTGCTCGCCGACGAGATCAATCGCACACCGCCGAAGACGCAGTCGGCGCTGCTCGAAGCCATGCAGGAACTCACTGTGACAAGCCTCGGGAAGACGTACCCGATCGAGCGGCCGTTTCTCGTGTTTGCGACGCAGAATCCGATCGAGCAGGAGGGCACGTATCCGTTGCCGGAAGCGCAGCTCGATCGCTTCATGTTCAGTCTGTGGCTGGACTATCCATCGCGCGGCGAAGAAGAAGCGATCGTTGCCGCAACGACGGACGAGCGCGCGACCGAGGGGCGCGCCGTCATTGACCGGGAGCGCGTCATTGCCTTTCAGCGACTCGTACGGCGCGTGCCCGTCGCCCATCATGCAGTCGCTTATGCCGTCGCGATCGCGCGTGCCACACGACCGCGGGACGAAGCCGCATCGGAGTGGGCAAAGAAGTACGTGGAGTGGGGCGCCGGACCACGCGCGAGTCAGCACATGATTCTCGCGGCCAAGGCGCTTGCGGTGCTCGACGGGCGTACGTCCGTCTCGGCCGGTCACGTGCGTGAAGCTGCAGCGAACGTGCTGCGCCACCGCGTGCTGCCGAACTACACGGCGGCTGGAGACGGCATCACGACGGCGGCGCTCGTTGACCGAATTCTCGCCGATGTGCAGGAACCGACGTACGCGGCCACGGCCTAAGCCGCGCGGGAGTCGCTATGAACCCAACCGCATTCCTGCATCGACTCCGCGACCGCGGCGAGACCGAACGTGACGACGGTCCGCCGGGACAGCGTCTGCTCAATGTCGGCGACATGCAGCGGCTTCGGCATCTCGAGTTTTCGACACGCCGCCGGGTGCGCGGTACCTACCTCGGGCGCCACAGTTCGCGGCAGCGCGGGCAGAGCGTGGAGTTCAACGAGTACCGTCAGTATCTGCCCGGTGATGATCCCGCGGACCTCGACTGGAAGGTGTTCGCGCGCACCGACCGGCTCTACGTGCGGCTGTACGAGCATGAATCGGAGATGACGACGACGCTGCTGATCGACGGATCGGCATCGATGGCGTTCCGTGGATGTGAGGCGCCTGCCCCCGGTGTGACGCAGAGTAGTAGTTCACTGTCGTATTCCAAGTATGAACTCGCTGCATCGCTGGCCGCGGCCCTCGCGTTCCTGTTGATCGAACGGAACGACCGCGTGTCCCTTGGCATCGCGCGCAACGGCCTGGCGACGTTCGAGGCGCCGGGCATGTCGATGACGCATCTTTCCCGCCTGCTCGCCAAGCTGGACGCGCATCAGCCTGCGTTGACCGCGCAGCTCCCCGAAGCCATTGAGACGCTGCTGCTGCGCTCGAGGCGCCGCGGACTGCTCGTGATTCTGAGCGACCTGCTCGATGACACCGAGGGCATCTTCGCGGCAATCGCCCGCGCCACCGCGCGCGGCAACGAAGTGATTCTCGTCCAGACGTTGCATGCCGAAGAGCTCGAGCTTCCAGCGGGCGGCCACGGCATCTTCGTCGACAGCGAGTCGGGCGAACGCGTGCGCGTGCACTGCGACGACGTGAGGAGTTCGTACGCGAGGGCCATGCAGGCATTTCTCGAGCGCGTGGCGCGCATGTGCGCGTCGCTCGGGATCGACCGCGTTCCGGTGTCGACGGCCGACGACCGCTTCGCCGTGCTCGAGCGGTACCTGCTGCGCCGTGGCGCGGAGCGAAGGTGATCACGCGATGGTAATGCTCGCGTCCATCTCACTGCTCGCGCCGCTCATGCTCGGCGGCATGGTGCTTGTCGGGCTTCCGATTGCCGCTCATCTTCTGAATCGCAAGGCGCGGCGTGCAGTGGTCTTTCCATCCATCCGCCTGCTGCGCGAAGCGAGCGCCAGCCAGTCAAGGTTCTTTCGCCTGCGCCGCTGGTGGCTCTTGGCGCTGCGGGCGCTCGCCGTCGCATTGCTCGTCCTGGCGTTTGCCGAACCGGCATGGCGCAGCGCCTCGGCGGACACGATCGGCAGCGCGGGCGGCACCACGGTCTTTGTGCTGGATGCCAGCGCGTCGACGCGGCGCGCGGACGCGGCAACGACGACGTTTGAGCGGATGCGCGGCGAGGTGGGCCGGATGATCGAGCGGCTCGACGCCGGCGCCAGCCAGGCCGACGTCATCGTCGCGGGCGCACATCCGCGCGCGCTCGCGGGCCGTGCAACATCGAATCTCGATGCGCTGCGTGTCTTGCTGCAGGAAACGACAGCAACGGAGGAACGCGCCGACATGGCCGCGGCGCTCGCGCTTGCCGGGCAGATCCTGGCTGATCAGCCGCGACCCACTCACATTGTGGTGGTGACGGACGGCCAGACGTCCAACTGGCTGGACGAGCACGGAAGCGGGCTGAACGGTTTTTCGCTCGCGGATGATTGTGCCGTCGACGCCGTGGTGATCGCGTCGCCGGATGCGAATGTCGGCCTTGAAGCAGCTGGAATCGCGCCGCAGATGGTCCTGCCTGGACAGCCGTGTGCGGTTCGCGTGCGGGCACGGGCATTCGCGGGCGCGAGCACCGCAGCAGTGCTTCGCATTGAGCTCAACGGTCGCGAACAGTCTGTGCGATCGATCGAGATACCGGGCGAAGAAGGCGCTGAAACAGCGATCATGCTGACGATCCCCAATGAAGGGTTCACGCATTCGATATCGATCACGCACGCGCGCGACGCGCTGTCGCTTGACGACCGAGTGTTCTTCTCGGTCAACGTCGGGGAAAGCATCCCCGTCGTGCTCATCGCGGACGATGATCCGGACGACCCTGCGAGCGGCACGTTCTATCTCGCGCGGGCGCTGGCGCCGTTCGGCGATGCGCGCGATCGATTCGTGCCGCGGGTTGTTGCGAGCAGCGCGCTGAACTTGGCCACACTCGGCGCGGCGCGCGTGGTGTTTGTCGGCGACGTCACTCGGATCAGTGAATCGGCCGTCGCGGCGCTGAAAGGACATCTTGCGAGCGGCGGTGGCATCGTGTGGTTCTGCGGCGGCGGGGCGCTGAGCGAGAACCTCGCAGCGCTTGAGCGCTCGATGCCTGATCTTCTGCCGTTTGTACCAGGCGCCGCTCGACAGCCGGTCGCGGGGAGACCGGGGACACGGATCGTCCCTGGCGCGAGCGGGACGGCGATGCTCACGTCGTTCGATGCTTCCACATTCGTCGCACTCGGTCAGGCGTGGATGGGTCGCGTTCGCGACTGTTCACGAATCCGGTCGGACGCGCTGCAGGTGCTGGCGTATGACGACGGAACGCCCGGACTGAGTGTGCGCCGTTACGGTGACGGAACGTTTGCCCTCGCGAATTTCAGTCCAGCGCCGCGCAACGGAGATCTCGGACGACACGCCGCATTCGTCGCTCTTGCGCAGAACCTCGCGGCAGGCGTGGTTCCGGAAGGTGAAGGCGTTGCTGCTCTGCATCCCGGTGCAACCGTGGCGATCGCGGTGCGTGGTGACATGGGCGCAGCAGGTGACTTCACGGTGATTGGTGCTGACGGCAGGAAGCGGCTGGATGCTTCGATCATCCGCGACCGGAACTCTGCCGTCGTCACGGTGCCGAATGTCGAACATGTGGGCATCTACCGCGTTGAACGCACATCGCGTCCCGGCGTGACTGTCGCGAGCGCTGCCGTCAACATGGACCCGCGCGAGTCGGACACCCGTTCGCTCTCATCGGAGACGCTGGGCGCGCTGCTTCGCGCATCGAGCGCCGGTCGCGCCGCAAAGCAGTCTTCGACTGCGATGCGCCCGAACGACGGCGATGGAGCTCCGCTGTGGTGGGTCGCAATTCTCGTTGCCATGGTGGCGATGGTGGGTGAGTTCGCATTGCTGCTGCGGTGGAATGCTGACCGATGAGCCTGTTCGCGACCATCTTCTTTCGCCCAGCACTGCCACCACTGTTCATTGCGCTGGCTGCGCTCGCACTGGGCGCGCTCGCGTGGTTCACGTATCGGCGGGCGATGGCGATCTCGCCGCCGTTGCGCTGGACGCTCTTTGGGGTGCGCATCCTCACGATCATCACGCTCGCCGTGCTGCTGCTCGGACCGAGCCACATGCCGCCGCAGCGCGAGAGCGACGCACCGATGCGGGTCACCGTGCTCGTGGATGTGTCGGAGTCAATGGCGACAACGGACTGCGACGGGCGAAGCCGATTCGATGCGCTGCGGCAATCGTGGCTGCGCGCCGCCCGGCTCGACGAGTTCGCCGCAGCAGCTTCGATCGATCTCCGCAGCTTTGGAGCTCGCACGCTGCCGGCAACACGTGCTGCCGTCGCGCTGCTGGATACAGCGTCGTTGACCGATGACAGGACGACGCTGGTCAGCGCCGTCGAAGCGATGCTTGGCCCTTTGAGCGCCAGCGCCTCCGATCAGCGCGCCAACGGGCACCGGATGCTCGTGCTCAGCGACGGGCGCGACACGTCGGGCGCGGCGGCCGGGCCGATCGCGGAGGCGGCGCGAGCGCGCGGCATTCCCGTCGACACGGTGTGCGTCGGCGCGTCGGTCGTGCGTCGCGACATCGCGGTGGAAGCGATGCTGGCTCAGGACTACCTGTTCACCGCTGAAGACGGCGAACTCATTGTGCGCGTCCGTCAGACCGGACTCTCGCTCGATACTGTCGACGTCGAGATCTCCGCCGACGATGGCGAGCCGCTGCACCTGCCGATGGATCTGCGGGGCCGCACACACGCGGAGCTCCGCGTGCCGATACGGCACGAGGAACCCGGGCAGTATCGATACCTTGTGCGCGTGGAAGCGCGAGCCGAAGAGATCGATGTCGCCAACAACGCGCAGCTGCTGTTCGCCGACGTTTCCAAGGCGCAGACCAAGGTACTGATGTTGGAGGGTCGGCCGTCCTGGGACATGAAATTCATCGCGCAATCGCTGCGGAAGGATCCGCGCATTCGCATCGTGCAGGTCTCCCGCCTGTCGGAGACGCGCATCGAGACCATCGTCAGCGGCGGTGATGCGCTGGAGGAAGCTGCGCCGCCTGATCTGGATGATGCCGCCGCGATTGCCGACTTCGACCTGTTCGTGCTTGGTGCCGGCGTCGAGCATCTGCTGAAGCCTCACACAGCAGCGGCGTTGCGTGACCGAGTGGAGCGCGGAGGCGGAGTGATCTTCGCGCGCGGCTGCGCGTATCGAACTGGCGCCCAGGGCGCGAGTGATCGCGGATGCGGTGTGGCGACGGCGCTGCATCCCATCGAGCCTGTCATCTTTCGCGCGGACAGTGCCGCCGACCGTGTGCGCTCGCCGCACGTCGCGATCACACCGAGCGGAGCGGCGATGCCATGGTTTGCGCCGGGTCGACTCGGCGTCGATCTGGTCGGAGGCGGCGACGCGCTGCCGGCTTGGAGCTTCATTCAGCGCATCGATGCGGTAAAGCCGGGAGCGATTGTGCTCGCGAGCGTGCGGATCGATGGTGACACGAACCCGGAGGATGCGGCGCCGGCCATCGTCTCCATGCGCGCGGGCCACGGCATCGCGCTGACCATTCTTGGAGAAGGGATGTGGCGCTGGTCACTCGTCGATCACGATCGCGATCGCTTCGCCGGCGCGTACGAGCGCTGCTGGCAGGGCATGGCGCGATGGGCGACGAGCGCTGGTGACACGCGGCCCGGCGAGGATGTCACACTGCGTGTATCCCAGCAGTCGGTGCAGCGGGGAAAGCAGGTCACCGCGGATGTGTTCATGGATCATCGACTGGAGGACGTGACTGCGGCCTTGCACGTCGAGCGGCCAGACGGCGCTGTCCAGCCGCTCGCGCTGAGCACCTCAGCGGCCGGCGCGAACCGCTTGAGCGCGACGTTCACCGCCGACAGCGTCGGGCTGCACACGCTGGTTCTCGAAACACCGGACGCGACACCGTCAACCCAGCGGCGTCTGGTCAACGTGACTGACTCTGCGCCGGAGCGCGCGGACACGTCGGCTGACGCCGGGACCATGAGGGCCCTCGCGGAACGGTCCGGCGGGCGGGCGTTCGCCGTGAGCGAGAGCGGGGAGTACCCAAACTTCCTGCGGGAGAGGCGGCGAATGATGATTCCGTCCGCAGAAGCCACGTGGATCTGGAACCGATTCCTGTTTCTCGTCATGCTGTGCGGAGTCCTCGGACTCGAATGGGTCGTGCGTCGGAAGGCAGGGCTTGCATGACGTGGCAGCTGAACTATCCAGAGCAGACGGTCGCCGTGCAGGCGCCCAGCACACAGACGCTGGGGCACCTGGTCGAGCGCGCAGGACGCCTCGCGCGGCGCACGACGGCGATGCGATGGTGCACGTTGATGATCGCCGTGCTGATGTTCGCGGCAATGCTCACGATCCTGCTTGATGCCACGTTCGCGCTGTCAGCGTCAGCACTCTTGGCCATTGATGTCGCGTTCGTCTTGGCCCTCCTCACGATGCCGTTCGTCATCCGACGTATCGCGCGGCGCATCGCGCCCGATCCGCGACACATGGCGCGCCTGCTCGAGCAGCGCGGCGGCGTGTGCGAGAACGAACTCATCAACGCGCTCGAACTCGGCGCCGCCGACCGCTCGGCGCCGGGGATCAGCGGACAGCTTGTCGACGTGACCGTCGATACCGGCGAGCGGATGGCAACCGGCATCAATGCGGCGATCGTCGTCGATCGCGCGCAGGCGCGAGCAGCGCGTCGCTGGCTTCTCGCGGTGCCGATCATCGCGCTCCTTCTGCATCTCGCGCTGCCAACACTTTTCTCATCGGTGCTGCGCCGCTTCGCGGATCCGTTCGGTTTTCATCCCCCGTTCAGCATGCTGCGATTCGAGCTCGCCATCAATCCTGCACCGGTGCGGTACGGGCAGCCGGCGGTCGTCGATGTCTTCCTCGACGGAGCGACGCGCGCTGCAGAGGCGGAGCTGGTGTTTGTTGATCCGGCGCATCCCGATCGCCCGCTCGACGCGCTGCCGATGTTGCCGGTCGCCACATCGTCTGATGATGCCGATCTGCGTGAACACTTCGCGCTGCGTCTCGAACGCGTCACCGAAGCGGCCACCGTCTATGTGCGCACGCCCCAGGGTCGCAGTGAGCTGCGGCACATCGAGGTGTTGCCCGTTCCTTCGTTCGAGCGCGTCGGACTGACGCTGCATCCTCCGGCATACACACGCTGGCCGCCGCAGGACGGTGTCTTTCACGGCGATATCGAAGCGCTCCACGGTTCGGAGCTGATGGTGTCAGCCGTCAGTTCGCTGCCGCTGCGTGAGGCGACGCTGCGACTCGTCGCCGAGGATGGCAGTGTGCAGATGACCGTATTGCGGCCGAGCGCCGCCGATCCGCATGTGGCCGTCGGAACGCTGCGCGCAGTGTCGAGCGGTGCGCTCGAGCTCGAGCTCCTCGGTGCCGACGGAACCGTGGGCGACGAGAAGCGTACCGCCACGCTGCTCGTGCAATCAGACGGACGACCGCGCATCACCATCCTTGAGCCCGAGGATCACGCGATCGTTGTCGAGGGCTGGGCAATCGACGTCATGTTCGAAGCGGAGGACGATGTCGGCATCGAGCGGATGGAAGTGCTGCGCGGCATCAACGGGTTTCCGCCGTTCGTAGCGCCGTTACTCCCGAGCGGTGGCGACGCGACGCGCACGCTCGCGCGCGTGCACTTCGACACGAAAGTGCTCGGCGCCCGGCCCGGTGACGTCCTGACGTGCAGTGCGATCGCGTGGGACGGTCATCCCGATCCGCCGCAGTCGGTGACATCAAGGACGGTAATGATCGAAGTGATTTCGGAGAGCGAGTACGCGGAACTCACGCGTGTCGATCAACGCGTCGCAGCCATTGCGAAAGAAGCGGAAGAGATCGAGGCCGCCCTTGAGGCGCTGGCGCGCGAGCGCGAAGAGCTTCTCAAGGACATCGACGCAATGGAAGCGGCCAGCGCTCAAGGCGAGCCGCAGGACGCCGCGCTCCAGAAGCGACTCGACGACTACGCGCAGAAGTCGAAAGAGCTTGCCGCCACTATGCGTGAGCGCGCGGAGCAGCCGGCCGTTTACGACGCAGAAATGCCGTGGCAGGAAGCGCTCAATCGACAAGCTGAAGGACTCGACAAGCAGCAGGAAGTCGCCGAGCAGCTGAGCGAGGCGATGGAAGCGTGTGCCGTGAGCGGAGATTCCGATGCCGGTCCAAAGGCGGCGCGCAGTGACGCGGCCATGGCGATGAAGGCCGAAACAGACCCGTTCGATGCGCTTGCAGCAGACGACCCGGTCAACGGCGGCGACGGCTCGATGGCCGATGATCTTCAGGCAATGGCCATGGCGGAAGAGCTGCTCGCGCGCACTGAGCAGATTCGACAGGCGATTCTCGAGCAGCGGGCGATCGCCGATCAGATGGCTGCGTTGCGGCAGAAGTCGAACCAGCGTGCGGAACTGACGCCGCCGGACCAATTACGGCTCAGCGAACTGGCGGAGGATCAGGAATCGCTGCGGCAGGAACTCGATGGTGCGAAAGATGCGCTGCAGGCTGCCGCCGATGCTGCCGCCGAGCGGCTTCCCAACATGAGCGCGGCGGCGGAGGGCATCTGCGCAGCGCTCGAAGCATCAGAGGCATCGACCGATCAGCGCGATGCCAGCAAGGCGGGCGAGAATGGCGACGCGCGCGCCGCGCACGATGCGGCGCAGCGCGCTGCGGAGAAGCTCGAAGGGCTGCTCAGCGAGTGCAACAGCGAGTCGATGAGCGAGCCGATGAATGGCGATCTCGACGGCTGTCTGAGCATGCCGAAGCCGTCGCTCAAGAACGCACTGCAGCAGATGGCCAATGCGCGCCTCGGCGCCATGTCACGCATGGCGATGGGCAAGCGAGGCAAGAGCGGCAGCGGCTTCAGCGGGATGTCGCCAAGCGCATCCATTCACGGTCCGCACCAGCCGCAAGGCGATGCCACGAAAGAGTCTCGTCATGTCGGTGATGACCGGGAATCCAAAGCCGCTGCCGATGGCCGGCTCGGCGATCGGCGTGCTGCGGCGGCTGAGCGGTTGACATCCGGGCGATCGAAGGCGAAAACGTCCGGCGGTGGCGGCCTCGACGGTGTGCCGGCGGCGTACCGTGATGTCGCTGCCGCGTACTTCCAGCGGCTGAGTAAGGACGCGAGGCTCATGGCGCCCGTGAAGCCGCCGGTGCCGACCGGCGCGGAAGAGAAGGAGTCGCGATGAATATGAGAACGGAGCTGGCGATGTCGAAGCTATGGATGGGCGGCGCGTCACTCCTGATGGTGGTGCTCTTGTCCGTGAACGGGACGTCAAAGAAATCAGCGGAGTCAGCGGACAGCATCGAAAGCGCCATTACCTGCGCCAATCTCACTTACGGCGGTGGCAAGACCTCGCGCTGCTTCGCGCCGGCGTTTCTCAAGGATTTCTCGAAGAGCACGGACATTCCGACCGCAACGAGCTTTGCATCCATTCTGCTGATGGACTCGCGCGTGTTCGAGCATCCGTTCTGCGTGATGTCGGGCGAGGGCGCGTTTCAGCTGACCGACGAGGAACGCACACAGCTTCGCGATTACCTCACGCGCGGCGGCTTTCTGCTTGCGTCCGCCGGTTGCAGCAGTGCGGAGTGGTCGGTGTGCTTCCGTAAGGAGATGACCAAGCTGTTTGCCGATCTCGAACTGACAGCGGTCGCAAGTGATCATGCCGTGTTCAAGACCGTGCACGACGTCACGCGGCTCCAGACGAAGCGGCGCAATCATCAGCCGACGCTCGAAGGGCTGACGCTCGACGGCCGACTGATCGTGCTCTTCTCGTCCGATGGTCTGAATGACACGGCGGATGCCGGCGGCAGCTGCTGCTGCTGTGGCGGCGATGAGATCGTCAACGCACGCCAGGTCAACGTCAACATCCTCGCGTATGCACTCACGCACTGAACATCACGGTCCGATCGTCAGTGGCGCGCTCATGATTGCCCTCGCAGTCAACGTGGCGCTCGCGACGCCACCCGTTTCGGCGCCCGTCTCGGGGCTTGTTTCGGCGCTTGGGCCGATCGAGTTCCTCGCCACCTTTGAGTCGGCGAAGACGATCGTCGGGGACGCCCCGAAGCCGATCGTCCTCCAGTTCGGTGCGTCCTGGTGCGGCTGGTGCAAGAAGCTCGAGGAGGAGACGCTCAACGACGCGGACATTCTGCGTGCCTCGCCGCGCTTGGCGTGGGTGCACGTCGATATCGACGAGTTTCCGCAGGTCGCTGCCCGATACGGTGTGCGCGGAGTGCCACACGCCGTCATCGTTGATGGCGACGGCGTGCAGCTGGCGCAGCTCCGCGGTTTCGCGGACGCTGCCGCATACCTGGCATTTCTGACGCGCGGCGAAACGCTCTTTACACCTGAGAATGCCGCTCCAGTCGAGGTGCCGACGAGGACATTGCAGCTCGTCGAGACGATGGCGCCGATCGACCTCGGAGGTCGTGCGCAATGCATCGCGGCGCTCAAGGCGATGGGCTCAGCGGCGCACGCGCCGCTCGTTGAGCTGCTCGCCGACGAGCGACTGGCGATCCGCGCGGCCGCGGCGCATGCGCTCGGCGAGATCACGGATGCGCGGCTGCCCTTCGACCCGTTCGGCGCAAGCGCCGAACGGGATGCGCAGCGCGCTCAATGGGCCGCGTGGTTGACCAGGGAATCGGCCGCCCCGTCAGCCATCCCATCAACCACCGCGGCGACGGATCACCGGTGAGCCTCCGGGGATCGCGATCCTTGAGCCGCGTGGCGACGTGACCAGGTTGCCCAGCTTGGCAGCCTGCTCCGGTGTCAGCACTTCCTTCAGCCGCCGCAGCGTCTTCTCGTTGAGCTCGCTCCGTTCGAACTTGAGCCGCTTGTGGGCGTCCTGTTTCGTGCGAAGTCCGAGCATGTTGATGTGGCTGCCTTCTGCCTGCTGCTCTTCGGCCTGCGCCTTGGCGTACGTCTCGTTCGTGGCGATCATGTCGTCGGCGATGCGCCGGTACTCGGCGCGATGCTCCTGTGCGATCGTCTCCACTTCAGTTCTGCTGACGACGTCCAGATCAGGGAATGCAAGCGCCATCGCAATTTTCGGCTCGACGTTGCGGCTGTCGCGGAACACGTCAGGCCACGCTTTGCGATTCCATGCATCTCGGAGTGCCTTCCGCGACGTTTCGTCGGGCAGCGCGGCGAGTGAGAATGCGAGCGTCTGTTCATTGATCCGGCGCGTCAGTTCGTCACCAGTCTTCGCGCGCTCCGTCGCCTCGACAGCCTTCTTGTAATCGGCGTCGGTGCTGGAGACGCGGATCTCGCCCGGTCGGCCTTCGGCGCGGGCTTTCTCCGCCATCAACGCGTCAAACTCCGCGCGGATCCGCTGCGATGCGAGCCGATGCTGCAGCCGTTCCCGGAAGGCAGCGAGCGACGCCACATCCCAATCGTCGATGATCGAGGCAAGGGCTAATGCGACGCCGGGTTCGAACTGAACCTCTCGCACGGTCTCGCCCCAGTCGAGGGCGGCGGACTTCGAGTCTCCGAACAGCTCGCCCATCGAGAGCATGCCGCCCATGCCAAAGTGATCGGCGCTCATGAGCGCCGCCCGCTCGCGCGTGTTCTTGAGCCGTTCGAGCTCCTTCGTGTTGAGCGAGTCGCCGGTCGCCGTCGCAAGGCCATCGATGA
>JAWXBD010000025.1:0-9828 GCA_034439815.1 Phycisphaerae bacterium
CGCTGCTAGCCACCGGTGAGCCGCTGCTGATCGTCGATGTCGATGACCTTGTGCAGTCGGTGCGGCAGTTCCTGTCGGATGGTCGATTGCGGGGGGCTGATCTGAAATCCGAGTCCGACGGCCACCGCCGCCGGCGCGTGCTGGTCGTTGACGACTCGCTGACTGTCCGTGAAGTTGAGCGGCAGCTGCTGTCGCGCCTCGGATACGAGGTCGATGTGGCCGTCGACGGCGCCGACGGCTGGAACGCCATCCGGGCGGGCCGTTACGACCTGCTCGTTTCCGATGTCGACATGCCGCGCATGAACGGACTCGAACTGGTTGCGGCAGTCCGGCGTGAGCCGCGATTTGCTGAACTGCCGATCATCATCGTCTCCTATAAGGACCGCGAAGAAGATCGGCTCGCGGGCATGCATGCCGGCGCGAATGCGTATCTCACGAAAGGGGCATTTCGTGACGATACATTTGCCCGCACCGTGCACGAACTCCTCGGCGACCCGCTGCGACCTGCCGAGGACAACGCGTGAGAGTAGCGATCGTCAACGATCTTCCGATCGCCATCGAGGCGCTGCGCCGAGTCGTGCTGTCTCATCCGGATCACTCGATCGCGTGGATCGCAACGGGTGGCGCCGATGCCGTCGATCAGGCGCGGCGGGATCTTCCCGATGTGATCCTGATGGACATGATCATGCCGATCGTTGACGGCGTGGAAGCGACGCGCCGCATCATGACGACAGCGCCGTGTCCGATTCTCGTGGTGACGGCGACGGTGGAGGGGAATTCCGGTCGCGTCTACGACGCGCTCGGATGCGGTGCCATCGACGCTATCAACACACCTCGGCTCGGTGTCAATGGCGATCTCGTTGGTGGCGCGGAGCTCCTTCGCAAGCTCAACCACATCCATCTTCTGCACCGGAGCGATCCGGTCAGCGTCAACACGGCGCTTTCGACCGTGAACAGCGCCGCACAGCTGAGCTACGAGGTCCAGACGCAGGCCGCGCTCATTCCACTGCTTGTGATCGGCGCTTCGACAGGGGGCCCCCAGGCTATTGCCACTGTGCTCGCCGCGCTTCCGACGCCGTGGGCGCACCCCATCGTGGTTGTTCAGCATCTCGGCGCCGAGTTTGTCGCGGGACTCGCCGATTGGCTTGCACAGCTTGCGGGCATGCCGGTCGAACTTGTGGAGCGATCAACAGCGCTGCGTAACGGCGTGATCTATCTGCCCGCGCGCGAGGAGCACATCGTCAGCGAATCGCCGGGGTTTGTGACGTTGCGCGTTGTGCACGATGACGCTCTGCATCGTCCGTCGGTGGATGTCTTCTTTCACTCGCTCGCGACCAGCGGCGCGAGCGGAGTCGCGGTGCTCTTGACGGGCATGGGTCGAGACGGAGCAGCGGGATTGAAGGCGCTGCGCGAAGCGGGCTGGTGGACTATCGCCCAGGACCGCGCGAGCAGCGTTGTCTGGGGCATGCCTGGCGAAGCGGTGAAGTTGGGAGGCGCGTCGGAGGTGCTTGCGGTCACGCGCATCGGCGAGGCGATCGCGGGAGCGTTTGAACGTAAGGGCTGGCGAACTGCACGGAGACCGGAGTTCAACCGCAATCAGACCGGGAAGGACGCACCGAATGATGACGAATGAACCTGCGGTGGAGCGATCGTTGGACCGTCGCCCGGTCATTGTGCTGCTGGTCGATGATCAACCCATCGTCGGCATGGCGGTCGGCAAGGCGCTGCATGGACAATCGGACATCACGCTGCACTTCTGTCCTGATCCGACGAAGGCGCTCGAGACAGCCACCGCGATCAAGCCCACGGTGATCCTGCAGGATCTTGTCATGCCTGGCGTCGACGGACTTGATCTCGTGCAGGCGTATCGTGCGTCCGACGCCACGCGAGACGTTCCGATCATTGTTCTTTCATCGAAGGAAGAAGCGGCGACAAAGGCGGAAGCCTTCGCGCGCGGTGCGGATGACTACATCGTCAAGATCCCGGATCCGATCGAGCTCATCGCCCGCGTGCGCCACCACTCGCGCGGCTATGTGGCGCTCCTGGAGCGCAACGATGCATTTCGCGCGCTGGAGGCGAGCGAACGAAGGATGGCAGGTGAGCTGGCTCAGGCTGCGCACTACGTGCAGACACTGCTCGATCCGCCAGTCGACCGCGTGGAGCTGCAGACAGCATGGACCTTCATTCCGTCTGCAAGTCTCGGTGGAGACAGCTTTGGCTATCACTGGGTCGATGAAGATCGATTCGCTTGCTACATCATCGATGTGTGCGGTCATGGCGTCGGTCCGGCGCTGCTCTCCGTGTCCGCAATGAGTCTCGTGCGCAGCATGTCGACGGCAGAGATGCTTGATCCGACGGCCGTGCTGACGCGCCTGAACGCGACGTTTCCAATGGCGCGTCACAACGGCATGTTCTTCACGATGTGGTACGGCGTATTCGATCGCCGAGACCGATCGCTGGTGTGGGCTGGCGCGGGTCATCCGCCGGCGGTTCTGGTGCGCGGTGATTCGATTCGCCAGCTCGACTCCGAAGGCATGATGATTGGTGTGCTGCCGGGGTACGAAGTGGTCAACACGACGATCGCGCTTGAACCAGGCGACGTGCTTTACCTGTACAGCGACGGCGTGTTTGAAATCGCGTTGCTGAGCGGGCGCATGTGGTCGCACGCCGAGTTCTTGACCGCGATGCAAAGCGGAGTGACGACCTCGCGCATCGAGCATATCCATCGAGTCACGCGCGAATTGAAAGGCAGCGACCAGTACGCCGATGACTACTCAATGCTCGAGATTCGCATTCGCTGAGCGAATGAACGCACGACTCGTCAACAATGCGTAGAGCAGTTGCCTCACCATTTGCTTTCATACGTTGCGTCGCATCTCGGGCGAACTCTCCAATCGAGGGTTGAACGCGGCAACTGCAGTCAGTTTTGCCTTCGAAGCTCCACACAACGCTGCTGAGAGGTCAAAGTAGAGCTTGCGACATCGACGATCTGTGACCCTGTTCGCGGGTCGACAGTCGCTCTACTAGGAGTCCTCAACATGCAAAGCATCAAAGCAATTCATCGGCGTCCGGCATTCGTTCTTCAAGCAGCCTTTCAAATGACACTCGCGGTCGCCATTGCGGCGCCACTCCTCGCTCAGTCCCCGAGTGACTCGCCTTCGCGCACCTCGCCTTCGCGCACCACGCCGCCGCGCGCAGATGATCCGAATCGCGCGCCGATCCGGACCACCACGCAGACTCCAGACGCGACGCGCCTCCATAGCGTCGTTGCTTCCGAGGAGATCCTCGGTGCGAACATCGTCCAGGCAAGCACCAACGACACGATCGCGGAGATCGATGATCTGATCATCGACCGTGGCAGCGGACGCATCGCGGCCGTTCTCGTCGATGTAGATGGTGTCAGCGGCAACCGCGCCGTCGATCCGCGGCAGCTCCGCAGCACCGGTCAGCCGAACAAGTTGGTCTTTACCGCCGATACGGATCTTCGCAGCGGAGCGGATTTCGACCGTGCGACGTGGTTTGGCACGAAAACCAGCGAATGGACGAAGGGGCGTTCCACGGACGAGCAGAGCATGCACAACGATCCGTATCGAGTGCACTCGAGCTCGAGCTACCAAAAGGTGAAGGGTCGCGTCGAGAGCGTTGAGACGATTCGCGAACACGATTCCGAGTTCACCGTGGTGACGCTTCGTGACGGCGACACACTCCGAAAGGTGATTGTCGGACCGGCGTGGTACGTGCGGTCGACCGATGCCGTGCCCTATCGCGGTGAAACCCTTGAGTACGAAGTTGGCGAGTCAACTGGCACGAAGGATCTCGACGGCGAATACGTCGTCGCTGTCCGCGGAAACCGCAACAACAAACCCACCGAGTACCGCGCCAACGACGGCACGGCACGATGGACTACGACGACCGCTTCCGGCGGTGCGAATGACGAAGGGTTCAAGTCGCGCTACATCATGCTCAGCGATCTCAAGGGCAAGAACGTGATGTCGCGTGGCCAGCGCTGTGGCGAGATCGAGGATCTGTATGTCGATCTCGGGAATTGGGATGTTCCAGTCGCCGCGATTGATCCGGATCAGAACTTCCTTGGTATCGCGGACACCATTCGTCTCGTTCCGTTCTCGCTGATCATGATCCCGACGACCGGACCGATTCAGGTTGATGCGACGAAGGAAATGGTCCTTGCGGCGCCGAAGGCGTCGGACGCCCGCAACGCCAACGAGTCATTCTGGAGTGGCGTGTACACCGCGTACGGCGTGCAGGACCATGACCGCCGCATGAACGACACCGAACGTCGACGCGTCAACGATCCGAACTGGAACGATGAAAGGGACAGTGTGCGGAACCGCGATCTGAACGACCCCAAGAATCCGGGGCGCAAGGATCCCAACCGGAACGACCCCAAGCTGAACGATCCAAACCGGAACGATCCAAACCGGAACGACCCGAACCGGAACGACCCAAAGAATGATCAGAGCGCAAACGATCGCGGCTTCTGGTCGGACGATGACCGCGTCCGCGGGGAGATGACCCGTTCAGACGAGACCCTGCGCGGCACCGTCCGTCAGGTCACTCCGGATCGCGCCGGATCGAACTTCACCGGCATGTACATCGTCGATGTCGACTCGGGCGGAAAGCTGACCCGCATGGTGGTCGGCCCTTCGGAGGCGATCGGACAGGGAAAGACGGCATTGAAGGATGGTGAGGAACTCGTCGCGACCGGCCGCTACGTGACCAATGAAGGCGTGAAGTACTTCATTCCGTTCTCGGTTGAATGCGGCGGGAACAAGACGGTGTATCGCCACAACGACGGCAAGCCGATCTGGCGCTGATTCGCCAGTAGCTTGCAGTTGAGGACATACAACTACGTCGGCGCGAAGCCCTGCAGCTTCGCGCCGACGTGTCTTTGTCAGGACTTACTTCGTCGACGAAACGTCAAGCGACCGGACGCGCAGATTGCGGAACTCGACCCGATCACCGTGGCCGCACAGCGCGATGTGCCCGCGGGTCCGCTGCAGTCCAGGATGGGGCTGACCGTCGAGCGCGCCGTTCGTTTGTGAACCGGCCAGATCCGCGTCAACAATGACCGTGCCGTTCAGTGTCACGGTGATCTTCGATCCTGTGATCTTGATCTCCTGACTGTTCCATTCGCCAGCTGGTTTTTGATGGCCGCGCGTGGAGGCGGCAATGCCGTACACCGAGCCGTGATACTGGTACGGCTTGAGCGACGCGTACTTCGCGGCTGAATCGTCAAGAATCTGAATCTCGAGACCGGCGTACGCAGGGTCACCCTCGCAGGGGGTGCGGATTCCGATGCCATTGTTGGCGCCAGGCGTGAGCTTGAACTCGAAGCGAAACGTGAAGTCGCCGAATTCGTCCTTGGTGAAGAGGTTGGTTCCGTTCGGTTGACACACGATCGCGCCGTCTTCCACCGCGTAGCCGGCGATGCTGCCGTCCGACGCCGTGGCCGACGACCCCGCATCCCTCCAGCCAGCGAGATCTTTGCCGTTGAAGAGCGGAACGAAGCCCGCCTCTTTGTCGCCTGCGTTGTCGTTGTCCCTCGCGACTGGTGCTGACGGGACGGATGGTTTCGCTGGCGGCACGAAGCCGAGGCTCGGCGCCGCGATGATCGGTACGAGAATGAGAGGCAGCGTTCGGCGAAGCATGCAATGAGCGTATCGCGAAGGGTGACGGAGCCGTACCATCTGGCCGCTCGTTCTCACTCCGGAGATTCTTGAGATGCATCGGGTTCTCGGCGTTCTCACGCCCATCGCGTTCACGGTCTGTTCATTGGTGCTGAGCGCTCCGGCGTGTGACGCTGATGCTGATTCACTCGCGCCGCAGTCGCAGTCGCAGTCGCAGGCGAGCGCGGCGACGGAACCGGCGATTCCCTCCATCGCACTGCAGCGCGTCTGGCCGGAGCTCGCGCTGAATCGACCGGTGCAGATGATCCAGCGTCCGGACGGGACCGACGAGTGGTACATCGTTGAACAGCCCGGAACGATTCGACTCGCGGACATGTCGGAAGGCGCGCTGAAGGCGGCGCCCTTGGTCGTCAATCTGCGCGACCGCGTGAATTCAGGCGGCAACGAGGAAGGCCTCCTGTCGATGGCGTTTCATCCGAACTATCCGCAGCAGCGCGACGTGTTTCTCTATTACACCGCGTCCAAGCCGCGACGCTCAATTCTGTCACGGTTTCGCGTCGCGGCCGACGGCCGCACGTTCGATCCCGCCAGTGAAGAGACCATCATGGAGTTCGCGCAGCCGTACTCGAATCACAACGGCGGCACGGTGCTGTTCGGACCTGACGGGTTTCTGTATCTGAGTGTCGGTGATGGCGGTGCGGCCAATGATCCGCTGGGTGCCGGTCAGGACATGAAGATGCATCTGGCGAAGATTCTTCGTATCGACATCAACAAGAAGGACGCCGGGCGCGCGTACGCCGTGCCGGCCGACAATCCGTTTGTCGGCCAAGGTGACGCGTTGCCGGAGATCTGGGCGTCAGGGCTTCGCAATGTCTGGCGCATGCACTTCGACAGCAAGACCGGTGAGCTGTGGGCGGGCGACGTCGGTCAGAACCGCTTCGAAGAGATCGACCTGATCACCAAGGGCGGCAACTACGGATGGAACATCCGCGAAGGCGCTCACGAGTTTAAGCCGGCTGAGAAGAGCGGCCTCATTGATCCGGTCATCGAGTACTCGCATAAGGAAGGCGTCTCCGTCACCGGCGGTTTTGTCTATCGCCCGCGCGATGAAGCGACAGCGATCAAGGGCCTCGACGGTGTGTATCTGTACGCCGACTTTCAGATCCCGAAGATCTGGGGCATCCGCATGGTCGACGGCAAGGCGACGACGCCCAAGCTGCTCATCACGAAGGGCGCATCGCTCTTCTCGAGCTTCGCTGAAGCGAAGGACGGCACGCTGTATGTGCTGAGCTTTGAAGGCGGTCAGAAGCCGGGACAGGCAGGGGCTGTGTGGCGGATTCGCGCTCGGTAACCGACTGCAACGATAAGAAGTGAGCCGGTTTTTTTTCGCTCCGCGCAGTCCTGTTTGACGCGATTATTTTCTTGGCTGCTCTCGCCGCGGGTCATAACGGCACGAGACGGCGGCAGTGATGGCCGCGTCGATTCGGACGTAGCGCCGGAGCCTTGCGGCCTTTTCTCACCAAATTTGGTAGGTTTGGTAAATGGGGGGAGAGCTTCAAAATTTTATGGTAGGCTTTGGCAGGCCGCACTCCAACGTAGGTTCGTTGGGACTCTATTGTCGTTCGATGGAAGCCTGAGAAGAGTCCGATCGGAGGCGCAATGCGGAACGTCACCAAGGTCATTGGTCTGAGTTGTCTCGTTGCAGGTCCACTTGTCGGCCTGCCCGAAGGCGCGTTTGCCTGCCCTCCCACGTACGACGTCGAAGTCGCCTACTTTGCTCCCTGCGGGTTCAGCCCCCCCACAGCGTTCGGACTGGATATTAACGACGCGGGGGACGTGGCCGGATATGTCTACGTGTGCGGCAAGGACAAGGCATTCGTCTGGCTGGCAGGCTCGCCAACTCCCGAGCTCCTTTCGATGCCGCCGTTGACCGTCAGCAGCCGCGCAACCGGCATCAACAACACCGGTCAGATTGTGGGGACCTTCGTGAAGGCAAATCAGCCGCACCGGGGATTTGCGATCCAAGACGGTGTGTTCACCGACATGGGAACGATGCCGGGCGGCAACTGGAGCGAGACGTTCGACAACAACGACTCGGGACAGGCAGTCGGATTCTGGGGGAACGTCATCTCCGGTCCCGGCCTGGTCGCCATGAGATGGCAGACCGGATCGATGCAGAGCCTCGGACGATTGTTCGCAGAACCAAACACCCAAGCCGAGGGAATCAACAACGACGGTGTGATGACAGGCTTCGTGTCTCAGCAAAACTACGCTGTCGACGGGCGAGCTTTCATCTTGAACGGAAAAAAGGTCGTCACGCTTCCCGCGGTCGAAGGCGGCTACACGAGCTTCGGGCGGGCAATCAACAATCTGGGCCAGGTTGCCGGCTGGGGCCATGCAGACTGTGATCCGCCGCAGAAAGATTGCATCAGCCGTCGCGGCTTCTTCTGGAATGGAACACAGATGGTCGCGATGGAGCCGGACCCGGCTCTTCCGGACACCTATGCCCACGCATTAAACGACTCCGGTGCCGTCGTCGGCTACATGGCGAACGGCAACACCCACCGTGGATTCGTCTGGGAAGACGGCCAGCTCAACAGCCTCACCGAGTGTGCCGGTCTTGACGGGATCGTCAGTGCCATTCCCTACGCTTACGGGATAAATGCATCCGGTCAGATCACCGGGATGTTGGGTTCAACCGCAGGCTTCGGAGTGGTGCGGCTGACCCGCAAGGACGGCGCGGCGGGCGATCTCAACTGTGACGGCGCGGTCGGACCGGCCGACATGGGGATATTGCTTGGCGACTGGGGTTCGCGTTCTTCATCGATCTCGGACTTGAACGGGAACGGCGTCGTGGACGCTTTCGATCTCGGAATACTTCTTGGCGGTTGGGACGGCTAACGGCCTCGTTTGCAGAACTTGAAAAATCTGTTTGCCGGGGATACCACGCCCGCGTGGGCGCTGTCTCCTTGGCCCAAAAGAGCGAACCTTCATGGCTCATGATGGATCGTTCAGATAAGAGAGATGCGTATGAAAGTTTCATTCGGTCTGCCGTATACCATCAGCGCGGGGGTGTTCGGCATGACATTCGCCGCCTCATCGTTCGGCGCGATTCTGCGTGTGGATGCAGCTGCTCCCGGTGGTGGCAACGGTGCATCTTGGGGGACTGCGTACAACAATTTGACCTCCACGATCGCCTTGGCTGCCGGTGGCGATGAAATCTGGGTCAAGGCTGGCACCTACAAGCCGGCAGGCGGCGGCCGATACGACTCGTTCACGCTCAAGAGCGGCGTGAAGATCTACGGCGGTTTCGCTGGGACCGAGTTTTCTCTGGCGGATCGCGATCCGATCGCCAATGTGACAATCCTGTCAGGGGACAACACTGCATCTCTTACGGACAATTGTTTCCACGTTGTGACGGGAATTGGAACACTCACTGCCTTAACTAAACTCGACGGGTTCACCATCAAAGGCGGCCGTGCAGACGACATCAGGGCTGTAGAGATCAACGGCGGCGGCCTCTACCTGGAAGCGACGGGCAGTGGTGTAAACTCGTGCCTGCCGGTGATCGCGAGATGCATCTTCGTCGACAACACCGCGTCGAACAATGGAGCCGCAACATTCATGTTGGGAGGGGGCATGGTGGCGCTGACGTGCGAGCCGCAATTTGTCAGCTGTTCCTTCGTCGGCAATGGCGCAGGTAATGACGGGGGAGGGGCAGCGGCTCAAGGCGCCAACGCCACCTTCATGAATTCGATTTTCAGCGGAAACACCGCGGCCAGTGAGGGCGGGGGCCTCGCATCAATAGGTTCCGGAACATCTGTCGCCTTATTCAACTGCACAGTCAGCGCAAACGCGGCGATCACGACAGGAGGTGTCGCGCCTGTGACGGCGTTTTCTTCCACCGGGTCGGTCACCATCGTGAACAGCGTCCTCTGGGGCAACACCGGCAGTGCGACCGTCGAGGTAGCACAGATCACGGCGGGCGGCACCGGTGATTCAGTGGATTTCACCTGTGTCCAAGGCCTCAGCACGATCACGGGAACCGGCAACATTGGATCCAATCCCAGCTATCTCGATGCCAACGGAACCGACAACGTCACTGGGACTCTGGATGACATCCCGGGTCTCCGTCTTGCACTCGCCTCGCCATGCAACGACGTTGCGAGCGACAGCGCGA
>JAWXBD010000026.1:0-10438 GCA_034439815.1 Phycisphaerae bacterium
CAATCATGGGGCGCAATCATGGGGCGCAATCATGGGGCGCAATCATGGGGCGCAATCATGGGGCGCAATCATGGGGCGCAATCATGGGGCGCAATCATGGGGCGCAGAAAGGTACCTTCGTCATCGGTCATCTGCGGCGCAAACTATTCACAAACTCCACAAATTGGCTCAAGCCCCTTCAAAGCCCAATCATGCCCGATCAGGCCCCCAAAGCGGTCGCGATGAAGAAAGTGGTGGTGATTTTCGAGTCGCGCCGACTTATCGCCCCAGCTTTGTCCCAGCTTTGTCCCAGCTTCGAGCCAGCTTCGAGCAAAGCTTCGAGCAAGCGTCGTCACCGCGTCTGCGGACCGAGTCGAGCCCGCAACGCCGGACGCGGCACGCCGAAGACATCGGGCTCCTCCAGCGGGACGTAGCGCGACCGCATGCGGTCGTAGGTCTCAAACTGCGTACGCGGCGCGCTTTCGGGAAAGAGCGGTTTGACGCATCCCGAGCAGCTCGCGAGCGCGGCAGCGGCGATCCCAGCTCGAACGACGAGTCGGGACACGCGGATGGTGCCGGGCATGTTCATGATCGTTCGCCGCATCGCAGTTCGCGCCATCCTACCGGGCTTTGAAGAGCCCGTGACGTGAGCCGACCGACGACACATCACGGGACCGGATCCGCGACTTCCAGCCGGAACGCAAAGGGCTCCGAGAGTTCGCGCCCGCTGAAGCCGTCACGAAACGTGACGTTCACCACGGCCGAAAGGGAGCCCTTCGCTTCGGACAGATCGATCACGCAGATCGCGGTGTAGTGATTGCCGAACAGGCCGGAACGCAGCGCCTCACGCAGCTCGCCCGGTGCGAATGACAGTCCCCCGATCAACTTTGGCACCGCGCCGTACCCCGGGAGCGATGCGATAGTCACCTCGAGCCATCCCGTGATCGGCACGAAGCGGTCGCGGCTGTCGCGGGGACTGATGTGCAGGCTGACGGTCGCCTTGTCAGGATCGTCGGCTGTGCGCTCGATCAGCGAGCCGAGCTCGACGACGAGTCTTGCAGCCTGCGGCACATTCTGGAGCACCTCGGGGGAGATGCCGGCTGTGTTGACAGCGGCCGTCGCGCTCAGCGTCGCGCGAAGCTCCCGATTCTCGGCGGCCGTCAGGGCCAACTGGGATTCAAGCGCCCGGATCTGATCGCGATATGCATCATGCTCGTTCGGCACGAGCGCACGGGCGCCGGAGCATGCGGGCATCGCGCAGGCGGCAATCAGCATCGCAATGGTGATCCGATTAACGACACGGATCATCGTACGCGCCTTTTAATCCGAACGAAATCTGGAACGCGAGCTGCTCGAGCGCGACGGTGAAGTCGACATTGACGACGCTCAAGCGTTCGGCACCGCGCACCTGTGTCTGAGGAATCTCAAGGCGGCGCGGTGCAAAGTTCAGAATGCCGATGACGCCCGCCTGAATCAGCCGATCCGCGGTTGCCTGCGCCGCTTCACCAGGCACGGCAATGATGCCGATGCGGATGCCGCGCTCGCGTACCAATGGCCGAAGTTCCTGGAGCGGGCGGACCTTGTGATCGCCAACAGTGGTTCCGACGACGGCAGGGTCATGATCGAAGATGGCGACGATGTCGAACCCCTCGCGGCGAAAGCGGCCGTACGGCATCAGTGCGCGGCCGATGTTGCCGGCACCGACGACGCACGCGTTCCACGTGCGGTCCTTGCCGAGAATCGAGCGAAGCCGTTCGATCAGTTCGTCGGTTCGATATCCGACGCCGGGCTGACCGAACTGGCCGAACACCGCGAGATCCTTGCGGACCTGCGAGTCGGTGAATCCGAGCGCCTGGCCAAGCTGCTTGGAGGAGATCGTGCTCTGGTCGCCCTCCTCGCGCATTTGCAGTTCACGCAGATAGAGACTCAGCCGTCGCACGGTCGGCTCAGGGATTTTGCCGCGAAAAGGCATTGGTTCGCGCAGATCGTAACGTGGTTCGTAACGGCGGCACGCTCCGTGTGTGCCGCTCACGGTGGGCCTCGCGGTACCATTGCGCTGCAATGCACATTGGCGACGTTTTTGCCCGCGACAGCACCACTTTCTCGTTCGAGTTCTTTCCACCGAAGTCGGATGCGGGATGGGATGCGCTGTTCGGGACGATCGCTGACTTCGAACGGCTCGGACCGAGCTTCGTCTCGGTCACATACGGCGCAGGCGGATCGACACGCGCCCGCACGCATGAGCTGGTGGAAAAGCTCAAGTCCGACACGACACTCGATCCGATTCCGCATCTCACGTGCGTGGGTCATCGCACCGCTGAAGTCGAGGACATTCTCGAGCGCTACGCCGCCGCCGGCGTGTCGAACGTTCTGGCGCTGCGCGGCGATTCGCCGCGCGGCGCCGATCCCTCGGTTTTTGAATCAGGCGACTTTCGATACGCATGCGATCTTGTCACGGGAGTGCGGCGCTTCAACGAGCGCGGCAGGCATCCTGATCGACGCGGCTTCGGCATCGGCGTGGCAGGTTTTGCCGAGGGTCATCCTCAGACGCCGAACACGCTCGTGCAGCTCGATCATCTCAAGTCGAAGGTCGACGCCGGCGCGGATTACATCGTCACGCAGCTCTTCTTCGATAACCGCTCGTTCTTCGACTTTCAGGAGCGCTGCAAGTTGCGCGGCATTCACGTCCCGATCATCGCCGGCATCATGCCGGTGACGAGCGTCGAAGGCCTGAAGCGGATGGCCGATCTCGCGGCCGGCGCGAACTTTCCCGCGCCGCTCTTGAAGGCGATCTATCGATGCCAGGATGATCCGGCAGCCGTCGCGCGCGTCGGCCTGCACTGGGCGACGGAACAGTGCCGTGATCTGCTTGATCGCGGCGTGCGCGGCGTGCATTTTTACACGCTGAACAAAAGCGACGCGACGCGGAAGATTTACGAGACGCTGGGCGTGCGAAGAACTTGAATTGTTGTTGCCGTGTCAGGCCCGCAGGTCGATGTGTCCCGGCGCGGTCGTCGGCAGCGCTGCCGGCTTCGCTGGCTCGTGCGACGCCGCAGGCTCCGACTCGTCGTCATGCACGAACTCGTCCCGGCGGCCGTCGCGTCGTCCCTGCTTCGCCTGCGACTCCGTGTCTGCATGTTCATCCGCGGTGCGTCGCACGGCGGACTCGCTCTCGGCGCCGGCGACGCGATGATCGCGGGCGTCCTTCATGCGCTGGCTCTCCTCGTTGGCGGGACGCGACCGCTCGAGCGACCGGTTCACCTGCTGTGCGGCGAGGGCGGCTTGCGCGGACCGAGGATCGATTGGCACGGGACCGAAAACGCTCATTGGAGTGCAGTTACCATCGGATCGACGCGGTCAAAGTCAACACAGAAGAGGCAAACCCGTGCTGTCGGCCCAAGAAGGCGGATTTTTGAGCGCATAAACAAGGGCCGCGTTGCGCGCGGCCCCTGTGTGGAGGACCTGCTGTGTCGCGTTCAGCCGCCCTGTTTCTCGGGCGACGCGCGACACGCTTCAATGCGGCGGATCGGATCGAGCAATCCGACACGCATGAGATCGCGGATCCGGACTCGTGCGATCACGAGTTTCGAGCCCACGTCCGACGCCTCGACTTCCACTCCGTTCGTCTTCAGTTGCCGAAGCGCTGCCGCGAACTCGTCGGCATTGGTGGCCAGAATGAGCATCGTGACGCGCGTGCGGCTGTCCGCATCAATGTCCGGCGCGGCCTGCAGCGTGCGCGCCAGCTCGATCGCGCCCGGCTGATCAATCTGCGCGGCAAGGGCAAGGAGCAGCAGCGAGCGTTCGATGCGTCGGGCGAGAAGGTCACGCTCGGCAGCCGAGAGCTGCGTTGGACGCGCGGGTGCCGGTTTCTCGGTGAGCTCACCAGCGGCATGCTCGCGCACGGCTTTGTCGGCTCCGTCCGCTGCCGGAGCGTCCGATGCTTCCTTCGTCAGCAGCGGCTCGTCGGCCTGGCCCCGCTGCCATGGGAAACTGAACTCGTCTTTCTTCTCGTCTTTCTTCTCGTCCTTCCTGAGGACCTCGTTCTCGACGACCTTCGCGGCGCCGGTCGCGGTCGGTTGCTGATCACGCGTGTTCGCAGGAGTCAGTTCAGACGGCGCCGGTGGCACCGGCGGTGCAGCGAGCGCCGGCTCCGCAGCCTTCGCGGGAGCGGGCGGTGCGGGCGGCGTCTCGCCACGGTCACCCGGCTTTGCGGCTGCTCGTCGTTCCAAGCCGCCCCCACCCCTTCCGTCCGAGACTCCAGGCCCGCTTGGGGCAGGGACGGGTGCACTCGTGGGCTTGCGCTTGCCAGGCATAGCACTGGTCGACTGGAAGACGTGCTGGCTGATGGGGGTTCCCCCGGCCGCACTGGTGTCGGTCGCGCCGATGTAGTTGACGTTCCCGTTGCTCGGTGCAGGGGGCGCTGGGCTGAACTGGTACGCGCCCGACGCGCTTGTCAGCCGCCTCACATCACTGCTCACTCCGCCATTCGTGTCCTCTCCGGCCCCAGCGGAGGTGCCATCGCCGTCGAACCCGAGCGAGATCGCGGCGAGCTGGTCGATGCTCACCTGCTCCGCGAACCACAGCCGCGCATCGGCCGCGTCATCCGACAGCGAGTCGGCGTGGCGAATCGTCCGTACGTCTTCCGAAAGCTTGCTTACGAGCTCAAGGCGCCGGCCAAGCGTCGCATCTGAGCCTGGCTGCCCAAGCGCCCACTGCGCCGGCGACACGCCCTCACCGAAGAAGCCCTGCCACGACGTGCCTTCCGGCAGTTCGATCGGGATCTGCACGAGCATCGGCGTGCCGCCCACCGTCACGCGACTCTTCTCAATCGCGACGAATGACGTGAACGGCGTCATGATTCCATAGTTCTCACCGAGCGCCACGATCTCAGCCTTCACCTCGGACGGCGCGTTTCCCTGTTCGATCGCCGCAGCGACCGGCGCGATGACGGTGTCGACCTTGGCACGTGCCCAGAGCGTCGCGAGCGAACTGCGATCCGTCGCAGTTGCCGGCAGGTCGAGCGCGATCGTGCGCTCCCAAGGACCGGCGCCGTTGCGGCCGCGGACTGTGACCATGCCCTTACCGGCGTTCTTGTATCGACCCAGCAGAACCAGCGGTTCGTTGTCGTAGAGATCCGGAATCTGTTCGAGAGTCGGCAGCAGATCTTCCACTTCGACGCCGGCAAACGTCGCTTCGATATCGATGAGCACTGGCGACTGAATGCGGCGCGTCAACCGCGCGACAGCTTCATCAGCATTCGATGCGAGCGTGACGAACTCCGCAACGCCGCGGCCGGCCCGGGCTGCGCCGTCGAGCAGCGCTCGATTCACGCTGTTGCCGATGCCGAACGAAAAGACGCGCGTGGTCTTCGCGTTGTCGCGGACCATCTGCACGATTGCCTGGTCATTTCCGACGGCGCCGTCTGTCAGCAAGAACACCATGCGATTCGCAACGATGTCGCTGCGCGCGAACGATGCATTGTCGACCACAAACACGCGGTCACCCGCGCTCGTCATCCAGCGTCCGGTCATGCGGATTGTCTGATCCTGCATGCCGCTCGTCGGAATCGAAACCCCGAATGTCACTTGAACAACTTTGCCGTCACCGAGCGCGATCGTGTTCGCGGTCGTGTCGACCTGACTCATCAACGCTTCGACCTGCATCGTGCGCCCGTCCGCGGGGAGATTCACGAGCTCGCGCACGTTGGTCCACACGCGCTGGCCACGCGGGTTCAGCGCCGCTTCGAACGCCTTCATCATCTCGGTGCCGCCGCCACCGCGACGCCCCTCGACGAACTGCGTTGCGGCGCGCCGGTTCTCTTCGGTCGCCGTGCGCGGCTCCGGCCACAGCACGTGCGTGTCACCCGCGAACGTGATGATGTTGAACGTGTCAGCGGGACGCATCGCGCCGATCGCCTTCGTCATCAACTCCTTCGCCTTCTCGATCGGGAAGCCGCTCATCGAGCCGGACGTGTCCAGCACAAAGATGAGTTCGCGCGACGGGATCTCTTCGACGCGCGGCCGCGCCGGCGGGTCAAGAATCACCGCGAAATAGCCGCCCTTTGTCGCATCGTCGCCGTTTCGGACGTGCGTCAGCACACCCTGCCCGATCGTGTCGCTGCTTGATTTCCAGGACAGCGCGAAATCGCGGTTCGGAATTGCGGTCTTTGATTTCAGCTCAATCGTTGTCGCCCCAGCGCGCGGACCGGCGCGTTCGACGACATCGTGCAGTTCGCTCTTCACGTCGAAGACGGGCGGGCCGCCGGTATCGATCGTCACGCGTACGGAGACATCGTGACCTGCGCGTTCCGTCGGCTTCACGGGCATCGGCGTGATGCGGCTCGCGTCGGGAACTTGATTCGTATCGGCTGCGAAGCCTGCACCGGAGTGCTTCGCGTTGATAGAGAACCAGCGGCCGTTCAACTGACCGATGCCGCCCTGTTCAAAATACTGTCCCTGCTCCTTGGCGCCGGTTGTGTACGTCACTACGAAATCGAGTGGCTGCTGCAGTCCGGCCGCGGGACGTTCCATCCACGCGGGTGACGGAGTACGGATCGCCTGCGCGCTCGCGAGCATCGACTGCAGCGCCTGTGGCGGTAGCGTGGCATCCGTGGAGGTGATCGTGACTTCGGCCGGCCCAAGAAGCACGAGACCAGCGCGAGCCTGCAGACCCTCGGCGAGCTGATTCATCGCGAGCGATGGCGTGCCTGGGATGTAGCGCGGCCCCACCACCATCGGAAAATCGAATGAGTAAACGCCGTCTTTACGCTGCAGGAATTCGAGATAGCTGATCTCGACAGTCACGCTCGCACCGGGCTCGATGTTGGCGACTGACTGCGTGAAGATGTTGGAGCGCTCCTGCTCGAGGAGACTCGCGACGTATCCGGCGCGCTTCGCCGATTCATACATCTGCCGGGCCAGCGTGCGCTCCTTCACTTCGCCCTCGACGATGCGCTCGGCGCCGTCCGGTCCCTTTACCGTGATGCGCATACGGTCGACCGCGGAGCGATGCGACAGAGGAAACGTGTAGGTCGCTTCCACTTTCTGGTGGTACGGATTCTTGTACAGCTGCTTGATGCTGACGCGCGTGACAGGCCCGGTCACTTCCGCATCGACGGCGGTGTGCTGCAGCGGGCATGGACCGAGACGGTCGCCGTCAGCGGTGAACGCCGTCAGTTCGCCGCCTTCTGGCACGTTGATGACATCGGCAGATGCCGTGTTGCGCGTCGGGACGAGCACAATCGTTGCGAGCGTCGCGACGAGCACAAGTGCCGCTGCAATGCGCGCCATTCGGCCCGTCACCGCGTGACCGACGCGTGCGAGGACGGGTCGCGTGAAGACGCGGCGCGCAATGCGGCTACGTTCAGGGCCACGTTCATGGCCACCTTCATGGCCACCTTCATGAATTGTGCCTTCTGCCGTGACGGCAGCGAGAATCTCCGCGCGTTTCGCGTGGGCGAGGTCCGCGTGTTCCTGGTGCCAATCGCGGAGGAGTGAATCAAGGTCATCGTGCGGCGGCGGGCCGGCATCGTCGGTGTCCATGATGCGGAAGGAATTCGTGCGGTCGTTCATCGGTGGGCCTCCTCGCGCAGGAGCGTGGCAAGGTGTCCGCGGGCGCGGGCCAGAAGTTTGTAGAAGCCGGAGCGGGAGAGGCCCAAGCTGGACTCGGCGGCGGCGACCGGATCGGGATCGAGGTAGTAGAGGTGGACGGCGAGCCGTTCCGCGTCCGGCAGCAGCCGCATCGCGTCGGTCAGCCGACTGAGCGATTCGCGTTTCGCGGCGATGTCGGCGCCGTGCGTCGGAGGCGTCAGACGCTCGCGGTCTTGAGCAAGCGTCATGGCGTGGTCCTCGTGTTTGTGTCGGCGGGCTTGCGAGCGCCGGCGTTCAGAGCAAACGAGCCTGGCGATCTGATATAGCCAGGGGCGCATTCCGGTCGGGTCGGTGAGACGGTCGAGCATTCGATAGGCACGGATGAAGACCTCCTGCGTTGCGTCTTCGGCATCCGAGAGCGACCGTCCGGGAATCAGGGTGCGGCACAGCGCGAGGATGACCGCCGCGTGCCGGTCGTACAACCGGCCAAACGCGTGTGCATCGCCCCTGCCATGGGCCTCAAGATCGGAGCAGTCGTCGCTCACGTGCCCTCCGATGACTTCGATGGATGGTGCGTCTCCAACGGGAAGTCTGGATTGTCGGTGTTTTTTGGGGCGGAAGTGACGGAACGATGGAGTTGAGGAACCTGCCGACCGATGTTCTCCCGCGAAGGAGAACCCCACCATGTGGCCTGCACGCGGCGTTGCGGAGCACGCATACTGCCCTCGACTCTTCTACTACATGACGGTGGAGGGGGTTTTCGCGCCAAGCGCCGATACTGAACAGGGGGCGGCGACGCACTCGCGAGTGGATCGTCCTTCGCTCGCCCCGCCACCGCTGGTTGATCCGACCGCGGCGACGCTTCCGGTGGAGTTTGTGAGTGACACCGAACCGGATCCGCAACGACCGTTGAGTGTGCGGAGTCTGGTGCTGAGCAGCGAACGCCTGGGCGTGACCGCGAAGCTCGATCTGGCAGAGATTGAAGGGCGGCGTGCGACGCCGGTCGAGTATCGCAAGGGACGACCCAAGCGCTCGGGCGTGCGCGCCGAGCAGGGCGATGAACTCATGGAAGAGCCTGCGCTCCTTCCGGGACCTGAACCGTGGCCGACCGACCGCGTTCAGATCGGACTGCAGGTGCTGCTTCTGGAGGAAGCCGGATATGAAGTCTCGGACGCCGTGCTTTACTACGCCGCGGAGCGACTTCGTCTGCGCGTGACTGTCGACGACCGTCTTCGCGCGGAAGCGCGTGCCGAACTGGAAGCCGCCAAAGAGTGTGCGAAGGGTGCACGTCCGCTCCCGCTCGTCAACGATGTCCGGTGCCCTCGCTGCTCGCTTCAGCCGATCTGCCTTCCCGACGAGATCAATCACCAGCGGATGACACCACTCACGGTCGCGGGACGCAATCCGGACGCACGCAACGATGCCGGCGAGCAATGGACACCTCGAAAGCTCTGGCCTCCACGGGACGACGGCATCCAGGTCGTGCTGCAGCGCGAGGGCGTTCGCGTCGGCGTGCGCGGTCATTGCCTGCGCGTGACGGACCGAGACGGTGATTTGGTGCGAGAGATTCCGCTCGCGAACGTCGAATCGCTCGCAGTCATCGGCGGCGTGCAAGTCTCGACGCAGGCGTTGACGGTGCTGGCAGATCACGAAGTTCCCGTCGCGTATCTGACCGGCGCCGGCCGGCTCGTGGCAATGATGGATCCGATGGGACCGACAAGCGCCGCCGTGCGTCAGTCGCAGATCCGCGTGCTGGATCAGCGCGGCCGCGCGATCGAACTCGTGCGATCGATCGTGTCGGCGAAGATCACCAATCAACGAACGCTTCTCATGCGGAACCATGCTGATCTGCCCCGCAGAGTCCCCGGCGATCTCGCGGCATCGATTGCAGCGGTGGGTCGAGCAGCATCGATCGACGAGATTCGCGGTCACGAAGGCAACGCTGCCGCGATCTATTTCGCGCACTTCGCCGGCGTGTTCAAGGAGTGTGCCCGGCCGCTCGCGCAGCGCTTCGATACGAACGGTCGTCAGCGTCGGCCGCCCCCCGATCCGATCAACGCCGTGCTGTCATTCGGATACTCCATGCTCACGAACGAGTGTGTGGTCGCATGCCGACTTGCAAGTCTCGAACCGACAGTGGGAGCGCTGCACGCGACGCGCCCGGGAAGACCGGCGCTGGCACTGGATCTCATGGAACCGTTCCGGCCGCTCATCGCGGACTCGCTGGCGATCTCCGCATTCAACCGCGGCGAACTCACTGCGGGACACTTTCTCGACACGGCAGCCGGATGCGCGCTCACCGATGCAGGAAGAAAGGCATTTTTCTCCGCGTATGGACGGCGGATGGATACGGAAGTGACGCATCCTGAATTTGAATACCGCCTCAGCTATCGGCGCATGCTCTCGCTTCACGCGCGGCTGATTGCGGCATGGTTCCTCGATGAAGTCCCGGGCCTGGCATTCCTGACCACGAGGTGAATCGATGCGGCGCTGCTACCTCGTCTGTTACGACATCCGCGATGCGAAACGCTTGCGACGTGTGCACAAGGTGATGAAGGCATACGGCGAGCCGTGGCAGTTCTCGGTGTTTTACTGCGTCCTGCGTGCGATCGACCGTGTCCGGCTCGAGACAGCGCTGCGAGAAGAAGCGAATTTGAAACAGGATCAGATTCTGATTGTCGATCTTGGGGCGAACGAAGAGGCCGCGCGCGAGTCGTCTGCGTTTTTGGGAGTGGGGGTGCCGGAGGTGGGGGAGCGCGTGGTGGTGATATGAGTAATACGGATCACAGTAACAACTCGCGCGTGAGCCAAGACGTGTGACACAGCGACCGAAGCGTCGCCTTCTCGAGCTTCGGCATGTCCTCGATCGC
>JAWXBD010000027.1:0-18093 GCA_034439815.1 Phycisphaerae bacterium
AGCATGCGGCTTCCTGCGAGATGGGGCAAGCGCCGGATGGGTCTGCTCGTCACGGATCTCGATGGACGGCGGCTGAGCCGCGGCCGAGCGCTCGGCCGCACGCTTCGCAAGTTCCTGCCGTGGGAGCTGTCGCACGTGTGCATCTGGCAGCCGTCGTTTGCGAGCGACCCGTCATCTCCCGTCTTCACGATCGGATTCGCTGCCGTCTGGCTGATGGTCGGCGGCAACGTGGTCAGCATCCTGTGCAGCCCCCGCCGGCAGGCGCTTTACGACCGCCTGGCGGGCACGCGGGTCGTTCGCCCGTAAGAAAATAGTCGGAAACCAGTGCGGACTCTGAGCGCCGTTTGCGTGGGTGGCAGGGGGTGGGCACTTCACCTCGCCTTCGCCGAGCGCCATCCGCTCTTCCACCGCATCCCACTTACAAGGAGACACGCCAATGATCCGCACCACGATCTCGCTGTTTGTACTTTCCCTGGCCACTGCCGTCGTCGCCAATCCGCCGGCGAACGACTCGGTCAATCCGATGAAGCGCGGCGCTCCGGCGCCCGAAGGCGGCATCGCCGGCAGCAGCTGCAGCTGTGACGCCGATCTCGACGGTGACGGTGTGATCGCCGCAAGCGATCTGAGTGTCCTGCTCGGGTCGTGGGGGGGAGGCGGCGACGCCGACCTCGACAACGACGGCACCGTCAGCGCCGCGGACCTCAGCATGCTGCTGGGCGCGTGGGGACCGTGCTTGGCCGTGGCGAATGACGAGTGCAGCGACGCGATCATCCTCGCCGGACCGGGGGCGTATCCCTTCTGCACGCTCAATGCGACCACGAGTGACTTTGGCGTGGCCAACTGCGGTCAGGCGGTGACGATCCAGAACGATGTGTGGTTCGCGTACACGCCGGAAGGCGACGGCGAACTCACGCTCGCGACCTGCGGCAGCGTCGGGTTCGACACCGTGATCGCGGCCTACACGACGACGATTCCCGGGCTCGCGATGTGCCCGAGCAGCGGCATCGGAGTCGCGGTGCTCGCCGGCTGCAACGACGATTACCCGGGATGTGCAAACAATGCGTCGAGACTTATTATCCAAGTCACCGGATCGCAGACGTATTACATCCGCCTGGGCAGCTATCACGCCTTCGCCGAGGGTACTGGCACGCTGAGCGTGAGCTTCAAGAGCGTGGGTGACACGTGCGACCACGGCATCTACTTCAACACGCCTGACACCAGCATCACCGTCACCGGTACGACGGTCGACAATCCCATGTCGCCCGTGAGCCAATGTGGCCAGTCCGATTCGAAGGCAGAGTGGATCTCGTGGTACTGCCCGTGCGGAGGCGACGCGGCGAACGTCACGGTGAGCACCTGCTACCCCGCGACCGATTTCGACACCGTCATCAGCGTGTGGCGCGAGACCTTCGACGGCGGCTGCACCGCGGAGTTCATCGGGTGCAATGACGACTCCGGCAGCGTCGGGTGCCAGATCAATGGTCTGAGCCGCAAGTCGAAGCTGTCCTTCAGTGCCACGCCCGGCCGCACGTACCACTTCCGTGTCAGCGGCTACAGCGCGTCGGCGCAAGGGAATTACCAGTTCACGATTGAACACGAGTGCGTCAACTGATCGAACACGCGAGACGCGCACGACACCTCGAACGCACCGGTGGTGCGGAGCGACGGCCCGGGTCATCGGCACGCACGTGCTTTCGATCCGGGCCGGTCTGTTGACGGGCTCACCGGGAAGCGGCGACTCCGCCGTTCCACGTGACCGCAGTGCAATCTGCAACCAGTGATCCTGACTCGAGTCAATGCATCGCCTCGACTGACGGACACGGGATGCCATTCGGATGCCATTCGTGTGTGTCCTGAATGGTCCCCCTGTATGTTCCCTGTGTCGTGCATGTTTATCTGTTCTACGCCCCACGTCGATCAGTGAACCTCTGCTCCGAAGCCGGTGCGCTCCGCACCTCAACTCCCGCACACCCCCCACGCCCCAAGCAGCATGCTGAGGTCGGCTGCGTTCACCGTGCCGTCATCGTTCACGTCGGCGGCGGCGTTGGCGCTGCCCCAGCCTCCGAGCAACACAGACAAGTCAGCGGCGTCGACGGTGCCGTTGCCGTTGATGTCCGCCGAACATGGCGGACCGATTGACGTGACCGTCCACTTCACGGCGTGGAAGTTCCCGTTCGCTGCATTCGCTTCGCCGACGATCTCGCCTGCGGCGTTGATGCGCCGCGCTCGGCTGATCGTCCCGCCCGGCAGCGTGCCAAGGGCGATGGGTTCGCCGTTTCGCCAGAGGACGCCGACTTCGACGGGGAAGACTTTCGTGGCGGTCGCGATGATGTCGCCCGCGTCGTTGATGTCGATCGCCGGAGTGAAGGCCGAGATGCCCGGCGGCATCGGCAGCGGCAACGCCGAACCGTTCTGCCAGCGCGAGGCGACGTTGTTGTTCAGGCCGACGATCACCCCTTGGTTGTTGATCGCGTACGCCTTTGAGTTCGAGGTGCCGCCCGACCAAGTGCTGAGGTCGGTGTACTGGCCGTTCTGCCAGAGGAAGGCATGCTGATTGGTATTGGCGATCGCCGCCACGCCAACGACGTCGCCGAGGTCGTTGATGCCGTAGGCCTCGGAGTAGGTGCCGCCGCCCATGAAGCCGAGATCGGTCTGAAGTGCGTTCGTGAGCCACACGACCGCGTGACCGAAGAAGTTGGGCCCGCCCTCTTTGGCGATACCCACGACCTGCCCCGATGCGTTGATTCCGTGGGCCTTGGTGAGACTGGAGGCGCCGCTGGGCAGGCCCTCACAGGCGAAGGCGTTGTTCTGGCTGTCCCAGTAGATGCCGTAGGAGAGGAATCCGCCGATGACCAATCGCCCGGCGCCTTCACCCGCGTCATTCAGATCCTCAGGTATCGACGCGCCAGACGCATCGAACCCCGGCATGATCGAGATCTGACCGTTCACCCACTGGACGTTCTGCAGCGCACCGCTTGCGTCGTAGGCGGTGCCGGTGATCTTTCCAGTGTCGTTGATCGCGTACGCCGAAGAGTAGATGCCGCCGGGGAGCAAGCCGAGATCGGTGATCGTGACTTGCCAAGACCCGTTTACCGAGGAGTCTGATGGCGAAGCGGAGACCGCAGAGGGAAGAGCGATGCATCCGCCGATGGTCAAGGTTGCCGCGGTCACGCGGTTGGTGCGCACCGCACGCAAGGTGGAGGTTGTTCCGCGTTCACGTCGAGTCATGATTGGTTTCCTTTGAAGTTCGTTTGCATTGGCTGCGTGAGTCCTGCTCATCACGACCACGCCCCCAGCAGCGCCGCCAAGTCACTCGCGCCGACCGCTCCGTCGCCATCGAGATGGGCAGTGCACGGACTGCCGCACGCTCCCCACGTGCCGAGCAGGATCGAGAGATCCGCCGCGTTGACCGAGCCGTCGTCGTTGAGGTCACCCGGAACTGCCGTCGATGTCGTGACCGTGAGTACCGCGATGCCGTTGTGGTCAGCCGCGAGTCCCGAGAAGGTGTCGCTGATCGTCAGGAGCTCGGGGAAGTCCGCGAGGCCGCGCGAGAAGCTGGAGGTGCCGTCGGTGCGCTTCACCCGACCCACGTTCCGTTGGGGAGGCGGTAGTCCATGCTGTTCCAGCCGCCCGGCGTCGTAGTCCGAATCGCCCACATGGTGCCGACGTCGTCGGCGCTGTCCTTGCCGGGAAGGCCGACCACTTGGCCAGCGGGACCCTGCGGGTTCCAGAACCAGACTGTTCCATCCGGGGCGCGATCGACATCAAGCACCATGTCATCGACCAGCGCGGAGTTTGACCGACCAAACCGCTCGAGCGAACTCGGGCCGATCGCCGGATCGAAGCGACGCGCGCCGCGCCCCGTGGCGATCCACACCTTGCGGCTCGATCCGTTGCCGATCTCCGGGACGAAGTCGGTCACGCGCGAGCTGCCGACGAGGTTGGGATAGCCGGCGTTGATCCAGCGGTTCTCGGCCTGCACGAACTTCGCGAAGCCGCCGTCCTCGAAGCCCGGGTTGTAGCCGCCGATGTAGGGGTCTCCGTCGGGCCCAACCCAGACCGCTTCGTTGTAGTCGCCTTGGATGCCGGTGTTGCCGGGTCGGTAGTAGCGCCACGAGTAGGTCGTGTCGGCGTGCACGAGGCTCCCGCCGGAGAGGACGACCGCGATGGCAATGAGTAGGGTCTCTCGAGGGATCATGGCTGATCCAAAGGAGATGATGTCGCGTTCTGACGGACATGAAACATGCACTTTTGAATATCCATGCGCTCTTGTGACCCAGTGCCAGTCAGGAGTCGCCCGTGACGCGGGAAAATCGGAGGCCATTTGACGTCCGGCTGACATCCGGTGATCCGAGTACGGTCCAGCCCGGAACGCGCCCCCCGTGGACCAATTGCCCTGTAACCGGAGTCTCGGTGAGGGTCTGGCCCTTCGAAGACGCCGGAATGGCCTGTCCATGAACGTCCCTGATCGTCCCCGTGTCCATGAACGTCCCCGCGCCGCGGTCGGTTCGCCTGAACGCTGCGGAGCTGGCCGCTCGCCGGTGAGCAACTCACGAAGGATAATGCCGAGCGCGTAGACATCGGTTGATGCGGTCGCTCGCTCGCCGCGCACCTGCTCGGGGCTTGCGTAGGCGATGCTCAACCGCCGCGAACCTGAGTCAGTGTCGCTCTCCGCATCGCCCGAGGCGCTCTGGCCGCCGTCATTCCCCATGACGTGGGCGATGCCGAAGTCCATGAGCTTCGTTTCGCCCCCCGAGGTCACCAGAATGTTGCTCGGCTTCAGGTCGCAGTGGACGACAAGCCGACGGTGGGCTTCCTGCACCGCCACACACACCGAGCGGAAGATCCGAACCCGAGCGTCGGTCGACAGGCGGTGCTCCTGGCAGTACTCGGTGATCGGCGTGGCGTCGATGAACTCCATCACGAGGTAGGGCCGACCGTTGGGGTCGGTGCCGCCGTCGAGCAGCCGAGTGATGTTCGGATGGACAAGATCGGCGAGGACCTGCCGCTCCACCCGGAAGCGCTCAAGGAGCTCGGGCGAGTGGAGGTCCGCGCGGAGCAGCTTCATGGCCACGGTCTGACGAAACGCGCCATCGCTGCGTTCGGCGCGATAGACCTCGCCCATCCCCCCGACACCGATGCACTCAACCAGTCGGTACGGGCCGATCTCACAGTCGATGTTCGTCACAGGCGCCAGAGGGCCGAGGGACTCGAGGACGTCGGTGAGGGTACCCTCGCTGAGGAACGCGTGCATCCGTTCCTCGTGGGCCAGCAGCCGGCTCGCTTCACGCCGAAGTTCGGGATCTCCTTCGCAGGAGTGATCGAGATGGGAGATCCGCGCGGGGGCGTCGAGGTCGAGCGCCGCAATCACGACGGACTCGAGGCGCTCAAGCCTCGCCCGTCCAATGGGACCGGCCTCAGGCAAGTTTCACATCGCTATCAGTCTTCGGTTCGGCGAGCGCTTCCAAAAGCCAGAGGCGGGCGAAGTCCCAATCTCGCTTCATCCGCGATTTTGTCCGGGCATGGTCGATGAGCACTCGCCGCATCGCCGTCGCTGCGATGGCGAGAAAATGACCGCGGGACTCCCATCGCACCCGGGCCAAGGCAGTCGAGTCGCCAGCCGCGGCTTGGCGAAGGAGATCGGTGATGTCGCTGGGGGACGTTTCCACTGGAGTGCCGGAAGCTGAGACGAGCAGCACGATTCTCGCCAATCGGGTGAGCCAACGCGAGGGTGTGTATCGCGGAACCTTGCGGCCTCTGGCGAAGAGTCACCCGGGGTGCGAACGAGGAACGGAGTTCGTCCATGTCAGCGATCTTGCTCTCCATGTGCCTGTCCCAATTGCTGTCCCAATTGCTGTCCCAATTTCTGCCCCAACTGGTCGTAGCCCTGGCACCCGCGCCGGGTGACAGCATCCCGCAGGGGCCATCCCTGACCTATCAAGGTCGACTTGCACAGGCCGCCGAGGCGTATGAAGGCCTCGCCGACTTCGAGTTCGAACTTCGCGAGTCGAGCGACCCCGGAAGCCTGCAAGTGGGCGAGACGGTTGTCGTCCACGGCGTGGCGGTTGTGGACGGCGTCTTCACCGTCGAGCTGGACTTCGGATTCGCGGCATTCAACGGAGACGCGAGGTTTCTGGCGGTGTCGGTTCGTGCGCCGAGCGATTCCTCGGAGATCGGCCCCTTCGTCGATCTCCTGCCCCTCCAGCGCATCGCTGCCGCTCCGTATGCCGCCTTCGCTCTCTCCGGGAATCCCGGCCCCGCCGGACCAACTGGACCCGCAGGCCCCGTGGGCCCAACCGGACCGCAGGGCATCGCCGGCACTCCGGGTGCGACGGGTGCGACGGGTGCGACGGGTGCGACAGGTGCGACGGGTGCGACAGGTGCGACAGGACCGGCTGGCCCCTCCGGACCGCAGGGAATCGCGGGACCTGCGGGACCGACCGGTCCTCAGGGTCCAGTCGGCGACTCACACTGGACGATCAACGGCTCCGCCACCTACTACCTCTCCGGAAACGTCGGCATCGGCACGTCGTCACCTGCGGATCGCCTTCACGTGCTTGGCGCAGTCGGGACGTCGATCCTCGTGGAGCGGAGTGGAGGTGCTCAGGTCCGCATGACGCCCAATCTGCTGGAAGCCTCGGTTGGCACCTCCAACAACACCGGGTTTCGCTTTCTCACCAACAATACGGTCCGGGCCACACTTGATACGTCAGGCAACTTTGGCCTCGGCACCACCGCGCCGACGAATCGCCTCAGCGTGAACGGCACGGCGAACGTGGCCGGAGATGTTGGGATCGGTGTCGCGGCTCCGGAGGCCAAGCTGCACGTCAACGCCGCCAACGATGCGTCACTGGTCGAGAGGATGCGAATCACCGGAGCGGGGCGCGTGGGCGTGGGAGCCACCGCACCGGAGTCGACGCTCCATGTCGAAAGCCCGTTCGGAACAACCGTCCTGCTTGCCCGCAGTACCTCGGCAGGCGCCGCGGGACCGACCGTTCAATTTGAAAGCGCCAATGCGCTCGGCACGACCCTTGCCGTCGAGCTGCAGGCCAAGGCGCTTGCGTTCCGCTACTGCCTCTTCGCGTCGACGAGCAGCGACGGGAGATTGGGCATGGCTCACGACATCTGGTGCGACGACTTCCTGGTCTTCAGGAACCACTTCACGTCAGGACCAGACGGACTGTGCGACGACTGCGACATTGACCTGTGGCTGGCATCGACGTTCATGCACGAGCTGGGCCACGACGAGTCGATAGGGGTTCGGCAACGGGCAGCCAGAGCAAATCGTCGAACTCACCACCGCCATGGTCGCTGAGCTCATGGACCGACTCCTTGGTCCGATCACTCCTGCCTGTCCCGCCGACATCAATGCCGACGGAATGATCGACGCGGCGGATCTGGCGATCGTCCTCGGGGCGTGGGGAACTCCTGCGGCAGATCTGACCGGCAACGGGACGACCGACGCCGCGGACTTGAGCATCTTGCTCGGTGCGTGGGGAGCGTGTAGGTAGTCCCGTCGGGCGATCGCGGACTCGCGCGAGGCGCCCACCCGCGGTCGGAACGCTCAACTTTGCGTGAACCGATCACGCTCGACCGGCGACCATGCCGGTAATGCCTCGCACCCCTCAGCAGATCCACGACGAGCTGCTCGTACTCCGGTGTCAGTCGGGTCACGCCGAGGCGCTCTCCGAGCTGCTCCATCGGTGGCATGCACGGTTGGCGCACCGCGCTCGGCTGTTGATGGGCGGCGGAGCGAGCGGCGGCGGGGGCGAGGAGGCGGTCACGGCCGATGCGCTGCAGGAAACGCTGATCGCCATCGCGCGATCGATTCACCAGCTGGATGACCCGGCACTCTTTGGTCCATGGGCGCGCCGGATTCTCGCGCACAAGTGCGCGGACGCTGTCAGGCGTCAGCAGCAGCAGCGTCGTCTGTCCCGCGAAGTTGTCAATCGCTCAGAGCAGCGCGCCGAGCGGGCAGATCCTGTGCAGGACGACCTCGCTCCGGTTCGTCTCGCCCTCGATCAGCTCCCGGTCGAAAGCCGGGCACTGCTGGTGATGCGGTACGCGCGTGACATGAGCACGCAGGCGATTGCCGCGGCGCTGCAGGTAGCCGAAGGAACCGTCAAGTCGCGCCTCCATCAGGCGCGCAACGAACTGAAGTCCATTCTTGAAAGGAACACGTGATGTCGCAGTCCAATGACACATCTGACAACGAGTTTGACCGGAAGCTGAAGAACGCACTGAAGAGTGATCCGGCGGAGCAGCCCGGAGTCATCGAGATGGCCGCCAGCACCTTCCGCGGCCGGCAGCGGCTCGGAACGATCGGGGCCATGCTCACCGGTCTCGGGTTCATGGCCCTGATGGGCTGGTGCGCAGTCCTGTTCTTCCGCACGTCCGAGGTTCGCGAAATGATTCTCTATGCGACGCTCTTTCTCGCGATCACCGGCGTTGTGATGATGATGAAGCTCTGGTTCTTTCTGCTCATGATTCGCTATGCAATCGTCCGCGAGCTTAAGCGGGTGGAACTGCAGTGCAGCGAGATCGCGGGGATGTCGCGCGCGAATCGGTGAGGACTCGTTCATACTCGTCGCAGATCGATGCCAAACTTCTCGAGAACCACTTCACGCGCAGTTTCCCGATAGCGGCCGTCTGGTGCTGCTGAGTGAAGGCGCCCCTGCGATGGTGCGCTTCGCGACGATGGCACTCGGTACCGACCAGCCCTTTGTGCTGCACCGGGAGCTGTCTGAAGGAACGATGGAAGCGATCGTGGCCGTGACGAACCTCCATCGAGGCGATTGGGCGCTTCTCGAGGCGAGCACTCCCGTTGACATGGAAGGTCCGCCGCTCCCGATCGGCCACGCGGGCGCCGGTGATGATGCCCTGATCGTCGCCTTTTGACCCAGCGAGCGGATCATGTACATGGCTGGGACGCGGGAGACGGTGCGGGGCCGCGTTGTTGCCATTGTGCTGGGCAGGCATCGCCCTCGCGCACGTGGTAGAGGAGTCTTCTGCCGCTCACGCTCGCTCAATCGGCGTTCGCGATTGCCAGCAATGGCGAGCAATCGTTTCCGCCCGGGACCGCGCTCGCATACGACGGCAACGGCATGCAGATTGTCGGATACGCGTGTGCAGTGCAAGCCCGCATGCCGTGGGAAACACTGGCGCGAGAGCGCATTCTCGACGCCTGCGCCATGCCGCTGACCGACTATCAGCAGTTCGCGCCGAATCCGGCTGTCGCGGGCGGCGCGCGATCGACCGCGACGGAGATCGATCGTTTCGCCGGCATGATCATGGCGGGCGGTGTTGCCGACGGAACCCCGGTGCTTGCACAGGCGTCGATCGATCAGCTGTGGCCGATGTCCGAGGCGCGTCAGTTGTCGTCGCGCCGCTCGGTGCTCCCACGTACTACGCCGCTATCGCGATGTTCGACGAGTTTGAGAACACCGCAATCATCCCAGGCGTCAACACGGGCAAGGGGCCGGTGTATTGCGGCGAGGATCTCAACGGCAACGGGTTCGTGGGTCCGATGGATCTCGTGCTGCTGCTCGGCGCGTGGGGGACAACGGGACCCGCCGCCCTCGACGACAGCGGCGACGTGGACGCTGCGGATCTGTCGCTGCTGCTGGCGTCGTGGGGATTGTGTGAGTGAGGATGTCGGCGGGAGTCGTCTGTGGCATCAATCGCAGCGCCGGCTGCGAACAGTTCCCATCGTCCGTACGCTGCGACCATGCTGCATTCCACACTCAGTTCTGCAGCCGTCCGGTTGCGGACGCTGGCGCTGAGCCTGCTCGTTTGCCTGAGCCTTCTCGTTTCGTCCGACACGCGCGCGTTTCAAGCTGTGCCGACTTCTATGACTGGACCCACGTTCTCCTTGCAGACCGGCCCGCTCCGCATCGGAATCGTGGGCATGGTGCATGACCATGTGCACGGGCTGCTCGCGCACGCATCGAAGCGCGAAGACATCCGCATCGTCGGTGTCGTCGAGCCGGATCGCGCGCTGTTCGATCGACTGGCGGCGCGATACAAGCTCGATCCTTCGCTGTATCACGCTTCGCTGGAAGACATGCTCGACACAGCGAAGCCGGAAGCGGTCAGCGTCATGACCTCGATCAGGGATCACGTGATGGCCGTCGAGGCGTGCGCGCCGCGCGGCGTGCATCTCCTGGTCGAGAAGCCGCTGGCGTTCAGCAATCAACACGCGCAGCGGATGGCGCAGCTCGCAGCACAGCACCGCGTGCTCGTGCTGACCAATTATGAAACCAGCTGGTACGCGTCGGTGCGCGAAGCGAAGCGGCTCGTCGATTCGGGAGCGATGGCGCCCGTTCGCAAATTGATCTTTCGCCATGGACACAAGGGACCGAAGGAGATCGGCTGCTCGCCGAAGTTTCTTGCGTGGCTGACCGATCCGGATGCCAACGGCGGCGGCGCCATCGTCGACTTTGGCTGCTACGGCGCGATCCTCTCGACGTGGCTCATGAACGGCGCGCGTCCCACGAGCGTCACCGCCAGCGCGACCACGCTCAAGCCCGCGATGTATCCGCGCGTCGACGACGATGCAACGATCGTGATCATGTATCCGGGCGCTACCTCGGTCGTTCAGGCATCATGGGCATGGACGCACGACAACAAGGAGATGGACGTCTACACCGAGACGGGTTCGGTGCACGCCGCGAAGTGGGACGAACTGTTTAGCAGGGCAGTGGACGGGCCGCGCGAACCGCGCACGCCCGGGACCAAGGCCCCGCATCTCCAGGATGAGTGGACCTACCTGCGGAACGTCGTCCGCGGGAAGTGCAGCGTCGATCCGCTGTCGAGCCTTGAACTGAATCTGATTGCGGTCGACATTCTGGATCAGGCTCGGCGTTCGGCGGCATCCGCGCGCGGGCAACGACGCGGCCGGCGTCACCGACGGGTGACACCGGCCGCCTCGTGCGGACGTGCTCTGCAGCTGTGCCGGCTCAGAACGGAATCCAGAAGATGATCCAGCCGCAGATGACGTACGGACAGTCGTCGAGGCAGTCTTCGAGATCCTCCGCAGCCGCCGCAAGAGCCTCGTCGAGCGCTGTCTGCGCGTCCTCGTATGCGTCGTTCCGCGCTGTTTCAGCGTCGGCGACGGCACTGTCGTAGGCCGCGTCGGCCGCCGCCACCGCGGCCGCGTACGTGGCCATATGCGGCGCGATGGCGGCGGCCAGTGTGGTCTCGGCAATTTGCATTTTGCTTTCATACGCACTTACCGCCGAGTGCACCGTGCTTGCATACCCGGCGTGCGCCAGCAGTGCGCACGCGAGCGTCGCCAGTCCGCCGGTCCACCAGGTCCACCCAGTCGATATCAAGCACGCCGCGTTCACCGCGGTCAGCGTCAGCGTCGCGGCCGTGAGCTTCCCCGCGAGGATCAGCGCCTGGCTTGTCTTCGTAGACTCGTACTCCGCGTAATGCGGTGCGACCGCGGCGCTGTAGGTGCTCTGCGCCGTCGCGTGCGCCGAGGCCTGCGTAGCCGCCGCCGTGCTGACGGCCGCGTCGAACGTGGCGTCCGCCGCCTCGACTGCGGCATCAAAGGCATCAGTCGCATCCTCGACGGCGTCGTCGTAGGCGTCGTTGCAGTCGTCGACGCATCGAGCGTCGGGGCAGAAGATCGGAATGAAGATCGGAGTCGAAATGCCGGCGGACTCGCTCCCGCCGCCCCCGTCGGGCGATCCGGTCAGCGGCACTGTGTCCGGCCAGAAGATGGGATTGTCGTTGTCGATCGTGTAACTGAGCACGAATCGCGAATCGAAGGGAACGACCGCATTAGCCTGCGAGATCGCGAGCCCTGTCACGCCGACCGTGGTGAGGTCCGTGGACATCTGCGCGATCACCGAGGTGAACGCGAAGTTGTTGTCGATGAGAAACTGCTGCTGTGTCGGCGACAGGTCGGTCAGGCTGCTGATCGGAACATTCACGCTGGCCACGACGTTGAAGTCGAACGGCTGGCCGAGTTCGTTCTGCCCGGTGTACGCCCCGTTACCGGTGATCACCGTGTCGAGCGGATAGGTCCAGCTGTTGGGGTCGTAGGGAACGCCAAATAGCGCCTCGAATGTCTCCTCCTGCGCCGCGAGCACATCGGACCCCGTGATCAGGGGAATGGGCGTTCCGACCTGTGGCGGCCCCACGATGACCTGTCCCATGGCCGAAACTGAGAGCGGCACATACGCCACATTCACTGCGCAGATCGCATACACGACGGGCTGCATCAATCGCCTCATCAAACGCTTCATCAATCGCATGCGGTTCTCCTTGATTGAGAGTGGAGGTAAGGACTCGACAACTCGACAACTCGACAACTCGACAACTCGTCATGCGTGGAGGTCGCGAAAAGTCCGCAGCGGAATCATGAACGCATCTCGTATGCTGCGTCATGATGGCTGCACGCACCTGCGCATTGGGAACCCTGTGACCCCTGACAGCGATCCAGTTCATGAACCGACGGGGGACCGCTCGCTGCGCGTCGACGAGGTGCTCCCTGAGGTCTATCGCGAGCTCAAGTCGCTCGCCAAGCGGCACCTGCGGGACGAGCGTGCCAACCACAGCCTGCAGCCAAGCGCCCTGGTCAACGAGGCGTACATGCGACTGCGGGCGTCCGGCGGCGAGTTTGCGAGTCGATCTCACTTTTTTGCTGCGGCCTCAGAGTCCATTCGGCGCATCTTGATTGAGCACGCGCGCCGGCGGCTGGCACTGAAGCGCGGAGGAGCGGCCGAGCGCGTCTCGCTCGAATACGTCACGTCGCTGGGCGACGTCGCGGCGCTGCGCGGCGGATCAGGTGTCGACGTCATCGAGCTGGAACACGCTCTGCAGGAGCTGGAACGCATGGATCCGCGCCTTGGACGAGTCGTGACGCTTCGCTTCTTTGGCGGGCTCACTGTCGATGAGGTGGCAGTCGCCCTGGGGCTTTCGAAGCGCACGGTCGAAAGCGACTGGACGATGGCGCGAGCATGGCTGCGCCGCGCGCTGTCGAAGGGTGCCGAGGGTGGCGAGACGTGAATGATCCAAGGTGGAGTGTTGTGCGCGCCGCGCTCGAACGGCTCCTCGAGACGCCGAGTGCCGCGCGGCCTGCGCTGCTCGATGAACTCTGCGGCAATGATGAAGCGCTGCGTCGAGAGCTTGAGTCGCTCCTCAAGAATTCGAACGACGACGGGTTTCTCGCGAGTCCTGCGCTCGGCCGACCGCTCGGCGACGCCGTCTCCGTTGAGGAGATTGAGTGCTCGGAAAGTGGGTTGCAGCGGAGCCAGGTCGGACCCTTCCGGCTCGTGCGCGTGCTTGGGCGTGGCGGAATGGGCGTGGTGTATGAAGCGGAGCAGGAAGAGCCGCGCCGATCAGTGGCGCTGAAGCTGTTCCGGCCGGCGCCCGGGGAAGACGAGTCCCTGCAGCGATTTCGCCGCGAAGCCGCAACGCTCGCGCGCCTGCAGCATCCCAATATTGTGGCGGTGCTGCAGGCGGGGCGCGAGCCTGACGGGCTTCACTGGCTTGCGATGGAGCTGGTGCGCGGGCGCACACTCGATCGGTGGCTCGCGGAGCAGTCGCCGCCTCTGGCCACGCGCGTCGCCGTCATGGCACTTGTCTGCGACGCCGTGCATGCGGCGCATGTGCGAGGCATCGTCCATCGCGATCTCAAGCCCGGCAACATCATGCTGGACGCCGAGAATCGACCGTACGTGCTCGACTTCGGACTCGCGCGGGTGAGCGAACCCGGCCTTGCATCCATGGTGACGGCACCTGGTCGCGTGCTCGGAACGCTGGCCTACATGAGTCCCGAGCAGGCGTGCGCGCATTCGGATGATGTCGATGCGCGCAGCGACATCTACTCGCTGGGATTGATCATCTACGAAGCGCTGAGCGGTGCGCGCGCCGTGGCGCTGCACGACATCGCGCTGCCCGAAGCGGTCCGGATCATTCGCGATGAGACGCCACGATCGCCGGCAGGAGTGAATCGCGCACTGCGCGGTGATTTCGAGACGGTCATTCGCGCAGCCATCGAGAAGAATCCGGCGCGGCGCTACGCAAGTGCTGCAGCGCTTGCGAGCGATCTGCGGGCCGCGGCCTCCGGCGAACCGATCAGGGCGCGGTCACCAACTACGGGCTATCTTCTTCGAACGCTGTGCTGGCGTCATCGGCGAATGCTGGCGGGAGCTGCGGCCATTGCACTGACGCTGGCCTCGGGCGGTGCGGCCGTCTCGCTGCTGTCGCGCGCGACGCGCGCCGAAGCGGCCACTGTCAGGGCCGAGGCAATCTTGACCGACCAGGTGTATCTGGGGCAGATCTCGCGCGCGATGCTGCTTCTGCAGGCGCCCCTGCCGTCGGCGGCGGCCGAGGTACTTGAGGCATGCGACCCGGCGCTCCGGGGCTGGGAGTGGCACTGGCTCAAGGCCCAGGTGGCACCGCCCCTTGTCGAGATCAATCTCGGCGATGGCCGCGTGCTTGCGGTGCGGGCAATGGGAGGCGAACTGTCGATCATCGCTGCGTCAAGTGGTGGCGTGCGCGCCCTTCGGTACAGCGCGAACGACGGTCGCGTCATTGCTCCGCCGCTGGAGCTTTCGTCTGTGACGACTGCGTCCTGCGCCGCGGTCGGGCCAAACGGTGACGTCGCCCTTGCGCTCGAAGGAAAGGTCATCCTCGACGCTCGGCCTGGCACCGGCGAGCGGGGCGCCGGCGAGTGTGTGGTCGAGACAGGATTCGATGGCGTCGGCCGCATGAAGTTCTCAAGCGACGGCCAGCTGCTCGCGGTGAGCGAAGCGGTCCGAGACCCTGCACGCATCTTTCACGCATCGATGCTGGTGATTGACGTGCCGCGCTGCACGGTCGTACGACGGTTTCAACATGTGGGGTATGCCACGGACATCGAATGGGCGAACCGATCGCAGCGATTCGCCGCATCGCTCATGCAGTCCGCTGGCAACGACGAAGGCCCGTCTGTTCTCGAGTGGACACGTGCAACGGCTGCGACGACGCGTCATCGAGCATTGTCGCAGCCGCGCGCGATCGCATGGAGCGCGGACGACCAGATGCTGGCGGTGGCATTCAACGACAATTGCGTGCGATGGTGGACGCTCACGGACGGAGCGCCGGGCCACTCGTCGATGCCGGTATTCGGCCGGCACGAACACGCCGTGTCCGAGATCGCGATCATCGAGGGCCGGCTCGTGACGGCATCGGCGGGCGGAGAGATCTGCGGGTGGCGCTCCAACGGCTCGCGCGCCACCTTCTTCGGCTTGCCGGGCGAGACAGGTGGTGCTGCGTGGACGGCCGTCGGAGGAATCGATGGTCGGCGACGCGGCGAAGGACCGCGCGTCTGGTGCCACCGGGGCGGAAGGAGGGTGACGGTGTGGCCACTGGGGAAGGTCGACGCGGGAGGCGCAGTCGATAGCGCTCTTTCCCAAACGGGAATCGTCGGGGCGGGCAAGGCGATTGATGTGTCGCCGGACGGAGGCAGTTTCGCACGCGTGACGGACGACCAATGCCTGGTCCGCGGTGTCGGCGCGGCTGGCGAGGTGTGGGTCGTGCCGGTCGCGAAGATCCTCGATGTCGCGTGTCTTCGGCAGGACCGCATCGCGGTGCGGACGCGTGACGCTCTCGGATTGTGGGGGCGCGACGCGAGCGGAACAGGCCTCTCCGTGTGGACCGAGGACATCGCAACGGTGGCGATGGCGCGATCGTCAGACGGAACGCGATGTGTCACCATTGCCTTCGATGGCGGAGTGCAATGGTGGTCGGTGGGCGATCGGGAGCTCGTTCGGGAAGGGGACGAAGAGAGCGCCCCCGGCGCGAGGCACATTGCTGTCTCGCGATCACACGTTGCGGTGGCGAGCGCGGACGGACGCGTATGGCTGGCGCCGCTCGACGGGACTGGCCGCGCGCCGCTGCGGCCCGTAGCGCCGTGTCAACTGGGAGCGGGAGATCAAGTCACCGCACTCGCGCTCGACGACGACGGTGGCGTCGCACTCGGATTCCGCTCCGGCGACGTGGCTTTCCGGCGCGCCGAGGATGGGTGGCACCGCCGGCCAGCCCACGTCGGCAATGTTCATTCGCTGGCCAGGGGGCCTGGCGCCAACCGCGTCCTCAGTGCGGGCGTTGACGGCTTCATTCGCCTCTGGCGCACCGCCGACGGCGAGCCGCTGCTGACGTTGCCTGGCTTTGGATCGATCATATTCGACCTCGCAGTGACACCGGACGGCACGACGATCATCGAGAGCGGAGCGACGGGCGTGCGGGCGATAGGTGTGCGGAGGCAGTGAGCAGGAGTGGCGTCCGCGCGCCAGACAGCCTCGCACTCAGTCAAGGCATGATCACCGGATCGCCAAGAAGAATGTCGAACTGGGGGCCCATCGTCAATGGCGCGTAGCTGAGGTGCCAGCACCCGTCAGCGCCTTCGAGGAAGACAAAGCCCTCCAGTGTTCCCTCCGGTCCTTCGAGCACGAACAGATCGAGGTCGCAGGGAAGCGGCACTTCATGCACGTCCGGATCCTCCGGATCGAAAGTCATGCAAAAGCCCAACGTGCTCGCGGGATTCAGAATGTATTCAAGTGGATCGGTAACCGGCGCCCAGTGCGAGCTGTAGTACTTTGATTCCACGGCATCGAACTGCAGCAGGCCGAACGAATCGACCAGTCCCTCGGGAATCAATTCCGAGTCTTCAGGCTCGAGCACGAGCGCGAACGCCGCGCGCGTCAGTTTCGTCGCCGTCATCGTTACGAGCTGCGCGCCCTCGCCGAGCAGCGGTGTCGGAGTGGTCTGCGTCGACGATGTGTCGTGCAGCATCGCGGTCAGAATCGTCGGCGTTCCGTCAGGCGAGAGGTCCAGCGCGCCATGCACCTGGAAGCCGTTGCCGACGTTGATGGCGTATTGCTTGATGGCGGCGACGGCGGGTGCGGCCGGTGCCAACGCGAGTCCAGCGACGATCGAGGCGACCCCAAGGCGAACGCGGGCGTTTTGAAGCATGGCAGGACCACTCGGTAAGGGGAAAGAACGGGACAGGGCGGGACGCTCTGACATCCTGAGATGACGGGCGCAATCGGCCGAGAAACCCGCAGTCAAAATCCCGGCTTCGTTGAAAAACTTCTTCTCGGCGTTGTGCTCAACCGCCCCAGGCGCCCAGCAGGAGCGCGAGATCGGCCGCGCTCACCATGCCATCTTGATCGAGATCGGGCTGACAGCATCCGGCGGGACACGGACCCCAGGCACCGAGCAGCACGGCGAGATCGGCAGCATTGACGTTCCCGTCACCGGTGAGGTCGGGCGATGCACTGCACGCCGGGGCGTGCGAAAACTGGAGGTGGTCGACTTCGATGCCGCCCACGGTGTGCGAGATCTTGATCTGCGCGATGCCGGCCGCATGAATTACGCCGAAGAATCGGTCTTCCTCGGTGGTCCCAAAGAAGCTGCCGTCACCGACCGCCACCGGTCCCACGGAGCCCAGCACGGCACCGCCTGCGTCGAACGCTTCAAACGTGGCGGTGCCGAGGCCGTCGGTCCACACGATGCCGATATGAGTCGGCAGGCCGCCAAGCACGACAGGATCGAACGTAAACGTGACCCCTACAGCACCGCTGCCATTGAAGAAGGAGTGGCCGTTCGTGCCGTTGCCGTCGATCACGCCATCATCGGCGTCCACCGAATCGGTCGGGCCGCCCGGACCGATCACGTTTGCGTCGCCGAGGTTCGAACTGACACCGGGAATGTTGAAGAGATCGTCTTCGAAGTCTTCCAGCACGAACGTCCTGTGCAGGATGTCGAACGGGCTGTCCGCGCTGCTCAAGTAGGGCGTCGGGCCCAGCAGCGTCTGTGCGTGGCACAGGGAGGACGACAGGACGCACAGTGCACTAAAAAATGCGAAGCAAAGTTTCAAGAGATGCCCCCCCCGAGAGTTGATGCTGACCACGAACACGGCGCTCCCGCACCTGGACGTCGACAGACCACGATATCGAAACATGTGCAATTTCGGGATGGCCCAGTCTTGAAATTGCCGAGGTATTGTCAAGAGTTGTGGATGAGAACATGATCACGCGGCGAGTTTTTCGGGTTTGATTCCATCGACGAAGAGGACGCCGGCGATGACGTCGGGGA
>JAWXBD010000028.1:0-10324 GCA_034439815.1 Phycisphaerae bacterium
AATATCCGGGTTGTAGTTGGTCGAGTTGCGAAGCATCGCGATGCGCCCGCCCCCCTCGAGCCCGTTGAACGGCGACGCGGCGTCCGGCGTCCAACCGGGTCCTGCTGCCGTCGGCTTGAACACCTTCACGACGCCGTCACCCGACACGTAGAGTCGGTCGTCAGAGATCGACAGCGTGTCAACGACGCCGAGTGACGCCTGGAAGATCGTTGGACCCGCGGTCGCACCCGGCTTGATGCCGTAGATCGTGTCGTTGGCGTCGGTGCGGATCCACGGAAAGCCGCTGTTGGGATCGAAGATCACGTCACCCTTGCCCGACATCGGCACGTTCGTCGGAATGATGAGCGTCAACAGCGTCTCCGAGAAATCGTCCGACAGTTTCACGAGCTTGCGCTCGGGCACGGAGAGCACCCACAACGCGTCGTTCTCATCGTCGGCTGCGATCGCCGACGGCTCGGGGATCGCGGTCGTGGCGAACTCCTCGTTGCCTTCCGCGTCGAGGCGGAACAACTCGTCGCTCGTATTGAAGCCGTAGATATAGCCCTTGCCCGACCATTCAATCCGTTCGAGGCCTTGTGGCGCGGGCGTGAGAGTCATCAGTGCCCCGGTCTGGAGGTCGAGTGTGCGAAGCTGCGACAAAGGGAGAAACACCGACTTGGAAATCACCAGCGCCGTCGTGGCTTCGGGATGCAGATTGACGTCGACAATGGTCACAAAGGGCGACATCGAAATGCTCGGTTGGAAAGCACCTTCCGAACCTTCAAACGGAACCGGATCGAGCACCTTGATGCTGCCGCCGCCCTGCGAGTCGCCGGTGTTGACGAACGAGATGCCGAAGAGAGGTCGGATGGCCAGGATCGAGTCAATGAAGCGGGGATTCCCGTCGACGCTGAAGAGCCGAGTCAACGACCGCAGTCCGCTGGAACCGAACCACCCGGTCACGGTCGAGGGCGAGTATTCCTTATTCGCATGCGCGCTCTGCGTTGTCAGACTCGAATCGTTGTTCGGGTCACGATACTTGATCACCCGCGAACTGCCCTGACGCCATGAGCGAGTCAACGTAACAACGTGGCCGCCTCCGCGGGCGTAGATCGGATTGCCCAGCAATGTGCCGACCTGTGTGTACCTTCCGTACGCGAACGAGACAATCCAGCCGGTGCACGCGAGCTGGGTCATCGGGGCCTGCCCCGGCGTGTAGTTCGAGCTGTTGTACTTCGTGGTGCGTTTCAGGACCGCTCCGTTGACGAGCGATTGCAGCGCGGAGTCGACGCAGCAGGTCGTGCCGTCCTGTGGGTCGGTCTGCATCAGGTCGCCAATGAAATCGAGCCACGCCGTCATGTATCCGTGCTGCCCGTTCGTCATGTAGTTCGCGGGCGGAAGCCCTCCGACCGGGAAGCCATGATTGGCCGCGTAACAGAAGAGGTTCAGTGCAGCGGCCGGGGCGCAGTACATATCGCCATTGTCCCCGAGCCCGGTCCGGCGCTGGTCGATGTCAGTCATATAGGTGATGCGGTAGTCGTACACCGAGGAATTGACGTACGAGCTGTGCGTCACGTCGGCGTGCGATGTCCCCGCGAGTCCCAGCAGAGTCGTCGTCGCGCAGGCCAGGAGTCCGGCGCGGAGTTGGAGCACATTGAACAATGGGAAGTCCTCTTGAAGTTGAGCCGGCCGCCGTCCGAACTCGGAGGCGCCCTCTAGGGCAGGCGGAATTCGGGGGCGATCGCGCCCGGGAGAATCTTGCGGATTTGCGAAATCGCGCGCCGCATGCCCGATGCAGCCCTGGCGCGAAGTCGGGTCGACCACCCATGTCATCACCGCTTCGCCGGTTGACCTTCCCTCGGCATCGTCCGAGCAATGAATGCGCGGATGTCGTCATTCGCGCGACCGGCGTCTTCGCGGCGCAGATACATCATGTGGCCGCTGCGATACCCCTTCCACGTCAAGCGATCCTGAAAGCGGCCCGCCGGATCCATATTCCACATCGTGAACTTGGCATCAAAATAATTCGTCGCGCCGTCGTAGTAGCCGGACTGCACCAGCACGTGCAGATACGGGTTCTCCGCGATCGCCGAGCGAAGGTTCTCGCCCGTGCGATCGTCCTCCTGGTTCCACGGACGGACGGGACCGAAGAGCCAGTACTGCAGGTCTGTCTTGTACGCAGGAACATCCCGCAGGTAGTAGTTGATCGCCGGCGCGAATGCGTGGTTCCATGCGGACATCGCAGGATCGAAATCGGGCCGGTCGCCCGCGTCGTCGCTGTCAAGTCCGCGATAGCGCGAATCGAGCCGTCCGATCGTCAGACCCTTGTCGCGGAGCAGCTCCTTCCAGAAGAACGACGGTGGCACCGCGAAGTGATGGTGGCGCACCGCCTCCGGTTTGAGGCCCGAATAGCGTGCGTACTGCGTGATCAGCTCGTCCCGTCGCGCGGGCTCCAAGGATCCGCCGCGCGTCATCGCCGGAAGCAGCTGATCGATCGTGAACGCTTCGACCTGCGGCAGCAGTTGATCCAGATCGAGCTGCTGCAGGTCCGGGGCGAGCGCCTTGTGGTACCACGCAGTCGCGGCGTAGTACGGAAGCGGGATCGCAGCGTCAACGACACCGTCCCGTCGAATGCCGAGATCCGTCGGCGAAACAAGAATCACGCCGTTCAGATACATCCACTGCGAACTCTGCAGTCGCGCCGCAAGGCCTGCCGCGCGCGTCGTGCCGTAGCTCTCGCCGATCACGTACTTCGGCGATGTCCATCGACCGTTGCGCGTCACGAACGCGCCGATCCAGCGCGCCAGGTACGTGACATCTTCGATGACGCCAAAAAACAGCTCGCGCCTGGCGTCGTTCAAGATGCGGGAGAAGCCGGTATTCACCGGATCGATGTAAACGATGTCCGCGACATCGAGAATCGAGTGCGGATTCTCCTGAATTCCGTAGGGCTGAATCGGAAAGCCCTCGCTGTCAATCTTCAGAATGCGCGGCCCCGTGTAGGCGATGTGCATCCACACCGATGCCGAGCCCGGACCGCCGTTGAATGAAATCAGAAGCGGGCGCGTGCTCTTGTCGGTGACATCAGTGCGTTCATAGAACGTGTAGAACATCGACGCGATGGGCTTGTTATCGATGTCCCACACCGGTTGCGTCCCGACGGTCACCCGATATGGAACGACGCTGCCGTTGATGGTCACGGTGTCGGTTGAAGAGACAGCGGCATCGGCGACCACCCTGACGGGGGCGGTCAGCGCATCCTCGGGCGGCGGTTTCTTGTCGGCTGGCCGGTCGGTTTGCTCTTCCGCTGGCAGCGCTCCCGGAGGCACCGACGGTGCTGTCGCTTGCAGGAACGATGCAGAGATCACGAGGACGTGCAGCAATGCGATGGAAGAAATCATGAGAGTTTGCAGCGAGTGAATGAATCGGGTCGCGGGCAACAGCGTCGCGGGCCAAGACGTGTGGTATCAAAAGCGCAAGAGGCGTGCAGCAGCTGAAACGTGTGCAGCGGCCGGAGCGCCGCACACTGAGCGGTCCCGGCACCGACACCGGCACCGACACCGACACGGCGACGGCGCGGTCCACATGCTGCTTGTGCCCCGATTCGCTGCTCTCTGAATCGAGCTCGCTCGATACGCTCACTTCGTCGTCGCGAGTCGCAGCCCCAGCCCGATGAAGACCGCCCCTGCGGCGCGGTTGAGCACATCGGAGACACGTGCATTCCTGCGCATCCGCGCACTCACAACCGACGCACATCGGACCACGATGAGGCAACACGTCGTACCGGTCACAATGAAGCACAGGCCCAGTGCGATGAACGCGAAGAACGTCTGCTGGCCGTCCGCATCAATGAACTGCGGCATGAATGCGAGGAAGAAGAGCGCGACTTTCGGATTGAGGACGTTCGTGAGCATTCCTTGTCGGAAGATGGCTCCGAACTCTGCGGACGAGAAGCGGCTGGGACGCCGGCGAGGGTTGGATGTCGTCAAGGGCGGAGAGACAAGCGTGACGATCATCCAGTCCACGCCCCCAGCAGGATGCCCAAGTCAGCGGCGTTCGTGATGCCGTCGTCGTTGAGGTCGCCGCCCGCGCCGCCCCACGCGCCGAGGAGAATCGCCAGGTCCGTCGCGTTCACGGCGCAGTCGCCATTGAAGTCCCCCGCTGCTCCCGCGCACTCGACGAGCCACAACTCCGTGCCGGCACGGATCCAGAGTCGCGTGCCGTCCGCAGAGAATGCACAGTCCATCGACGAGCCTGGGAGGCCGGCCACAAACGCCCCGTCGTTGGATCCGCCGCTCCCGACGCGCACGATCTGGCCCTGCGACGGTACCGCCGCGTACAGCCCCGCGTAGGTGAAGGCGCCGGCGGGCGCGACACGCAAACTGGTCGCGGCGACGTTCAGGTTCGTGAAGATCGTTGACGAAGCACCCTCGACATGATTCGCGCCAACAAAATAAATGCGCATCTGCGGCGCGTTCACAATGTAGGCACCGGCAGCGAGTGCACCGCTTGCTGAAAACGCCATGCCGCCCGAGGTGTCCGGAATGCCGGTGGCGAACTGGACCTTGCTTCCATCAGGCTGGAAGCGATAGAGCGACGCGCTGGCACCGTCGACGAGGAAGAGATCACCGCCAAAGACACCAACAGTGTCGAACGCGAGCGCATCGTTATCCCACGCTCCGCTTGCGTTGACCGAGAACGGCGTGGCGGTGCCGGCCGGACTCACACGCCAGATCGCGTCGTTGGTGCCCGGCTTGTCATCATCGACGAACATGTCGCCGCCGTAGTTGCCGATCGCGTCAATGGTCGGCCAGAACGGTCCAAGTCCGGGACCTGAACGAATGAGCCCGGCGAACGATGCGAACGGCTGTTCGGACGCTCCGATATCGACAGAGACGATCTGCTGTGCGGATGGCAGGGTGAGGTACACGTCAGCGTTGAAGCCGCGCGCCGGCGTCCCCGCCACGATGAATGAGTTCGATGCGACTGTCGGATCGATCAGTGTGGCGCGGAAGCCCGGGGGCACTGTCACCCCCGCGAAGACAGACGCAGGTTCCGACCCCAATCCCGGAACCAATGCAATCGCCAGTATCACGGTGGGCAGCGCCGTGATCGACATGACTCGAACAGAAGTTGCCTGAGACTGGTTGTTGTCCACTGCATTGCGCATGATTGTCCGATGCCGGTTGGGGGGCCACGAGAGCGAGTGCGAGCGTGATCTGATTGGCGAAGGTATCCAGGAGCAGCAATTGTTCCGTCGTCAGAAAGCTGGCCGGTTCACTCGACCGCAGCGCGAGCACCGCGATTCTGCCCTGTGACCCGGCCAGTGGAACGAATCGGCCGACCGAGGATAACAGCGTGCGGGTGCCGCTGCCGGCCTGCTTGATGTGCTCGAAGGTCCAGCGTGCAACGCTTCGCTCGCGTTCATCAAGCCAGTCGGGAGAACCGGCGAAGGCGAGGACATCCATGCTCGACGTGTGAGCCGCATCGACAGGCATCAGGACTGCTGCGTCGCAGACGAACGTGTCATGCACATGACTGACCCCGACCGCGGCCACTTCTGCGGCGTCGCGTGAAGCGGTCAGTTCGCGCGTCATGGCGTAGAGCGTTGAAGTGCGGCCCTCACGCTGCCGCGCGACTTCTGCAATCGCGCTCAGTCGCGTGGTCAGATTGGCAATAAGCAGTCCCACCGCGAGCATGACCGCGAACGTCACCAGGTATTGGACATCCGCCACGGCAAACGTGAACCGCGGCGGAACGAAAAGAAATCGAACGCCGCGACACCGAACACTGCGGCAAGGACCGCCGGTCCTCGGCTCAGCCACACTGCCGCGAGCACCACTGTCGCGAGGTACAGCATCGCGATGTTCGCAAGATCCACATCCTGCAGGGCGAAACTGCACAGTCCGCTCGTCAGCAACACGGCGGCGAACGCAACGGCGTACTTGATCGGCGATGATCGGACGCGCCTCGGAAGCGGCGCTGCGGCGTCACCTGCTGTCGTCACGCCGGCACCCGAGTCGCCGCGCAGGACATGAACTTCGATCTCGCCGCTTTGACGAATCAATTCATCCATGAAGGAACCGGCCACCAGCTGACGAAACCGCGACTGCGCGGTTTTGCCGAGCACGATCTTGCTGACGTTGCGGGAACGGGCATACTGCACCACCGCGATAAGTTCGGATCGGACACCGGCCGCGATCCGCTTCGCCGCCCGCACGAGATCTGCAGCACTGGGGCTTGGCGACACGCAGACAAGAACGCGGTCGGTGGTCAGCCACACAGTCCGCGCGCCTTGACCTTCCTTCTCCAGACGCATCTGCGTATCGACCCACGATGCTGTACGCCGCAGCGCGAGTTCCCGCAGGGCCGTGAGATTCCCCTTGCGAAAGAACGAATCGACAGCCACGCGGGCGCTTTCGGGCACGTAGACCTTGCCCGCCTTCAGCCGCTCGAGCAGCACATCGGGCGGCAGGTCGACGAGCTCGATCTCGTCCGCTTCATCGACGACGGAGTCAGGCACCGTTTCGCGCACCTTGACGCCGGTGATCTGCGCCACGACGTCGTTCAGCGATTCGAGATGCTGAACATTCAGGGTCGTGTACACATTGATGCCGGCACGCAGGATCTCCTCAACGTCCTGCCAGCGCTTCTCAAAGCGACCGCCAGGCGCGTTGGTGTGCGCGAGTTCGTCGACAAGCAGCACTTCCGGTTTACGCGCAATCGCAGCGTCAAGATCAAGCTCGCTCAACGTCGTACCACGGTACTCGACCTCGCGGCGCGGCAGCAGATCCATCCCGAGCAGCAGCTGCTCCGTCTCCGTGCGACCGTGCGTCTCGACAATCGCGACGACGACATCGACCCCTTCGGCGGCGAGCCGATGCGCCGATGCGAGCATCGCGTAGGTCTTGCCGACGCCCGGCGCCATGCCGAAGAAAATTTTGAGCCGGCCACGCTCCGCGCGCGACTGCTCGCGGCGGACGCGGGCGAGCAGGGCTGCGGGATCTGGACGAGCGTCACTCATGAGGAGATGCCGGCAGCGCGCGATTGAGCGCCCGCACATCGACCACCGGTTCGCCCATGATCCCCCATCGCCGCCCGCGCGTGTGCGCCTGCACGAGGAAACGGACAGACTCTTCCGTCAGTCCGCGCGCCTTCGCTACGCGCGCAACCTGATACTCGGCGGCGGCCTCGCTGATATGCGGATCGAGCCCGCTGCCGGAAGCAGTGATGAGATCGACCGGGATCGGGCGCGGTGACCGCTCCAGTCCGACGCTCGTCTCGGCGCTGCGCAGCGCGTCGATCCGCGCCTTGGCGTTGACGACAGTCTGCGGATTGCTCTGGGCGAGATTGCTTCCGCTGGAGCCCGTGAGCGTCGCCGCGTGAAAGGCGCTGTAGGGTACCGGTCCGGTCGCCGAGAGCCGTCCCCAGAAGTTCGCGGGATCGCTGAACTCCTGGCCGATCAGCGCGGACCCGATCGCGCTATCACCTTCCATGATGATGGAGCCGTTCGCCTGGAACGGAAATGCGACCTGCGCGACCGCAGTGATCAAGAGCGGGTACAGGATCCCCGTGATGATGGAGAGCGCGAGAAAGATGACGGCGGCAGGACGCAGAACAGTGGACATGATCAGGCTCCAGTCAAAGTCCCAGCGGCAGCGACGACACGATGACGTCGACGATCTTGATGCCGGCGAACGGCACCAGTAATCCGCCGAGTCCGTACACGAGCAGGTTGTTGCGCAAAAGGATCGACGCCTCAACGGATCGATAGCGCACACCGCGGAGGGCGAGCGGAATCAGCGCGACGATGATCAAGGCGTTGAAGATCACCGAAGATAGAATCGCAGTCGCCGGCTCAAGCCGCATGATGTTCAACGCGTCGAGAGCGGGATAGGTCGCTGCGAACGCTGCGGGAGTGATGGCGAAGTACTTCGCGACGTCATTCGCGATCGAGAACGTGGTCAGCGATCCGCGCGTCATGAGCAGCTGCTTGCCAATACGTACGATCTCGATCAGTTTCGTCGGATTGCTGTCGAGGTCCACCATGTTGCCCGCTTCTTTTGCAGCCTGCGTTCCGGTGTTCATGGCGACAGCGACGTCGGCCTGGGCGAGAGCAGGCGCGTCGTTCGTACCGTCACCGGTCATCGCCACGAGACGACCGCCTTCCTGATAGCTGCGAATCAGCTCGAGCTTGCGTTCGGGCGTCGCCTGCGCCAGAAAGTCGTCAACGCCCGCTTCGGCCGCAATCGCCGCTGCGGTGACAGGATTGTCGCCGGTGATCATGACGGTCTTGATCCCCATGCGGCGCAGTTCCGCGAATCGTTCGGCAATGCCGCCTTTCACAATGTCCTTCAGTTCGATGACGCCGAGCGTGCGGCCGGTGCCATCGGCGACGACGAGCGGTGTGCTGCCGCGCTTGGCGATCTCGTCGACAGCACGGCGCGCCGCGTGTGAGGCGGTGCCACCGAGCCGAGAGACATACGCCTCGATGGCCTCTGCAGCGCCTTTGCGGATCTCCCGCCCACCGACGTTCACGCCCGACATGCGGCTCTGCGCCGAGAAAGGCACGAAGTGTGCATCGAGTTCATGAATCGAGCGCTCGCGCAATCCGTACTTCTTCGCGAGCACCACGATGCTGCGCCCTTCGGGGGTCTCATCAGTCAGTGATGCGAGCTGCGCAGCGTCGGCGAGGTCGCGCTCGTCGGTGCCGTCGACCGGAATGAACTGTGCCGCCTGCCGATTGCCGAGCGTGATCGTGCCAGTTTTGTCGAGGAGCAGCACGTCGACGTCGCCCGCCGCTTCGACCGCGCGGCCGCTCGTCGCAATCACGTTCGCCTGCACGAGGCGATCCATGCCGGCGATTCGGATCGATGACAGCAGACCGCCGATGGTCGTCGGGATGAGGCAGACGAGGAGCGCGACCAGCACCGTTACTGTCAAGGGCGCGCCGGCCCCGGCGGCCTGCACGGCGTACATGGAGAACGGAAGCAGCGTGGTGCACGCCAGCAGGAAAATGATCGTGAAGGCCGCGAGGAGAATGTCGAGTGCGATCTCGTTGGGCGTCTTCTTACGCTTCGCGCCTTCGACGAGCGCGATCATGCGGTCGAGGAACGAGTCGCCAGGGTTGGCGACGATGCGCACCACAAGCCAGTCGGAAAGGACCTTCGTGCCGCCAGTCACGCTGGAACGATCGCCTCCCGATTCACGAATCACCGGTGCGGACTCACCGGTCACTGCGGACTCATCGACGCTCGCGACTCCTTCGACCACTTCGCCGTCGCCTGGCACAGCATCCCCCGCTTCGACAAGCACCACATCGCCCTTGCGGAGCACCGCGGCGCTGACAAGCGCCTGTACGGCGCCATGACGCGGTTCATTCAGTCGCTTCGCCTTCACATCGGTCCGGGCCGATCGCAGGCTGGCGGCCTGCGCCTTGCCGCGTCCTTCAGCCATTGCTTCCGCGAAATTGGCGAAGAGCACGGTAAACCAGAGCCAGATGCTGACGCCGAAGATGAACATCGACGGCGCCTCACCGGTGCCGATCAGGGACTGCAACCAGAGCCCGGTCGTGACGATGCTGCCGACGTAGACCACGAGCATCACGGGGTTGCACAGCTGCGTGCGCGGGTTCAGCTTCACGAGCGCCGAGATGAGCGCTTCACGGACGATCGCCGTGGAAAACAGTGTGGTGGAGCGGGACATGACGGACATCTCACGAGTAGAGTTGCAAATGTTCGACGATCGGTCCGAGCGCGAGGGATGGCACGAACGTCAATGCACCGACGATGACCACGACAGCAATCAGCAGCACGACGAACAGCGGCGTGTGCGTCGGAAGGGTGCCTGACGTCGCAGGCGTTTTCTGTTTCGCGGCCAGTGACCCGGCGATGGCAACCACCGGCAGCATCACGAGGAATCGGCCGAAGAACATGCACAGTCCCAGGGCCGTGTTGTAGAACGGTGTATTGCTGGAGATGCCGCCAAACGCGGACCCGTTGTTGTTGGATGCAGACGAGAACGCGTACAGGATCTGGCTGAATCCGTGGGGGCCAGGGTTGCTCACCGCGGTCGTGCCGGCGTCCACGAGCACCGCGATTGCCGTGCCGATGAGCACGAGCGCGCAGGGTCCGAGGATCGCAATTGCCGCCATCTTGATCTCGAACGGCTCAATCTTCTTGCCGAGATACTCGGGTGTGCGGCCCACCATCAGACCCGCAACGAACACCGCGACGATGACAAACAGGAGGTATTGTCAAGAGTTGTGGATGAGAACATGATCACGCGGCGAGTTTTTCGGGTTTGATTCCATCGACGAAGAGGACGCCGGCGATGACGTCGGGGA
>JAWXBD010000029.1:0-2743 GCA_034439815.1 Phycisphaerae bacterium
CCATTGAAGTGCGGCGGAGCCCGTGGCGGCTCCTGTATCGCCCGTCGGTCGACGTGCTCGCGCACGAGCAGCTGTATGAAGCGACGCGCGCATTCGTTGCAGCGACCGGCGATGTGCGGGCAGCGTCGGCGAGCGTGGAGGAACTCATCAAGGTCCGCCCCGATCTCCTCGACGGCGATCCCGAGCTGAAGCGGCGTCTGCAGGAGTCATTGATCGGGGCGGTTGATCGCTACGAGGAAGCGCAGCGCCGACTCTACGGTGCGCTTACGGGGGAGAAGTGATTTGGCCAAGCGCGGCGCAATTCGACGCAACGAACGAAGCGATGTGCTCGCCGGCATCTTCTCCTTGGCGACGATCGCCGGACTCACCGCCACCGCAATCATCCTGCCAACGATGACGGGGCCGCCAAAGCTTGAGTACGAGTTTCGAATTTCTGGGGAGGAAGACCTATCAGGGGTCGCGCGCGGAACGCCCGTCCTGATCGCCGGACTCGAACGCGGGCGCGTCACCGGCGTCGATGACCGACCCGGGCCTGACGGGCGACTGTCTTTCATCGTCGGCATCGAGATCACACCGGATCCCCCGCTCTTTCCAGGCGCCACCGCGCGGTTCTCGCGCGATCCGGTCTCCAATCAGACTTCGATCAATTTCTACGATCCCGGCGAGCCGACGCAGACACGACTTCCGCTTGCCGAAGGCAGCGAGGTGTCCGTGGGCGAGGGTCCCGCGGATGCCAGCGTGTTCCTTTCGTCCGCGTCCCGAACGGCGCTGTATGACACCACGCAGCGCGTGATCAGGGCGACTGACACCTGGCCACCCCTCCTGGGCGACGCGCGGTCGCGCGGAGATGCGCTGATGGTGGAAGCAGCCGGCCTGCGCGACGACCTTCGCGCCACGTGGCCGGCAACGCTCGAGCGGATGACTGCGCTGATCGAACGCTATTCCCTCATCAGCAGCGAACTCGAAAAGGTGCTTGAAGAACTCAAGGTCGTGCGCGCTGCATACGACCTGACGGCGCAACCATTTTCCACGGACAACGGCGAGTGGGCCACGTTGCGTCGCACGTTCGCCGAGGCGGGTCAGGCTTGGGCCTCCGCCACAGAGGAAGCGCGAGCAATCTCACCGCTGTTCACGCGCGCTCAAGAACAATGGCAACGCGTCCAGACGATCGTGACGGCAATCCGCGCGCGGGCGCGAACGCTGGTCGACGAGCTGGGGTTCCGTGAGATCAGCGCCGACCTGATTCTTGCCGCCGAGGAGTTCGCACGATTGCTCGCCGAAGGTACGGCCGCTCCGTGGAAAGTGCTGCTTCCCAGCGGCACGCGCAGCGACAGGAAGCTAGACGCACTGGATGACACGATGCGAACGCTGCTGCGCGGCATTTCGGAAGCGCGTGCTGCTGAAGTGGCGCTGCGGAAGTATCGATCACTTGGTGGTCAAGCCGGACAGATCGGAGCCGACGAGATCGTCGAGAGCATCCATCAGTTCAACGAAACCATGGACCGTTTCTCGACGATGGAGCATGCACTATGGCAGTGGCGCACGGACCTGTCTCCGCGCGGCGCGGCCCCACAACCGTGAGCCGACAATGCTCGCATGCGAACCGACGCAGCTGATCGAACGCCCTCTGGATGTCGACAGTGGCGGCATCGACACGACCGGGCTCGACGCGTCGGCTGTGATGGCCCTCGCACAGTTCCAGAACACCCGTGACCGTGACCTGCGCGGCAACGACCGCGTATTCATCGTCGAGAGCCCGCGCGTCGTCCGTCGCTTTCTGCGGAGCCGCTGGGCGTGCAGCGCGATGCTGACCACCACGTCGCTCTGGCCTGCGTTTGCCGATGCAGTGCAGGCGCGGCCTGAAGTGATCAGCGTGTTTCTTGCGAGCGAGGCGGCGATCACACAGCTCAGCGGATATCGCTTCCATGGCGGCGCGTTGGCGATCGGCAGGCGCACATGGCATCCACCTTCGTCGGACGACCTGTTCGCTTCATTGCCGGACGGTGTATCCCTCCGGTTGCTGGTCGCGAGCGGGATCGTCCAGGTCGATAACGTCGGCGGTCTGTTCCGCAACGCGTCGTGCTTCGGTGTCCACGGCATTCTGCTCGAACACGACTGCGCCGATCCCCTGCTGCGCAAGACGATCCGCTTCTCGATGGGACGCGTCTTCGACATGCCGTGGGGAATCAGCCGTGATCTCGTCGCCGACATCGAACGGATCCGTGCGCGCGGCGTCCACGTCGCGGCGTTGGAGCTCACTGCCGACGCCAGACCGGTGAGCGAGCTGCCGCGCGACGGATCCATCGCGCTCATCGTTGGCAACGAGGCTCGCGGCATCCGCGCGGAAGTGCTCGCGGCATGCGATCGACGCTACAAGATTCCAGCGCCTGCGAGCGATGAGGACGGCGAGCAGCGCTCGCTGAACGTCAGCGTGGCGAGCGGCATCGCGCTGTATGCGCTCTTGGCAGGCGAGTACGAGAGCGCCTCTGCACTTCATCGCGAGAGCGAGCCGGGTCCTTGATGGCAAGAGGACGCGCCGGTGTCACACCGCTCCACCCCAGATCGCGAGCTTCGACCGCAGCCCATTGACGACGCGACCGCTCGTCCAGTGATGCGATCACGTTGCGGAGCCTGTCGCCCCGACGATCCGAAGTCCAATCGTTGGGAGTCGATAGGTCAGCCGCGCGAACGGCAGCGAGTACCTCCGTCATCAGCTTTCGGCAATGCCCGTCTTCGACTCGGG
>JAWXBD010000030.1:0-23694 GCA_034439815.1 Phycisphaerae bacterium
AAGATGGCCTTCCTTTTCTCTGGCGCCGGCCTGCGGACGGAGCCCGGGCTGCGGAACGCGGCAGCGTCACCCACAGGAAAGCCTGAAGACCCAAAAAACAAGGGAGCCTCTTTCAAGGCTCGCTTGTAAATCTCATTCTTCAATCCAGCGTCAGACGTTCAGGGCCTCACGCCCCGACCTTCTCCGCCGCCTTGCGGATCTTCGCTGCAAACGCCGTGCGCTTGTCGGCGGTCGCTCGGCGATTTGATTTGCGGCCGCTGACCTGCGGGCCGTCTTCCTTGCCGACCAACTGGAGGAGCACTAGGTCGCTCGCATCGCCGAGGCGATGCTTGTCGAGCTTGATGATGCGGGTGTAGCCGCCCGGACGGTTCGCGAAGAGCGGCGCGACCTTGGTGAGCACGTGCTCGACGAGGCGCGGCGACTTGCGGAGTTCGCCGTAGCGGTTGAACTCGATGTCCTTCTCGGCTGGGAGATCCCAGAACGCCGAAGCCTTCTTGTTCGGGTCCTTCACGTTCGGATCGGCGACCCACGCGAAGAGCTTGCGGTCGGTGAGACGGGAAACCAGCAGGCGACGGCTCGCGAGACTCTTCGTCCGCGCAATCGTGATCAGCTTCTCGACAAAGCGCTGCACAGCCTTCGCCTTGGGGAGCGTGGTTTCAATCTGGCCGTGCTCGAAGAGACCGGCCGCGAGATTTCGCAGCATGGCTCGACGATGAGCGCTCTTCACGCAGAGCTGTTTGCCGGCGATACGGTGACGCATGGGGAACTCCTTCAGTCCAGCGGTGCCGCGTGTATGCGGATCCGCGTCAAATCAATCGAATTCACACTGTCGGCCGGCGATGGCCGACGGCTTACTGGCTGAACCCGTCAGGCAGTTGCATTCCGAGGCTGAGGCCCATTGCCTCGAGCACACTCTTCACTTCGCGCAGTGATGTCTTGCCGAACGATCGCACACCGAGCAGATCGTCCTCGGTCTTCTTCACGAGCTCGGCAACCGTTGCAATCTTCGCGCTCTCGAGGCAGTTCGACGCACGCACGGACAGATCAAGATCGGTCACCGGCGTGTTGAGCTTGCGCGAGAACTCTTCATCGGCGCCAGCCTTGCCGAGCACTTCGCTCGACACCGTCGCCACACCCATCGCCTCGAACTGGACGAACGGATTCAAGTGCTTGCGCATGATCTTCGCAGCTTCGACGACCGCCATTTCGGGCGTCACGGTGCTGTTGGTCCACACGTCGAGCACGAGCTTCTGATAGTTGGTCCGCTGGCCGACGCGCGTGTCTTCGCACTGATAGCGGACGCGCTGCACGGGCGAGAAGATCGCATCGATCGGGATCTCGCCGATGACCTGCTCCTGATCGCGCGAGTACTGCTCGCTCGCCGGCTGGTATCCGCGACCCTTCTTGACCGTGAACTCGCACTCGAAGTCGATCGCGTCGGTGAGCGTCGCGATGATCTTCTCGGGATTGTGGATCGTGACGGAGGAATCGCCCTCGATCAGCTCCGCGGTCACGTCGCCGGGACCCTCGGCCGCGAGGCGGAGCCGCTTGGGCTCGTCGCCTTCCATGCTCACGATGAGACCCTTGACGTTCAGCAGGATGTCGGTGACATCCTCGAGGACGCCGGGAATCGTCGAGAACTCATGCGTGATCATCTTGCCCTGGCTCTTGATCGAGACCTTCGTGACGGCCGCGCCTTCAAGACTCGAGAGGAGAATGCGCCGCAGGCTGTTGCCGACGGTAATGCCAAAACCACGCTCGAATGGTTCGGCGATAAATCGGCCGAACGAGAGCGAGCGGGACTGCTGATCGACGATGACTTTTGCGGGCAGCTCAAGGCCACGCCAACGAACGTGCATCACAATGACTCCAGACATCCGGCAGTGACGCTCCAACCTGCGAACAGGCGGAGCCGAGTGAGAAGCCCGAAACCGCACGGAAACCCGCTAACGGCCTGCCGGCGACGTGGGGTCCCTTCTGAGTGACGGGCAACGGATCCAAAAACCGAGATGAAGAATCGCTCGCAGCCGCTTTCGCAGCGACGAGCGGGAGTATGTTCACATCAAACGCGACGCTTCTTCGGCGGACGGCAGCCGTTGAACGGAATCGGGGTGTGATCCTCGATCGCCGTGACCTTCAGGCCGTTTGCCTGTAGTGCGGTCACTGCGCTTTCACGACCCGGTCCTGGGCCACGAACCCGCACTTCGACTTCCTTCATGCCCATGCGGCGAGCCTTGTTCGCGACCTTCTCGCTGGCGCGGGACGCGGCGAACGGTGTCGACTTGCGGGCACCCTTGAACCCGACGGTGCCTGCCGAATCCCATGCAAGGACTTCGCCATTCACGTCGGTGATGGTGATCTGGGTGTTGTTGAACGTCGCGTTCACATGCGCGATGCCCTTGATGATGTTCTTGCGGATCTTCTTCTTCGCAGCGCCGCCGCCGGAAGCATGGGTGGGAGTCGACATAGGTAGTCTCGATCGGTCGTTGTCTCAAACGGTCCACAGGCTGGTCACGCGGCAAAGTGCACGCCGCGCACGCATCAACCCTTCACGCCCTTCTTGCCTGCGACAGTCTTCTTCTTGCCCTTGCGTGTGCGGGCGTTGCTTCGGGTGCGCTGACCGCGGGCCGGGAGACCCTTACGGTGGCGATCGCCGCGATAGCACTTGATTTCCTTGAGCCGCTGAATGTCCTGCTGCACCTGACGGCGGAGCGCCCCCTCGACCACGTAGCTCTGGTCGATCATCGTGGCGATCGTCGAGATCTCGCGGTCGTCGAGCTCGTTGGCGCGCCGATCCGGATCCACCTCGGCCTTCTTCAGGACCTCAGCCGCGAACTTCGGGCCGATGCCATGAATGTACTGAAGGGCGAACAGGATCTTCTTCTTCTCAGGAATGTCGATGCCGGCGATACGGGGCATGGTCGAAAGCTCTCTCGTGGGCTGCGTCAGTCAGTCAATGGACTCATGGGAGACCTTCGGCCCGAAATTCGGGCGGAAGGGAACATCTTACCCTTGCCGCTGCTTGAGGCGGGGGTTCTTCTTGTTGATCACAAAGCGCTTGCCCTTGCGGACCACAATCTGGCAGTCCTTCGTGCGGCGCTTGATGCTTGAGCGGACCTTCATAACAAACTCCAATGGCTCGATATCTCGGGGTGGTCTAAAGGGATTCTGAACCGAGGAAGCAGGCTCGAGAAACCCTGACTTCTTCCAACCATACACTCTCTACACGCAATCAGTATCGATAAATGATCCGGCCCTTGGTCATGTCGTAGGGGCTGATCTCAATCGTGACTCTGTCGCCCGGCAGGATGCGGATGAAAAACTTGCGCATCTTGCCGCTCACATAGGCGAGGATCTCCTGGTTGTTCTGGAGCTTTACCTTAAACATCGCGTCAGGCAGCGCTTCAGTGACCTCAGCATCCAGGGTGATCTTCTCTTCTTTTGACATAGGGGCCTTGCGTCGACTCGCGGAACTCTCACCCACACAGGGATGGGAGACTGAACGACCGACCTCTGACTGCTCCGGACAGGATTTCGCTGTCGATCCCCCGCAAAGCTGCGTCGGCAGCCGGGAGGATCGAAAGCACTTCGCAGCCGCGACTGGTGATCGCGACGGTATGTTCAACATGCACGGCCGGTGATCCGTCCGCGGCGACGACGGTCCAGCCGTCGGCGAGGCGGCGGGTTTCAACGCCGATCGGGAATCCATCATCATCCACGCCGGCAACACCCCCGACAGCCCCGCCGACCGTCTTGAGCGTCAGCATCGGCTCGATTGCGAGCACCATGCCGGCCCGCAGGGTGAAGTCACCGGTTCGCAGCAGATCCCGGCTGAGCCAGTTCGGAACCTGCGGCGACTCGTGCAGCGAGCGGCCGATCCCGTGACCGACATACTCGACCACGCAACCGTGATTCGCTGCCACCGCGATCTTCTGCATTGCTTCCGCGATGACACTCCAGCGGACGCCGGGCTTTGCCATCGCAATCGCTGTCGCAAGCATACGCTCGGCGGCGTCAAGAAGCGCGAGCCCCTCGGCTCCAACGGCACCCACCGGAACTGTGATCGCCGAATCGGAGCACCAGCCGCCACGCTTGACGCCGCAGTCCACCGAAACGAGATCGCCGTCACGAATGACGCGGGCGCCGGGGATGCCGTGCACGATCTCTTCGTTCACGCTCACACATGTGCATGCCGGGAACGCTGGCGCGTCAGCTTCGGACGCCGGATAGTTGAGAAAGAGCGGCAGTGCTCCGTGAGCAGCGATCACGCGCATCGCCGCAGCATCAATGTCCGCGGTCGTCGCGCCGATGATGCAGGCGGCCCGCGCCGCGTCGAGCGCCTCACGCACCACGGCACCTGCGGCGCGAAGCTGCGCGATCTCGGCCGGTGTCCGCAGGGCCGCCAATGCACGCGCCGCGACGGCGCGTGACGCCCTCGGCTGCCGCGATGCGGCAGGTCGACGGGGCGAGTTGGTGGAGGCGGGCTGGGTCATGGATTTAGCGATCAGCCGCGGGCACTGCGGATCTTCGGCGCCTTGGTGTCGTTGCCGCCCGTCGAAAGGAAGCCGGAATAGTTCCGCATCAGGAGATTCGCCTCGATGCGCTGGACCAGGTCGAGGCTGACGCTCACGACAATCAGCAGGCCGGTGCCGCCGAGGAATTGCGACACCTGGAACGGGATGCCGAGATAGCTCGTGACGAGCGTGGGGATCACGGCGATGACGGCGAGGAAGCCGGCACCGACAAACGTGACGCGGTCCATCACTGTCTCGAGATACTCAGCCGTGCGCGGTCCTGGTCGGAGGCCCGGAATAAATGAGCCGTGGTCTTTCAGCTGCTTCGACATCTCGTCCGGGCTGAACTGGACGGTTGTCCAGAAGTAACTGAAGAAGTAAATCAGAATGATTTCGCAGAGGACGTACGGGAACGCGCCGAACTGGAAGTTGACCGCAAGGAACGTCGTCGTCGTGGTCCACCAGGTCTCGTCGCCGCCGCCTGCGAGTGCCCGAGTCTGCAGGAAGCCGAAGAATGCCGACGGAAAGATCATGAGCGAGCTGGCGAAGATGATCGGCATGACGCCGGCGTGATTGAGGCGCAGCGGCAGATAGTGCTTCTGACCGCCGAACACCTTGCGGCCGCGAGTGTGCTTCGCCTGCTGGATCGGGATGCGCCGCTGTGCCACGGTGATGAGAATGGCGCCGGCGATAACGAACACAAAGAAGACGATGAGCATCAGCAGTCCGCCGATGCCGAGCTGTCCAGTCTCGCCCGCAGTCTGGCTTGGACTGAAGTTCTGAATGACCCACTTGATCGCGTCCGGCATGCGATGCAAGATGCCCGCGGTCAGGATCAGCGATACGCCGTTGCCGATGCCGTACTTGTCGATCTGCTCGCCGAGCCACATCAGGAACAGGCTGCCTGCGGTCATGCCGGCAATGCCGGCGACATAGAAGATGGCTTCGTAAATGCCGGTTTGGAACGCCGGCTCAACAAGGCCGGTCTGGCGCAAGAACGTCAGCCACATGAATCCCTGCACGACGCAGAGAGCCACGGTCGCGTAACGCGTCCATTCCATGATCTTCTGCTGGCCGCTCGCGCCTTCCTTCTTGAGTTCCTGCAAGGTGGGAACCACCGACTGCAGGAGCTGAAAGATGATCGACGCGGTGATGTAGGGCATGATGCCCAAGCCGAACAGCGTCGACTGGCCGAGCGATCCGCCGGAGAAAATTGATGCGAAGTCGAGGATTCGGCCCCATCCGGAGCCATCTTTCGTCGCCGCTTTCGCTTGCTCGACGAGCTCGCGCTGGCTCACGCCCGGGAGCGGAATCCAAAAGCCGATGCGATAGATGGCCAGCATTCCCAGTGTGAAAAGCACGCGGGAACGCAGGTCGGCAATCCGAAAGATGTTGAACAACGCCTGAAGCATGCAGTGGAGGCCCTTGGCCTGCCCGAGCGATCACCCCGAGAAAAACAGTGTCGATACTGGGCGGCATCGACGGGTTACGGCAACGCGTGTTTACTTCCTGCTCTTGCCCGCCGACGGCTTTCCAGCGGACTTGCCGCCACCGGCCTTTTGCAACTCAGCCTTGGCCGCGGCATCAGCGTTCTTGACGGAGTTCCGCTTCGCCTTCCACTGTGCGGCGCGGTCGGTGACCACGTCCTCGGCGATCGTTCCGCCGGCCTTCTCGATCTTGGCCTTGGCCTGTGCCGAGAAGCGCGCGGCCATGACCGTGACCTTCTTCGTGATCTCTCCCTCGGCGAGCACCTTGAGGGGGAGCGTCGCGTCGCGGATGAGGCCCTTCTTGGCGAGCGTCTCGGCGTCGACGGTTTCGCCGTCCGCGAACGCCTGCTCGATGGCCTTGAGATTGATGATGTGGAACTCGGTGCCGAAGCCGAAGTTCGAGAAGCCCCGCTTCGGGAAGCGGCGGGAAAACGGCGTCGCACCGCCAGCGTAGGAGGCGCGGCTCGTCCAGCCGGCGCGGCTCTTCGCGCCCTTGTGGCCCTTGCCGCTTGTCTTTCCGTGGCCGCTGCCCTCGCCGCGTCCCAGACGCTTGCGTGCTTTGTGGCTCCCGACCTTCTCGGTGATCTCGTGGATCATCATGGCTGCTGCGCTCCCAAATCCTGGTCACCGGTTCCAGAGCTTCACACGCGCGGTGCGAGGCGGTCTGAACGTCGGTGGAAATAAAGTCTGAATACGTATTGCCCGTCGTGTAGCTGTCGTGACGTTGCCGATCAGCGGCCGCCGCGGCCTCCGCGTCCACCACCGCCGCCGCCACCGCCACGGCCACCGCGTCCGCCGCGACCACCCCGCTGCTGATCGTCGCCGACGGTGTTGACCGGCGCCTGCGCCTTTTCGCCGCCCTTGTTCTGCGGCATGAATGCCATTCCGCGTCGAACAGCTTCTTCCACAGTGGTCTCTGCAAGCGAGTGACCGAGCAGCGACTCGACCTTCTCACGCGTGCGGAGCATGCCGAGCGCGGAGAGCGTCGCCTTGACGACGTTCTTCGGATTGCTTGAGCCGTAGCACTTCGTCAGGCAGTCCTGCACGCCGAGCATGACCAGGACCGCGCGAATCGAGGCGCCGGCAATGACGCCCGTGCCTGGCGATGCCGGCACAAGGCGCACCTTGGTCGCGCCGAACTCTGCTTCGACTGCGTGCGGAAGCGTCTTTCCCTGCAGCGGGAACAGCTTCATCTTCCGCTTGGCTTCTTTCTGGGCCTTCTCGATGCCTTGCGGCACCTGATTGGCTTTCGCGTAGCCGATGCCGACGCGGCCGCGGCGATCGCCGACGACGACGAGCGCACCGAAGGAGAATCGGCGACCGCCCTTGACCGTAGCGGACGTGCGGTACACGCCAACCGTGGTGGATTCGATCGAACTAGTTTCGTCAAGCAGTTCTGCCATGTGTCTATCTCACGCTTCTCTGAATTGGTGCCGTGCGGTGCAAAGCAAATTCCCGTCGTCGCAGCAGTCTCTTCATCAGGACATCGATCAGAACTTCAATCCGCCCTCACGAGCGGCGTCGGCGAGGGCCTTCACGCGACCGTGATAGCGATAGCCGTTGCGGTCGAAGACTACCGTGGTCACACCGGCCTGCGTCGCGCGATTCGCGAGAAGCTTGCCGACGGCCTGCGCGATCGCAGTCTTGTCAGCCTTCTCGGCCACAACGGCCTTGAAGTCCTTGTCGCGGCTCGATGCGGCTGCGACGGTGTGTCCCTTCAGATCATCGACGACCTGCGCGTACATGTGATCGAGCGACCGGTACACAGTCAGGCGCGGTCGGCTGGGCACGCCGAGGAGTCCCTTGCGGACACCAGCTTTGCGGCGCGTTCGGCGGGCGGTTTTGGTTTCTTGGCGGTTCATGTTCGTCGCTCGTTCAGTAGGTTCTGGAGGCTGCCTGCGGGAGTCGGCTTACGAGCCGAACGCCTTGCCTTGCTTGCGGATGATGACTTCGCCGACGTACTTAACACCCTTGCCGTTGTACGGCTCGGGCTTCCGCTGCGAGCGGATCCGCGCTGCGAATTCACCCACAGCCTGCTTGTCGGGGCCGGTGAGGATGACCTGGTTCTGGTTCAGTTCGACCTTGACGTTCGCCGGAATATCGAGCTCGATCGGGTTCGCAAAGCCGAGCGCGAGCACGACCTTCTTGCCTTGGATCTTCGCGCCCCAGCCGACGCCGTTGATCTCGAGCTTCCTCTCGAAGCCCTTCGAAACACCCTCGGCCATGAGCTGAAGATTCGCGCGGGTGAGACCCCAGAGCGCCTTGCGGTTGCCTTCATCGATCTTGGCCATGTCGACCGAGACCACGAGCTGCTTCTCGCCCTCGCTCCAGGCAACGTTCACCTCGGGGAGCCACGTCGATTTGACGGTGCCCTTGGGGCCCGTCATCTCAATGGTACGGGCGTTCGGGTTGATCGCGACCTTCACGCCGGCTGGCACGGTCACGGGCTTTTTTCCAATACGGGACATTGTCGTGGTGTCCTTCGCGTTCAGCGAACCGGCAAAGGTCCGCTCAAACTCATTCAGCTCTTCCGTCAAACAAACGCACTCTCGGTACTGAAGCGATCAGCAGATCTCTGCTACCACTTCGCCACCGATCTTCGCTTCGCGGCACTGCCGATCGCTCATCACACCGTGGCTGGTCGAGATGATCGAAATTCCGAGTCCCTGCATCGGACGCGGAAGGTCGTCCACGCCGCGGTACACGCGGCATCCGACCTTCGAGACGCGCTCGATCTTGTTGATGATCTGCTCGCCGCGCTGCCCATACTTGAGGTGGACGCGGATGAGACCCTGACGGCCGTCCTCGACCAGTTCGAAGTCACGAACGAATCCCTCTTCCTTGAGAACCTTGGCCACGCCGCGGTTCAGCTTGTTGCTGAGGCAGGAGACCGACTTCTCACGGTTCCGCACAGCGTTGCGGATTCGGGTCAGCATGTCAGCAGTCAGATCGTGCAGTGCCATCGTTCGCTCCGTCACCCGTCGTTCGGGACTGAACCGCGACGCTGTTGTCGTCTCGGTTGCTTCGCGTCGCTTCTCGCTGACGCGCGTCCCGCGTTCGGGCGCTCAATTTCAAAATGCCGTTCGGCCCATCTATTTCCTACGACGCTTACCAGCTCGCCTTCCGCATGCCCGGGATGTGGCCCTTGAGAGCCAGCTCACGGAGCATCATGCGGCTGATGCGAAACTTGCGGTACACGCCGCGCTTGCGACCCGTGATCTCGCAGCGAACCTGCTGTCGCGACGAGAATTTCGGGGTCTTCTTCATTTTGTTGAAGGTGCGCTTGCTCGCCATATGGTTTCCTTCTCGAGGGGTTCAATCGCTGTCGGGACTAAGCCCCCGAGGTCACTTCTTCCGGCTCTCCTCGGGCCGCACGAACGGCATGCCGAGTTCAGTCAACATAAACCTGCTCATCTTCGGATTCGAATTCTCGAAGCACACCGTGATGTGCATGCCGTGCGTGAACGTGACGTTGGCCATGTTGATCTCCGGCCACACCGCCTGCTCGTTCAGGCCCATCGAGTAATTGCCGGCCTTGTCGAACGCCTTTTCCTTCACGCCGCGGAAGTCCTTGATACGCGGCGTCGCCAGGTGGACGAGACGATCAAGGAAGTGCCACATGCGATCGCGACGCAGCGTCACCATGAACGCCGACGGTGCGCCCTCGCGAACCTTGAAGTTCGCGACTGACTTCTTCGCGAGGATCATGACGGCCTGCTGGCCGGTGATCGTGGCGAATGTCGACAGCACCGTCTCGCGCAGCTCCGGCTTGAGCTTCTGATTCTCGAGGTACTTGCCGACGCCGGCGTTGACCACGATCTTGGTCATGCGCGGAAGCTCGTGCGGATTCTCGAGACTGAATTCCTGCATCATCTTCGGAGCGATCTGCTCGAAGAACGCCTTCTGAAGACGCGGATAGTTCTCGCGGCGCGGATTCGGCTTGACGCCGGGTTCGCGCGGAGTCTTCGGGGCAGCTTCTGCAGCAGCCGGCGCCTTGCCAGGCTTTCCGCCCGGCTTTGCACCCGGTGACTTCGCGGGCTTCTGTTTGTCCGGCTTGGGATTGTTTGACGCGACCATCGATACGCTCCGTTTGAAACTGCGTCACTCGCAGAACTGTTCCAGAACTGCTCTTGAAGAACCAGGCTTACGCCTTACTCTTCTTGGCAGCCCCTTGCTTGCTTGATGTCTTGCTGGAAGTGGAAGTCTTGCTTGAAGTGGACGCCTTCACCGGCGACTTGCCTGAGACCTTGCCTGAGAGCTTGCTGCCGGCTGCGGCGCCGGCTGCTGGTTTGGTCGCGGGCTTGCGCGGCCCGTGCACCTTCGAGAGTTCCTTGCCGCCGCGAACAGCGACCCGGACTTTCGACCCGTCAGCCTTCGTCTCGAATCGCACGCGCGTCGGCTTGCCGTCTACCACGGGGCTGACGTTGGAGATGTGGATCGCGAGCTCGGTCTGCACGATGCCGCCCTGCGGACGCGTCTGCGTCGGCTTGACGTGCTTCGTGCGGATGTTCACGCCTTTGACGATGACGCGATTGCCGTCGTCCGTCACGCGGAGGACTTCGCCGATGGTGCCGCGGCTGTTGCCGGCGGTGACCATGACGGATTCACCTTTGCGAACGTGTCGTGGCATCAGATCACCTCCGTCGCGAGCGACACGATCTTCATGTAGTTCATCTCGCGCAGCTCGCGAGCGACCGCACCGAAGATGCGAGTGCCGCGCGGATTGCCGTCCTTGTCGATCAGCACGCATGCGTTCGAATCGAAACGCACGTAGCTGCCGTCGTTGCGGCGCGTCGGATACTTGGTTCGGACGATCACCGCCTGCACTTTGTCGCCGGCCTTGACGTCAGCGTTGGCAAGCGCCTTCTTCACCGTGCAGACGACCTTGTCCCCGACGCCCATTTGCAGGCGGGTGAACTTGCCGGCGGCGGTGGAGGCGCCGAGGACACCGATCACCATGGCGATTTTCGCGCCAGAGTTGTCGGCTACCTCGATTCGTGATTCTTTCTGGATCATGGTTGGCTCTGAATCAGGCGTTTTCGCCGAAGGGAAGGTCAGCCTTGCCCTGGCCGCGTTCCATGACGCGCACCAGAATCCAGCTCTTGGTTCGTGAGATCGGACGGCACTCCGCGATCTCGACACGGTCGCCGGTGCGCGACTCGTTGTTCTCGTCGTGAACGTGCAGCACGGTGCGCTTCTTGATGAACTTGCCGTACTTCGAATGCTTGCTGACGTATGGGATCACGACCTTGCGGGTCTTGCTCCGCTGATCGCCCTCGACAACACCAACGCGGCGCGGCGTGTTTTCGGGAACTGTGATCGGGCTGCGGTCTTTCACGACGTGCCTCCCGACGCCGCGCCGGTGTCGGCGGGCGTCGCTTTGCGTTTGGTCTTCGGGCTGCGACTGTTGAGCTCAGTCAGCACCCGCGCGAGATCCTTGCGGCTCTTGCGGTACTGCGATGTGTCTTCGATCTTCTCCGTGACCGACTGGCTTCGGAGATCGAACAGGCGGCGGCGAAGGCGCGTGGCCTCGACCTTGATTTCTTCAGCACTGAACTTGTGAACTTCGGCGGCCTTCATGGCGATACCAACTGTGTGAAAGAGGATCTCAGAGGATTCTGATCAGACCGCGATGCGGCGACCGACGAAGCGACAACGAACGGGCATCTTGTAGGCGATGCGGGCCAGGGCCTGCTTCGCGAGTTCTTCGGTGACACCGGCGATCTCGAACAGGATGGTGCCTGGCTTGATACGCGCGGCCCAATACTCGACTTCCGCCTTGCCGGTGCCCATTCGGGTTTCCAGCGGCTTCTTCGAGATGGGCTTGTCCGGGAAGACGCGGATGAAGATCTTGCCCTGACGGCGGAGGAAGTGCTGCGCAGCGACACGACCGGCCTCGATCTGCCGCGCGGTGAGCCAGTAGGGCTCAAGCGTCTGCAGACCGTAGTCGCCGAACGCGACGTAATTGCCGCGGGTCGCGTTGCCGCGGAGCTTGCCGCGCTGTTCCTTGCGGAACTTGACTCGCTTTGGCATCAGGGACATATCAATTCACTCCTAAGACTCGAAGCCAGAAAACCAAAATCGAAAACCAAAATCGAAAACCAAAATCGAAACCCAAATCGAAACCCAAATCGAAACCCAAATCGAAACCAGCCGACCCACCCTGAGCGGACTTAACGACGGCCACGTGCCCGAGCACGTCCACCGGCGGCGGACGACTGCGTCTGATCTTCGTCGTGCTCGCTGTACATGCCCTTGAACACCCACACTTTGACGCCGATCGAACCGTACGTCGTGTAGCTCTCGCTCAACGCGTAGTCGACGTTTGCCTGCAGCGTCGACAGCGGAATCGATCCGAGACGCTGATCGAGCGTGCGCGACATTTCGGCCCCGCCGAGTCGGCCCGCGAGCTGAATACGCACGCCCTTGGCGCCGTTCTGCATTGCGGACTCGCAGCGCATCTTGAGAACGCGGCGGAAGTTTGCACGCTTCTTGAGCTGCTCTGCGATCGTCTCGCCGATGAGCTTCGCATCGATCTCGGGATTCTTGATCTCGACGACCTTAATGGCGACCTTGCGGCCCGTGAGCGCCTGCAGGTCGGTGGTGAGCTGCTCAACGCCCGCGCCCTTCAGTCCGACGACCGTGCCTGGTCGCGCGGTCTTGATGATGACCGTGAGCTCTTCACGCGTGCGCTCGATGAGCACGTCAGCGACGGCCGCGTACGGCGGCGTGCGGTTGAGGCGCTTGTCGAGGTACTTGCGGATGCGATAGTCCTCGACGAGCAATTCGCCGAAGAGCGCCTTCGGAGCAAACCACCGTGACTTGTGGGCCTCGGTGATGCCGACTCGGAAGCCGAAGGGATGCGTCTTTTGTCCCATGAGGGAAAGTCCTAAAGGTCGTCAGATCAGGTCGTGCGTGAAAGCGCGGTGAGTTTCGAAAGCAGTGTTCAGCGAACGTCAACGGACACGTGGATGTGACTCGTGCGCTTGTGGATGTTGTGCGCCCGGCCGCGATCCTTCGGCTGGAAGCGCTTGATGGTCGGGCCTTCGTCGACGCGGGACTCGCTGACGATTAGCCGTGCGACGTCGACGTTGGCCTCTTCAGCATTCGCGATCGCGCTCTTCAGCACGGTCACGATGTAGGCGGCGCCGCGGCGCTTCGAGAAGTTCAGCGTGGTGATGGCCACATCGACCGGCTGATTCCGGATCAGGTCAGCCACGAGTCGGGCCTTCCGGGGAGCGATGCGAGCGAATCGATGTGAAGCGTTGTAGGCCATGTGCGTTGACCGTCCTTCTGATCGTCTGCCGTCAATTGCGAAATGCAGCCTGCGAGGAATCCCTTGGCGGCGTGCGAACGGTTCTTACGCCCGCTCGCCCGGCTTCAGCGATTCCTTCTTGTTCGTGTGTCCCTTGAACGTGCGGGTCAGGGCGAACTCGCCCAGCTTGTGGCCCACCATGTCCTCCGTGCAGAAGACATCGATGAACGCCCGGCCGTTGTGGACCTGAAACGTGATACCGACAAACTCCGGCACGACAGTGCAGGCGCGGGCCCATGTCTTGATCGGGGCGCGCTTGCCCCCTTGCACGATCTGCTCGACCTTGCGGAAGAGCTTCTCGTCGACGTAGGGACCCTTTTTGAGTGATCGAGACATGTGCTGCGTTCTCGTGAGCGAATGAAAACCGAACTCTTAATTCCGGCGGGGCATATTCAACTGAGCGTTACACCTTCAACTGGCCGTAGCGGCGGCTGCGACGACGACGAATGATGCGACCATCGCTCGACTTGCCGTAGCGGCGGGTACGACCGCCCTTGGCCTGCGTGCCGGACGAGTTCGAAGGCTCCTGGCCACCCTTGGACCGACCGGAACCACCGCCGTGCGGATGCTGGTGATGGCACATCGCCATGCCGCGCGTCGTCGGACGACGACCGAGCCAGCGATTGCGACCGGCCTTGCCGAGAATCACGTTCGCGTTGTCGGCATTGCCGACCTCGCCGATCGTGGCCCGGCATTCGACCGATACCTGACGAATTTCGCCTGACGGAAGCACGATGGTCGCCCAGCGCCCTTCCTTGTTCGTGAGACGAGCCGACATGCCGGCTGCACGGCAGAGAAGTCCGCCGGAACCGGGACGCATTTCCACACAGTGGATCGCGAGACCGGTCGGGATGTTCTTCAGCAGCATGCAGTTGCCGGGCTTGGGATCGATCGGCTTCTCCGAGCTCAGCACCGTGTCGCCCGCGGTGAGACCCTTCGGCGAGATGATGTAGCGCAAGTCGCCGTTGGGATACTTGACCAGCGCGATGTGCGCCGAGCGGTTGGGGTCGTACTCAATGCCGACCACGGTCGCGACCACGTCATCGAAGTTGCGCCGGAAGTCGATCTTGCGGTAGCGCCGCTTGTGGCCGCCGCCTTGACCGAGGATGGTGAGCTTGCCCTGCGTGTTGCGAGCGCCGGTCTTGTGCAACGGACGGAGAAGGCTCTTCTCCGGCTTCTTCTTCGTGACCTCGATATGGAGGTTCACTGAAGCGTTGCGCCGACCGTTCGTAACGGGCTTGTAAACGCGAATGGCCATTTGCGGGTATCCCTAAAAACTCTCGAGAAATCGTGGCTGGAAGAGGTTCAGTACCAAGTAAAGATCAGAAGAGCTCGATCTTGTCGTCGGGGTGAACACGAACCAGCGCACGCTTGTTGATTTTGCCTTCGACGATGCCGTACTTGTACTGACGGGCTCGACGCTTGCGATTGATAGTGCTGACGCCGAGCACGCGGACCTTGTAGAGGGCTTCGATCGCCTTCTTGATGTCGGTCTTGGTGGCGCGGCGATCGACGGAGAATGCGTACCGGTTCTGCTCGGTCGCAGCGGTCGCCTTTTCCGTGATGAGCGGCTTGAATACGACGTGGGTCGGAAGCATCAGGCGAGCTCCTTCTTAGACTTCGATGACTTCGATGCGCTCTTGCCGTTCGGCACTTTCGCCGACGGGGCTGCGGTGCCGTTGTCGTCAGCGTCACCAGCTTCACCCCAGCACGTGCCGTCGAGAAAGCTCTTGAGCGAGGTCTTGTCAACGACCAGGTATCGGTGATTCAGCACTTCAAACACGTTGAGCTGCTCGATGCGGCAGACGTCGACGTGCTCGAGGTTGCGGGCCGAAAGCATTGCGTTGCGGTTCGCGGGATCGACGGCGACGAGACACGTGCGGTCGATGCCGACGGCCTTGAGCACATCGGCGAAGTCCGAGGTCTTCGGTGCGGTGAACGTGAGATCGGCGAAGCACTTGACTTCACCGTCCACGAGCTTCGCCAGGAGCGCGTTGCGATTCGCGAGGCGCTTCGCCTGCTTGGAAAGCGACGTGCGTAAATCTTCGCGGGTCCGCGTCTTCGGAAACGCCACGCCGCCGCCCTTGCGGTTCGGTACGCGCGAAGCGCCGACACGGGCGTTGCCCGTGCCCTTCTGCTTGTACAGCTTGCGGGTGGAACCGTGGACCATGCCGCGGCTCTTCGTGCGAGCCGAGCCCTGTCGCTGGTTGCCGTGCGTGATGACGTACGCCTGCTTGAGCAGTGCGTAGCGGACAGTGCCGCCGAGCGTCAACTCGTCGATCGACATGGTGTCGATCTGTTTCCCTGACTTGTCGTAAATCGGCAATGAAATCATGGGGTGCCTTTCGTGCGATGCATTCAGCTGCTGCGAGGAGGATCGGTCTTGTTTCCAGTTGATCCGACTGGATCAACAAGAACGGCCGTCATGCCTCGAGCGGTGAATCACCGCGGTTCGCCTCCGCCTCCGGCCACCGATGACAAATGGTGGCGGGCAGGCTTTGACTCAGGTCCTTCGTATTGTCGTCACTCGGCGGTCCCGTCCGTGCACGAGGTGACCTTCGTCACCGATGCACTCACGGCCTCCCGAGTAGTTCAGACGCGCTCGACAGAATTGTCATGCGGCCTGAACACGAGCCTTTCGCTTGTAAAGTCGGGTTGAGGGCCGGATCACGAGAATTCCTTCAGGGGCGCCCGGCACAGCACCCTTGACGAGAAGCAGATTCTTTTCGGCATCGACGGAGATCACGTCTAGGCTGCGAACAGTGACCTGTTCGTTGCCCATCCGCTTCGCCATCCGCTTGCCCTTCTTAATCTTTGCACCGTGACCACGGTCCGTACCGTGGGAACCGATGCTGCCCGGCGAACGGTGCTTGCGCTCCGTGCCGTGCGAGGCACATAGGCCCTTGAAGTGGTAGAGCTTCATGACACCCTGGAAGCCCTTGCCCTTGGACGTGCCGACGACATCGACAAACTTGATGCCCTCAAACGCCTCGAGGTTCAGGATCTGTCCGGGGGTATAGCCGTTGGCTTCCGCGTCGTCGGCACAGCGGAATTCCTTGTGAAGCCGCTGCGGCCCGACGCCCGCCTTGGCGTCATGGCCGATCTCTGCCTGCGTCGAGCGACGCGGCTTCACGTCCTCGGCACCGATCTGCACAGCGCTGTAGCCGTGCTTTTCCAAGGTCTTGACCTGCGTGACCACGCACGGACTCACCTGCACGACGGTCACGGGGATGTTCTTCCCGTCCGGCGTGAAGTAGCGAGTCATTCCGATTTTTCTTCCAAGAAGTGCTACTGCCATTGCTGTACTCGATCAATCGGATGGGCCAGTCAAGTCTCCGGCTGGAGAACGGGTCTGGCAGGTCAAGGCCGGAGGTTGACCGTGAGGTCGACGCGGCCGGAGCATTTCTGTCGTGCCGCGATGCTGCGGCATGACGACGAAAAAGGCCTGACGTCCGCAATTCCTTGCGACTGGTCAGGCCTGGGTTGAACTAGTACGACTTGATCCTTACGAACACACCTGCGGGAACGACGAGACGGTTGAGCGCCTCGACGGTGCGGTGGTTCGGCTCGGAAATGTCGACAATCCGCTTGTGCGTGCGGATCTCAAACTGTTCGCGGCTCTTCTTGTCAATGAAGGGGCTGCGGTTGACGGTGTAAATTTCGCGGCGCGTTGGCAGCGGAACGGGACCTGCGACTCGGGCGCCGGTCCGCTTCGCGTGATCAACGATCTCGCGAGCAGACGCGTCGAGCGCCTGGTGGTCATAGGCTTCCATGCGGATTCGGATCTTGCCGCCAGTCATCGCCGGACCTGTTTCCTGCAGGAGAACTGTCATCTCGCGTGCCGCTCTTCTTGGACGCACAGCGCGTTGCCAACGAAGACCGCGGGAATTGACGAGAATCGGGGAGGATAGCTATTGCCCCGCATCTGTCAACACACTCGGCACCCTTTCCCGACCGCCGTGCTCGGCGTTACTCCTTTTGCGGTCACGAGTTGCCCGCGCGAGCGTGCTTGGCACCTATAGCAATCGCCTCGGCACCCCCCGCTTTCAGGGCATTGCCCGCCGCAACTTCCGCCGTGACCGTACTCTGTCGTCCTATGGGTCCCTCTATGGTGTCTTTTCCCCGCGCTGCCTGGCTCGTTGCGGCAATTGTCCTTTCGGCCGGGCAAGCGAGTGCCTCCCCGCAGGGTGCTCCACCGGTCCCACGCCCCGACGCTGCCCCAGACGTTGGCCCGGCCGTTGCGGCGGACAGCGAGTGGCTCGAGGTCGAGGGCTTGGGACTTCGGATCAAGCCGCCGCAACCGGCCTTCGGCAAGTCGGAGACGATCGACGGCGTCCTCCGATACGAAATCGTTGACGGACAGCCGTCGCCGCGCTGGTGGCTCCGATTTCAATCGCTCACGAGCTCGCGTCCGGGGCTGACCGCCGCCGACCAGCTGGACGCGTACCTCGATGTGCTGACCAAGAACAACAAGGAGTTCACGGTCCGCGTCGACGAGCCCCTGCTTCCGGCGGGCGCGAGCGGCGAGGGACGGCTGGTCATCATCGAATCGACGATCAGCGAAGGGATGACCGGCATGAGCGGCTGGGCGATCATCCCGACCGGTCCCGACCGTTTCATCGTGTGCTCGCTGATCGCCACTGCCGCGAACTACGGCACCACGCTGCCCTCGCTGAAGAGAGCACTGCGCTCGATGCAGCTCACGTCGCTGGCGACGATCGAAAGGGAGCGGCGCGAGCGGATTGCACGCGGCGAAGCGATCCTCAAGTTTCCGCCGGCGACACTGCGATCCGCGGTCCAGCCGACCCCGCTCCTCTTCCGCATGTACCGACCGGGCGTAAAGGGTGACGGCAGCGACGAGACCGAGCTCGGCTGGATGACCGTCCGCGCCACAGAGGGAATGCGGGGCGAGGTCGACAGCAGCCGCAAGATTGAAACGCTCAAGGGCGACGATCTGGAGGTGGGACTGCTCGTGGTGCTGCAGGCCAAGATGATTCTTGGCGGCGACCTGACGCACATGCTCGACAGCGAAACTCGATTCTGGGTCGCATGGGATCGTTCGAGCGAAGTGTGGTCGGCGCGAAACACGCAGCGGCAGAAGAACGTGACGCGGACATCGGGCGAAACGGGTTTACGAACGCCCGCTCGCGCCGGCGATCCGCGCCCGGCACTGCGCGTGTTCCAGTCCTCCGCGGACCAGCGCACGCGCGAGCCGCTCGAGTGGCAGGTGCCGCCAAACTACCTCTCGCAGGCCGAACTGCTGATTCTTGGGCGGCTGCTGCCGAAGAGCGATCCGGCCCCTGCAGTTTTTGCCAGCTACGCATTCGACCCAAAGACGAGCAGCCTGCCGCAGCGACTCGATTCGTGGAAGCGCAACGACGACGGCACGTGGACGCTGGAGACGCGCATCGGCGGCGCCGCGACCCCGCTCGTACAAACCTTTGACAGCAGCGGTGACCGGCTTCGGCGAATCGATGTCGACCCGACCGGGACGTTGATTACGGAGCGCATCGAGCTCGGGCGCTTGCGCTCGCTCTGGAAGCGAAAGGGATTGCCGATCGAATGACTCGCCACCTCCTCATCTGGCTGGTTGCGGTGGTCGGTGGCGCGGCCGGGTGCACAACGCACCGTGCAGCCGAAGGCGTGCATTCGGCAACGAACAGCCGCGCGATCGCCACCTTCGGTGCCGGAGTCGAGATGCCCGCCACGGGATCGGTGACGAGTGAGGATCTTGTGCCGGGCCGCGATCAGAGCCGCTGGACGGCCGTCGACGGGCTGCTGGCACCTGGCTCGTTTCATGTCATCACACAGCCCTCGCAACAGCCCGGTGTCTCGTTCACGACTGCGACCGCTGATCTCGAAACCGCACACTGGTCGTATCGAGAGGACGGGTCGGTCGCACTCGTCGCAGTCGACTCGCATCCCGACAACGCGACATCGGTGTTTGACCCGCCACTGCTGCTCGCGCCGCGCCAGCTCAACGCGGACGACGAGATTCGTTCGGAAGCCCGCATGAAAGTGGTCGGGATTTCGAATCCTGCGTCGGTGCGCGACCGCGGGACCGGCACGCGCACCGTCCGATACGTTCGCGACGAAGAGGCCGTGTGGCGTGGCGCTCCAACGCGCGCCAAGGTGGTCGAGGTCGAGTTCGTGGCGACGCTGGGGACCGCCAAGGCCGAGCGGCATTCGACGCTCTGGATCGTGCCTGGGGAAGGTGTCGTCGCGGAGCGATGGAGCGAGACGATCACGATACTGAAGCTGTTCACCAAGAAGAACAGCCAGTTCGCGATCCGCGAGTAAATTGGTTCGCTTGCATTTTCCGCACCTTGCGACCTACGCTCCCTCCCAATGAATCGGCCTCGCATTCTCTTAGCGATCCCCGTCTACAACGAGGAGAAGTTCGTCACCAAGGTGCTCACCGAGGTCGCGGCCTACTCGAAGACCCACATCGACAGCGTGCTGGTCGTTGACGACGGATCCACGGACGCGACCCCGATGGAGCTGGCCCGCCACCGCGTTGAGGTGATCCGCCACGCCGAAAACCGTGGCTACGGACGTTCGATGCAGGACATGCTGCGCTGGGCAAGCTTCGACGGCTTCGACTGGCTGATCACGATGGACTGCGACGAACAGCACGAACCGGCGTCCATTCCCGTGTTCGTGAACGCGATTGTCGCCGACGACGCCGACATCATCTCGGGCAGCCGCTACGCCCAAGAGCACCCGCTCGATCATCTCCCTCCCGGCGACCGGCGCCGCATCAACGGTACGATCACCGATGAGATCAACGCCCGGCTCGGCGCGCGACTCGATACGAAACTGACCGACAGCTTCTGCGGCTTCAAGGCGTATCGCGTCACCGCGTGTGACCGGCTGGCGCTCGACGTCGATGGCTATGACTTTCCGATGCAGTTCTGGCCGCAGGCGGTCGCGCACGGGTTGGTCATCCGCGAGATTCCCGTGCGGCTCATCTACAACGATCCGAACCGATCGTTCGGCGGTCCCCTGAACGATCCGGTGCGCCGGCTGCGCGCCTACCGCGAGACGCTCCACTGCGAGCTGCTGCGACTTCGCGCGCAGCTTCCGGAGGAGGCGCTGCGCGGGCTCGATGCAGCAAGCTGCGGTGCGTGCTGCTGCCCGCAGCACAGTAGTGACGTGGGCGATGAAGTGGGCGATGAGCTGGTGCCGGAGTGAACGGATGATTGAACCTTCACCGACTGCGCCGTTCGGGGCGCTGCGCGCGTGGCGCGCCGCGTCGGAGCAGGCCTCGCTGTTCGGCACGCCGCTCACGGAATGGCAGCGCTCAGGCCGCGCGGTGCTTGGACTCGCCATCGACCGGCCGATCATCGTCACCGGCCACCAGGCCGGCATTTGGCATGCAGGGATCCTCGCGAAGTGGTTCCTCGCGGACGCGCTCGCGAACCGGTGTGCGGGCGAGGCCGCCGCGCTGGTCGTCGATCACGACGTGAATCACGCCCACATCATCGCGTATCCGGCGCTCGTCGACGGAACGCTCACCGAGGCCTTCCTTCCGGTCCCCAAAGCGCCGCGCGGTGGGCCGACCGCGTTGCAGCCGGCGGTCCACTTCAACGCGCCGGAAACTCCCCCGGTCCCGGAAGTCACTCCGCAACTTCATGCGCTGCGCGAGGTGCTGAATGCACAGAGCGACGCGCAGTGCATTGCTGAGCAGATGGCACGCGCGACGTCCGATCTGCTGCGTCCCTACATCAAGCCGATGGCCACCGTCTTCGCCACGCGCATCATGACGACGCCCATTGCAGAAGCCCTCGTCGCCGCGATGCAACGCGACCCCGTTCGATGCATCGATGCATACAACGCCGCGGTCGCGAGTGATCGGCAGGCAGTCCGACCGCTCGCCGCCGACGAGCTTCCACTCTGGCGGCTGACCGCGACCGGTCGACTGCCGGTGCGCGCGGACAATGGAACGGGGCCATTGGCGCCGCGCGCACTGTTCATGACGGCGATCACGCGCATCGCGCTCTGCGACCTCTTCGTGCATGGCACCGGCGGCGCGCGGTACGAGCGTCTCACGGAAGCGTGGATCCGCGCGTGGCTCGGAATCGAGCTCGCACCGATGTCCGTGGCAACCGCGACACTGCGGCTGCCGCTTGAAATCCATCTGGGCGACCGTCATGTGACGACACCTGCCGAGCTGCGGCGCGTCGAGTTCGATCCGGACCTGGTCGCGCTCCCGTCGTCGTCACACGGCCCGAGTTTGTTCAAGCGTTCACTGCTCGCGGCCATCGCCGCAGCGCCGCGCGGTTCGCGCGAACGGCGCGGGCACTATCAGACGCTTCGGCATCAGCTTGACGAGCGGCGCGACGCGAACCGTGAACTGATCACGCGGCTGCGCGCTGATGTGGAATCCTCGCGCGCCGAGGCTGCGAGCGCGCAGCTCGCACGCAGCCGGACGTGGCCCTGGCCGTTGCATGCGCCTGAGCGGCTGCATGCGCTGCACGAAGCCACACGGAAGCATGTCAGCTTTCCTGACGCAGCGGATCGGGCCGGTAGAGGCGGTTGCCCTCGAGCGCCCAGATCTTCTCCGTGAACTCGCCGCCCAAGTCGGTCTCGGTGCCGTACTCCCCGCGACGGACATGCGCCAGCGCCATCGACGTCTTCGCATCGAGATTGTCGAGGAGCGCAACGAACACGGCCTCGGGCGTCGAGGGCATCTTCGCAGCGCCGAACTCCAGCTTCTCGTGATGACTCGCGACGATGTGCTCCAGAACGGTCTGCGCCCGCGGCGGAATCTCTGCAGCGCCGCTTGCCCGGACCTCTCCGAACTTCGCGCGCACCAGCAGCACGCCGTCGACGACATGGCCGATGAGATTTCCGCGGAAGGTGTAGTTGAACCCGCGCTCCCATTCGAGCTCGACCGTCTTGCCGAGATCGTGCAGAAAGAGTCCCATCATGACGAGGTCACGGTTCAGCCTTTCGCCGGGCACGCCCCCCTGTGACTGCGAGTACAGCGGCAGCATGCGGTCGGCGAGCTTCATCAGCTGCAGCGTGTGCTCGATCAGCCCCCCGATGTACGCATGATGCACGCTGGCCGCGGCGGGAGCGCGGCGGAAGCGCCGCATCCGCGCCTCATCGTTCAGGAACGCTTCGCCCAGCGCGAGCATGCCGGGATGCTGGAGCGAGCGCAGCAGGGCGCTCACTTCGGCAAACATCTCGTCGATGTCGAATCGCGTCGTAGGGACGAGTCGCGCAAGTTCATCGGGGCTCGGCTCGACCGGATCAATGCTGTCGATCATCAGCTGGATCGACGTGTTGTACATCTCCGTGCGGCCGCGCACGCGCACGAACGCCGATGTTGAAAGCCGCCCAAACAGCTGTTCGTCACAGCTCCACATGCGTCCGGGCATTTCGCCGCTTGCGTCGCGAAGAATGCATTTCAGAAAGGGTTTGCCCTGCCGCGTCGTGCCGAGCTGCGGGTTGATCAGGCTGTACACACCGTCGACCACCATGCGGTCACAGAGGCTCTTGATGTCAATCGAGACGGAAGTCGATGCTGCGGACATGCGCGATCCTTCGAGAAGCAGAAACACCGGCGATGCAGAGGGAAGTCACGGAGACTCGCAGCGAGTGTATCGCTTCCGGTCAGTATTCCGCTCAGCTGCCATCACATCTGGAATCATCGCCAGCAGCTCCGACGGCGTCATGCCGGCGTTCCCATGTTCTGCCATCCAGCGATCGGCGGCGAGACCGTGCATGCGCACCGCGAGCCGCGCGCAGTCGAAGAGCGACAGCGCGCCGAAAGGAATTGCCGCGAACTGACTCACGAAGCCGCCGATGAGGCCGGCCAGCACGTCGCCGGTGCCGCCCGTCGCAAGCGCTGCGTTGCCGGTTGTGTTGCTCCATGCCCGCAGACCGTCGGACACGATCGTCCCGGGTCCCTTCAGCACCACGACGCAACCCAGACGGCGCGCGAGCTCGGCGGCGGCAGCGGGACGCGTTTGGGGATCCGTGGGACTGAGCGTGATGCCGAACACCGATGCGAGGCGGGTGAACTCCCCCGGATGCGGCGTGATGACCATGCTCGCCCGGATGTCGCGGGCGGAATCCGCGAGCGACGCGAGCGCGTTGAGTCCGTCGGCGTCCAGCACGAGCGGCACCAGATCCATCGCGACGAGGCGCACGACCACCTGCTGTTCGGCGAAACCGTGGCCAAATCCCGGTCCCACGATGAGTGTTGCCGCACTGTGCAGTGCGCGATCAATGCGTTCGGCGGCGGCGCTCGCGTCAAGCGTTCCGTCGGGAAGCAGCGGAAGCCCGATGGCCGTCGCCGCGGGGCAGAGCGACAGGGCGGCGAGCACCATGGGCTCAGGGACGGCGAGCGTCACGAGTCCGAGGCCGG
>JAWXBD010000031.1:0-13333 GCA_034439815.1 Phycisphaerae bacterium
CGCGCGTATACGCGCGCCTGGGGCGAGTCTGCTCGCCGCAGCGCTGGTACTGGCGGTCATGGTTGTTCCGACCATTTATGTGGCGTCCAGGGGGGCCTTCAAATCCATCCCCAAGACGTGCCTCGACGGCGCGACCGCGCTGGGCATGACTCGCATCGGAATCTTGCGCGCCGCGGTCTTACCGACAGTCAAGCCTGCACTCGCCGTCGGGGCGGTTCTCGCGATCACACGCGCCCTCGGAGAAACCATGGCGGTCGTCATGGTTGCGGGCAATGTCGCGGCAATCCCTCGGTCGCTCTTTGATCCGGTGCGCACATTGACGGCCAACATCGCGCTCGAGCTGCCCTACGCGACGGGGTTGCACCGCTCCGCGCTGTTTGCGGGCGGTGCGGGACTCATGGCGCTGACCTGGAGCCTCGTCGTCCTCGGCCGCTGCATTTCGCGTGCTTGGAGCGGAGAACACAATGACTGAAGCGCGGATCCATCGATCGACGACGTCGAAGAGCGACGTCGCCGTCCAAACTGCGAGTTGGCTCGCGCTTGTGGCGCTGCTCGTGCCGCTGGGTTTGATCGTCGGGGATCTGCTCATGCGCGGTGCAACTTCGCTCTCCCCTCAGTTTTTGGTCGACTCCCCGTCCAAAGCCGGCCGGGAGGGCGGAATCGGTCCCGTGCTCCTGTCGACGCTGCTGGTAATGGGAGTTTGCCTCTTGGTGGTTGTTCCCCTTGGGCTTGCGGCCGCGATTGGCTTGAACGAGTACCTGCGTCGCGGTGGCTTCGCGGTGCGGACGGTCCGCATTGCGCTAGACGTTCTCGCGGGAACACCCTCCATCGCGCTGGGCATGTTCGGCTACGCGTTTTTCTGCATTGCGCTCGGGATGGGTGTGTCGATCCTTGCGGGCGGCCTGACGCTGGCCTGCATGGTGATGCCGCTTTATGTGCGGCTTTCGGAGCAGGCGTTGCGGACTGTGCCGGATGATGTTCGGGCTGCTGCGGACGCCTTGGCTCTCCGTCGCTACACCGCGATCCTTAGGATCGTTCTACCCGTCGCAGCTCCGGGCTTATTTGCCGCTACGGGCTTAGCGCTGGCGCGTGCGCTCGCGGAGACCGCGGCGTTGCTTTTTACGAGCGGCTACGTGAGCCGCACGCCGGGCTCGCTCCTCGATCCGGGGCGAGTCTTAGCGGTCCACATCTTTGATCTTTCGATGAACGTGCCTGGGGGCGACGGACCCGCGTACGCGACGGCGTTGGTGCTGGTTGCGTTGTTGTTGTCGGTGAGCGGCGTGCCGAGACTAGTGCGCGGCTTTACACGTCGATGGAGTCATCCAGTATGAGTCAAATAGACAATCGGGCGCGCGCGCTGCTGCCATGGTGTCCGATGGAGAAGACGGCCCCATGCTGCACTCCTCGGACGTACCTTGAAGTCACCGATTTGACGGTTAAGTACAAGAATACGACTGCGCTTCGCCACGTCAGCATCGAGATCCCACGTGGGTGTGTGACAGCCATTGTCGGTCCCTCGGGGTGTGGCAAATCGACGCTTCTGCACGTAATCAACCGCATGACGGACGCCGTTGCGGGTTGCGACGTACGTGGCAGTGTGCGCCTCGCCGGCGCAGAGGTCCTCGGTAAGGGTGTCGATCTGCGTATGTTGCGGCGCCGCGTCGGTCTGATCTTCCAACGCCCGAACCCGCTCCCTCTTTCGATCGCGGAGAACGTTTTGCTCCCCCTGCGCGACCATGGGTTTACGGGGCGGGAGGAGCGCGCGAGCATTCTCGAGCGCGTATTACATGAGGTGGGACTCTGGGACGAGGTTGCCCAGCGCTTGAACGCGCCTGCGGCAACGCTTTCCGGTGGTCAGCAACAACGCCTGTGCATCGCCAGGTGTCTCGCGCTGTTACCTGAAGTCATCCTCTTCGATGAGCCGTGCAGTGCGCTGGACCCCATCGCCGCGGAGATCATCGAACAGCTCATCTGTCGCCTGCGCAACCGTTATACTGTGGTGATCGTCACCCACAACCTCGCACAGGCACGGCGCGTCGCAGATTTCACCGCGGTCCTTTGGAACCGGGAAGGTGCGAGTTCCCTGGTAGAGTTCGGGAAGACGCGTCACATCTTCGAACGGCCAACGCAGGGACTGACATCGCTCTACGTGGGTGGCGTGACGGGTTGACGCCCGATCCGGCCGCATACCCGTGAAATGACTACAGACACGGACGCCGTCCGACGCTGGCGACGGCGTACGAACTCCCAAGATCATCCAACTGACGGAACGCTCCCATGACGACCATGCATCGAATGCTTCTTGGATTTACTCTTGTTTTCTGCGCGGGTACGACGCTGGCCCAAAGTGGCCAGGGCGGTGACGCTAAGGCATTCGACCACGCGCATGCGGTATGGACCGAGGTGCTCACCACCCACGTCGTCAAAGACCGTTTCGACTACGCGGCGCTAAAGAAGGACCGCGCGCTGCTCGACCTGTACCTCGGGAAGCTCCACGCGGTCGATCCGAAGCAGCTCGAGGCGTGGACGCGCGATCAACGCTACGCGTTCTGGATCAACGCCTACAATGCGCATTGCGTTGCCCTAGTTGTGGGTGAGTATCCGATCGAAAGCATCAAGGACATTGGGAGCTTCTTCTCTCCGGTGTGGAAGAAGGGTTTCATCGATATGCCCGCTTTGCATCCGTCTGGGAAACCCGCCAAGCTGTCCCTCGACGACATCGAGCATCGTATCCTCCGGCCGATCTACAAGGACGCACGCATCCACGCCGCCGTGAACTGCGCTTCGGTAAGCTGCCCGCCGCTGCTCGCGGAGGCATTCGTAGCCGAGCGTCTTGATGACCAGTTGGATCAACAGGTGCGTGCTTGGCTGGCGGACACGAGCCGCAATCGGTTCGACAAGTCCCGCTCGCGCGCCGATGTTTCGGCGATCTTCAATTGGTTCGCGGAGGATTTTGTGCGCGACGCCGGAAGCGTCGTCCAGTGGCTCGCGAAGTATGCGCCGGCAGAGGAGGCGGAGTGGCTGACGAGTTCCCGAGTCACCGTCAAACACCTCGACTACTCCTGGAAACTCAACGACAGCGACCGTTCGGAGTTGAAACGCTCGGCGCGCTGACGCGCACGGGTGGTCCGTCGCCGCTCCGGCATCGGTCGAAATCGTGCCGAAGAGCTACCCGGCTTGGGCCGAGCCGGCCTTTTCTCAGTCTGTCGACCTGCGGGCGCGTTTCGGTGTACCTGTCGGCTTTTTTCGCGGGCTTCCGTCCCAGCCCGAACCGGTGGTCGTATCTGCGTGCCATCGGGCTCGGTTTCCCGCCTGAGACAGGCACCGCATCCGCTGTAACCGTACCCCATTAACCATGCGATCGCCGTAGCTCGGAATCTGGCGCTTGGTACTCCCTTTGGTCCCGAACCTGCGACATTCGCCGGGTGACCCATCGGTTCTCGGTTTGCCGGGCCCCGCTTTCGAGCAGGTTCCGGAGGGGGATTTGATCGTTGAAGGTCGCGATGGCGAGTTGCCCGCGGAACCTACGGCGATCTTGGACTGGCTGCACAGCGGTGGACGCGCGAGGGGTGGAGCCACCCCGATGCGAAGGCCGCTTACCTGCGCGGACCGACCGACGTCGGCTGGCGGGACCGTTTTCTCGCGCTTCGGGCGATCGCGCGCGAGGACGAGCGCAGCGTTCCGGCCTTGATGAACGCTTTGAAGGGCGCCAATGAGGAGATCCGCGAGTTTGCGGCCCAAACGCTTAGCTTCCTTGCGACGCACGCGCCGCGGGACAGCCTCCTCGCGCTGCTTGAGTCCGACGCCAATCCAACGGTGCGGCTTTATGCCGCGGACGGATTGGGGGCCGCTGGCCATGGGGCGGCATTGGCAGAACGCCTCGAAGCGCTTCGCACCCTTGAGTCCGACCGCGACGTCAAGAAGCATATTGGCTACACCTTGAGTCGTGGAGCAACAGGCGTGGATCCGCGGGTGCTTGCGGATCTCGCGGGTTTCGAGCCCAGTCGGATCGACTCTGCTCGCGTCGGAGAACCTGCGCCGAAGATCGACCTTGAGAGCTACTCGGGGGGGCGTGTTCGGCTCTCCGACCTTCGCCGTGTCGCCCCCGTCGTGCTCGTGTTCCTCGACGGCGACACAAGACCGGTGTGCCACGGCCAACTCGTGCAGTTGCGCCAAGCCATCGCGGAGAACCCCGCATTCGCAGACATCCGCGTCTTCGCGATCGATCCACACGAGCGGGTGGCCGCCCGGTTCCTCTTGGGAGTCGGGACTGGGGAGTGAGCCCGTGGAGCCGCCGCTTCTCCTCGATCCATCCCTGGTGGCGAGCGCCACCCACGGTGTCGCCTTCCAAATGGGCATCTACATTGAGATTAGCACGCGACCCGCGACGTTGGTCATCGACCGCTGCGGTGTCTTGCGCTATGCACGACGTGTGACGTCGTTTTCGAATCGACCGGCTCCCGAGGAGGTTCTGCGCATCGCGACTGGAAATGTGCCCCCGGCCCCCCCGGAGCGGCGGTGAGCCTCACGAGTGACAAACACCTCACCGTTTAATTTCCCCACAGTTCCGGTGTCCACTGGATCGGGCAAGGTCAAGGCGCTTGCGCCGTCGGGGAGCGCGGAGTACCGTCTGCTGGCCTATCGGCCGGTGCGTGGGGTAGGAGTTCAGCTAAGCGCCGAACGTACGCCGCCCGATTCGATTTCTAACACCTTCTCACCCTACCTCACGCAACGCTGGCCCCGTCACTCAGACGGCGCAGACCATAGATTCACACACAAAGTTCAGGGAGCGGCTCGATGCGTATCGGCATGGTTGGGCTTGGACGAATGGGCGCCAACATGGTGCGGCGCCTGATGCGGAACGGACATCAGGCGGTCGCGTTCGATCGATCGCCCGAAGCAGTGGCAGCGCTGGTGAAGGAAGGCGCCGACGGCGCGACTTCTTTCGCAGATATGGCACGTCAGCTCGCAACCCCGCGCGCGGTTTGGCTAATGGTGCCGGCCGGCGTTGTCGACGCGACGATCGCGGACCTGGTCCCGCATCTCAGCGCGGGCGACACGATCATCGACGGCGGAAACTCCTACTACGTGGACGATATCCGTCGTGCGAAAGAACTCGCGGCGCAAGGGCTGCACTACGTCGATGTGGGCGTCAGCGGTGGCGTCTTTGGACTCGAGCGTGGTTACTGCCAGATGATCGGCGGCAAAAAGGAGATCGTTGCGACACTCGAACCGATCTTCGCCACGCTCGCCCCGCCGAAGGACGCTGTGACTCCAACGCCCGGACGCAACGACCGCGTTGGCACCGCCGATCACGGCTACCTGCACTGCGGGACCGCTGGCGCGGGACACTTCGTGAAGATGGTCCACAACGGCATCGAGTACGGAATGATGGCGGCTTACGCCGAAGGCCTTGGCATCCTTCGCAGCGCGAACATCGGCATGGCCGATCAGGAGCATGATGCAAAGACCACACCGCTTCGCGATCCCGAGCACTACCAGTATGACTTTCCGCTCGATGACATCACGGAGCTCTGGCGCCGTGGCAGCGTGATAACGTCATGGCTGCTTGATCTCACGTCGCAGGCGCTGATCGAATCGCCTGATCTGAAGGAGTATGCGGGTCGAGTCTCTGACTCCTGCGAAGGTCGCTGGACGATCAAGGCTGCCATCGATGAAGCGGTTCCGGTGCCGGTGCTGACCGCGGCGCTCTACTCACGGTTCTCGTCGCGCGGTGAAGCCGACTACGCCAATCGCGTGCTCTCGGCAATGCGCGCCGGGTTCGGCGGTCACAAGGAAAAGAAATGAGACCGGTGCAATCAGGCGCGCTAGTGTTCTACGGTGCCACCGGCGACCTCGCCTTCAAGAAAATCTTTCCATCCATGCAGCGGATGGTGAAGGAAGGTGTGCTTGACGTGCCGGTGATCGGCATGGCACGGGGCGGTGGCTCGCTGGAAGCACTGCAGAAGCGCGCCGAAGAAAGCGTGACGAAGCACGGTGGTGGCGTCGACCCGGTGGCGTTCCCGAAGCTGATGCAGCTGATGCGGTATGTGGAAGGTGAGTACACGACGCCGGAGATGTTCGACCGGCTGGATGTCGCCCTGGGCGACGTGAAGAACCCGCTTCACTACTTGGCCGTGCCGCAGTCCCTGTTCGAAACGGTAATCAGACAATTGAGCCGCAATGGCAGGCCCACTGAGGCGCGCCTCATGCTCGAGAAGCCGTTCGGGACCGACCTGGCGTCGGCCCGCCATCTGAATACGATCGTCCACGAATCGTTCAGCGAGAATCAGATCTTCCGCATCGATCACTACCTCGGCAAGGAGGCGGTACAGAATCTCGTTTTCTTCCGCTTCGCAAACAGCTTCCTCGAACCGATCTGGAATCGCCAGTACGTCGAGAACGTCCAGATCACGATGGCCGAACCGTTCGGTATCTCGGGACGCGGCGCATTTTACGACGCGACCGGTGCCATCCGCGACGTGGTGCAGAATCATCTGCTGCAGGTACTGTCGAACATCGCGATGGAACCGCCGCCAAGCAGTGAGGACACCGAGACGCTGCGCGATGAGAAGGTAAAGGTGCTGAAGGCAATTGCGCCGCTTGAGCGAAAGCGTGTGGTGCGCGGGCAGTTCCGCGGGTACCACGATGAAGCCGGGGTTGCGTCCCGCTCACGCACCGAGACGTACGTTGCGCTGGAGCTGGCGGTAGACTCGTGGCGCTGGCACGGGGTGCCGTTCTTCATCCGCGCCGGAAAGCAGATGCCGGAGTTGCGAACCGAAGTGGTGGTGAAGCTCCGTCGACCACCCCCGATCGGTGGCATGCGCTTGCACTCGAACTATGTGCGCTTCCAGCTCGGGCCCCGGTACGAGCTGGCGCTTGGTGCGACCGTTCGTGAGCCCGATGTGGCCAGCGGGCATCGACTCGAGTTGAAGGCGAGTCACGAGCAGGAAGGGGCCGAGACCGATGCGTATGCCGAGCTGTTCGGCGATGCAATGAACGGCGAAACCTTCCGGTTCGCGCGCCAGGACTACGTCGAGGAGGCGTGGCGGATCGTGGATCCGGTGCTCGATGATGGCGCGCCGATTCTGTACGATCCCGGGACATGGGGACCCGAGGAAGCGGAAGATCTCGTGCCTGGTGGCTGGTACGAGGTTGACCGGTGACCGCTGGAATGCACACGCTTTGGCTGGTGCGTCACGGCGAAACCGCCTGGACGCGGACGGGCCGACATACCGGCCGGACGGATGTGCCGCTCACGCCGTTCGGTGAGCAACAGGCGAGCGCTATCCGTGCGAGACTTGGGGCGCGACAGTTCGCGCTCGTGCTCGCCAGCCCGCTCGCCCGCGCACGCGAGACGTGCCGGCTGGCTGGCTTTGGTGACGTGGCAGAAATCGACCCCGACCTGCAGGAGTGGGACTACGGGGACTTCGAAGGCAAGACCAACGTTGAGATCCGTGCGATGCATCCCGACTGGAGCGTTTGGACGCACGGCGGCCCGGGCGGAGAGGCACCAGAGGACGTCGCGCGCCGGGCGGATCGCGTGATCGAACGTGTGGTTGGCGCGCAGGGTGACGTGGCGATCTTCGCGCACGGACACCTGCTGCGGGTGCTTGCCGCACGGTGGCTAGGCCATCCGCCGAGTACAGGAGCCGGACTCTTCATGGACACTGCATCGGTGAGTGTGCTCGCCAGCCATCGCGAGGATCGAATCCTTCGGCACTGGAACGAGATCTGTCATCTCGGCGGGCATTGAAGCTGATGCGTCAGGTTATTCTGGCTGATGTTGATGCGGTCGCCCGGCGGGCTGCCGCGGTGATCGCCGAGGCGGCGCGCGAGGCGCTGACGGAGCGCGGGCGGTTTCTGGTGGCGACCAGCGGTGGCAGCACGCCCTGGCTGATGCTGCGCTTTCTCGCCAACCTGGACCTGCCGTGGGCGAGGGTCGAACTGTTCCAGGTGGATGAGCGGATTGCGCCAGCCGGCCACGCGGACCGGAATCTCACCAGCCTCAAGCGATCACTGCTCGACCAACTCCCCGAGTCGCGGGGCACGATCCACGCCATGCCGGTAGAAATGAACGGCACTGACCAAATGGCGCTTGATTACTCTCACACCCTTGCATTAATAGCGGGCAATCTACCAGTCTGCGACCTCGTCCACCTTGGACTTGGCGAGGATGGTCACACCGCCTGCCTCGTCCCGTATGATCCGGTCCTGGACGAATCAACGGCCACATTCGCCGTCGCGGGTGTGTATGCTGGCCGCCGCCGACTGACGCTCACGTACCCGGTGCTCGACCATGCCCGCCGCATTCTCCGAGTTGTGACCGGGGCCGCCAAGGCCATGATGCTCAGACGTCTGGAACGCGGCGACGGGACGATTCCCGCCGGTCGCGTGCGCTCCGATCACGCCCTGCTGCTGGCCGATCGTGCCGCCAGCCCCGATTCGAACACCTAGACCAGGCTCATTCCCATGCCGATGCCGACCGACCCAGACCAGCTTGCAATCACGACGATCCGTACGCTCTGCATCGACGCCGTGCAGCAGGCAAACTCCGGCCATCCGGGCACGCCAATGGCGATGGCGCCCGTTGCCTACGCACTCTGGCATAAGCATCTTCGATTCGATCCCGCCGACCCAATCTGGCCCAATCGCGACCGGTTCGTGCTGTCGATCGGCCACGCCTCGACGCTGCTCTACAGCTTGCTCCATCTGACGGGCGTCAAGGCCGTCGACGCGCACTATGAAACACTTGGCAGCGACGCCGTTTCGCTGGATGACATCAAGCGCTTCCGCCAGCTCGACAGCAAATGCCCGGGCCACCCCGAGTACCGATGGACTTCCGGCATCGAGACAACCACCGGCCCGCTGGGTCAGGGGGTAGCGACGAGCGTCGGCATGGCAATCGGTGAACGCTGGCTGGCGGCGTACTTCAACCGCCCCGACTTCCCACTGATCGGCTACAACATGTATGCCATCGCCGGCGACGGCTGCATGATGGAAGGCGTTTCCGGCGAGGCGGCGTCACTGGCCGGGCATCTCGGACTAAGTAACCTCTGCTGGATATACGACAACAACCGGATCACCATCGAAGGGGACACGTCGCTCGCTTTCAGCGAAGATGTCGCGACGCGTTTTCTCGGTTATGGATGGAATGTGCTACGCGTGGGTGATGCCAACGATCTGTCGATGCTGGCACGCGCGTTCGAAACATTCAAGCGCACAACCGATCGCCCCACACTGATCATCGTCGACAGCCACATCGGCTACGGGTCGCCCAACAAGCAGGACTCGCACTCGGCGCATGGCGAGCCGCTGGGCGAAGCGGAAGTCAAACTGACGAAACGGGCGTATGGTTGGCCCGAAGACGAGAAGTTTCTGGTGCCCGACGCCGTGCGCACGCACTTCGCGTCGACCTTCGGCGCACGTGGCGCCACGCTGCGGGCTGACTGGGAGATACTCTTCGCCCGCTATCAGGCGGCGAATCCTGGCCTCGCCCGCGAATTCGAACAGGTCCAGCGGCGACAGCTTCCGGACGGCTGGGATCGGGCTCTGACGTCGTATCCCGCCGACGCGACGGGCATCTCGGGCCGTGACGCCTCTGGCGCGGTGCTGAACAAGATCGCTTGCCATCTGCCGTGGCTGATCGGTGGATCGGCCGACCTCGCCCCATCGACCAAGACGCGATTGACCTTCGCGGGTGCCGGCGATTTCTCGGCAACCGAACATGGCGGTCGCAACTTCCACTTCGGTGTGCGTGAACATGCGATGGGGTCGATCCTCAACGGCCTCTCGCTCTCGAAGCTCCGCGCCTTCGGATCGCAGTTCCTGATCTTCAGTGACTATTCCCGGCCCACGCTGCGCCTTTCGGCGCTGATGGAGCTGCCGGTGATCTACATCTACACACATGACTCGATTGGCGTCGGCGAGGATGGGCCGACGCACCAGCCGGTGGAGCAGATCGCATCCTTGCGCGCCATCCCGGGGCTGCACGTCTTTCGGCCAGGTGATGCCAACGAGGTGGTTGAGGCGTGGCGCGTGATCGTACCTCTGCGCCACCAACCGGTGGCCCTGATCCTGTCGCGCCAGGCGTTGCCGACGCTTGACCGCACTCGATACGCATCAGCGGAAGGTTTGCACCGCGGAGGCTACGTCCTGCACAGCGCACCGGGTGGCGACCCTCAGGTGATTCTAATGGGCACGGGGAGCGAGGTAGCGCTCTGTGTCGAAGCGCACGAACGGCTGCTGACCGAGGGCATTCGGAGTCGCGTTGTGAGCCTGCCCTGCTGGGGACTGTTCGAGGAACAGCCGGCTACGTATCGCGACAGCGTGCTGCCGGCGTCGGTGACGGCCCGCGTAGCGGTCGAGCAGGCCTCGACCTTCGGGTGGGAGCGCTACACCGGAAGCAACGGCCGCATTATCGGTATGCGTAGTTTTGGTGCGTCCGCACCACTCAAACAACTGCTGGCGAAGTTCGGCTTCACCACCGATGCCGTTGTGGCCGCCGCCAAGGAGCTGATATGAACCCGCTGGAACTCTGGGACCGCTACCGCGCGCATCTGTGTGTTACCGAATCACTCGGGATTTCGCTCGACGTTTCGCGCATGCGCTTCGCCGATGACTTCGCGGTCCGTATGGCAACGCCGATGGCCAATGCCTTTGCGGCAATGCGCTCGCTCGAGGCTGGCGCAATCGCGAATCCGGATGAAGGGCGCATGGTGGGCCACTACTGGCTGCGTGATCCGCAGCGGGCGCCGGAGCCGGCTATGCGCACCGCGATCACCAGTACGCTGGAGCGTATTTGCCAGTTCGCGGCGGCGGTGCACAGCGGTGCCATCCGGGCAGAGCGGGGCGCGCGCTTTGAACAGTTGCTGGTGGTCGGGATCGGCGGATCGGCACTGGGACCGCAGTTCATCGCCGATGCACTCGGCACAGGCGCAGACAAGCTCACGCCGCACTTCTTCGACAACACCGACCCCGATGGCATGGCGCGCGTGGTCGAACGTCTTGGTGATCGGCTCACCAGCACGCTGACGCTCGTCATCTCCAAGTCAGGGGGAACCAAGGAGACGCGCAACGGCATGCTGATCGCCGATGCTGCATACCGCAAGGCTGGCCTACGTTTTGCGGAACACGCGGTCGCGGTCACGGGTGATGGCAGCGAACTCGATCAGACCGCGACGGCCGGTGGCTGGCTGGCGAAGTTCCCGATGTGGGACTGGGTTGGTGGCCGAACCTCTGTCTTCTCCGCCGTCGGCCTGTTGCCGGCCGCGCTACAGGGCATCGACATCACCGCATTGATCGACGGTGCACGCACGATGGACGCGACGACGCGGAACACCACGGTGGCCTCGAACCCGGCGGCGCTGCTGGCGCTGATGTGGTATCACGCCGGTGGTGGTCGCGGCACCAAAGACATGGTGGTACTGCCGTACAAAGATCGCCTGCTGCTCTTCTCGCGCTACCTGCAGCAGCTGGTGATGGAGTCGCTGGGCAAGCAGCTCGATCTGTCGGGCGCCGTGGTGCATCAGGGTATTGCGGTGTATGGCAACAAGGGGTCGACCGATCAGCACGCGTATGTGCAGCAGCTGCGCGACGGCGTGCACAACTTTTTCCTCACCTTCGTCGAAGTGCTGGCCGATCAGGCTGGACCGGCACTGGAAGTCGAGCCGAACGTGACGTCGGGCGATTACCTGCTCGGATTCATGCTCGGCACCCGCGAAGCGATGCACCAGAATGCCCGCGAATCGATGACACTCACGCTGCCGGATGTCAGCCCCCGGTCGGTGGGGGCATTGATTGCACTGTACGAACGGGCCGTGGGCCTGTACGCATCGCTCGTGAATGTGAACGCCTACCATCAGCCCGGTGTCGAGGCGGGCAAAAAAGCGGCTACTGCGGTGCTGGGCCTGCAGCACAGCGTGCTCGCTGCATTGCGGGCCACGCGGACGCCGCGAACGGCCGATCAGGTCGCCGCTGCGGCCGGTGTGGCCGATCAGGCCGAGACGGTGTTTAAGGTTCTCGAACATCTGGCCGCGAACGGGCGGCTTCGTCGTACGACGGGTACCAGACCCACCAGTGCAATGTATGTAATCATGGACAGCGCGTGAACATCTTTGTCGATCACATCGGGGCGGTGGTCAGCGCTGCCGTGTCGATTCGCACAACAATTCAACCTTCAAACACAATTAGAGACCAACAACATGACACACCCGCTTCTCGCGATGCAGCAGCTCGGCCAGTCACCCTGGCACGACAACATCCGCCGTGATCTGCTCACAAGCGGCGCGCTGGCCCGCATGATCACCGAGGGCGACATCACCGGCCTGACCTCGAATCCGACCATCTTCGAGCAGGCGATCGCGAACAGCGATATCTACGACGCGACACTGCGCGCACTGGCGGTCGAGGGCAAGGGCACGGAAGCGATCTTCGATGCGCTGGCCATCACCGACATTCGCGACGCCGCCGATCTGTTTCTTTCGGTGTACGAGCGAACGAAGGGTGCGGATGGCTACGTCAGCATCGAGGTGTCGCCGCGGCTGGCACGCGACACCGCTCAGACGCTGGCGGAAGCGCGCCGGCTGTGGGCGACCGTGGACCGGCCGAATCTGATGGTGAAGATCCCGGCCACGCTGGAGGGTCTGGGCGCCATCGAGGCAGCGATTGGCGATGGCATGAACGTGAACGTCACGCTGATCTTCTCGCTCGAACGTTACACGGCCGTGATTGATGCATATATGGCCGGGCTGCGGAAACGTGCGGCCGCCGGCGGCGCACTGAACAACATCGCCTCAGTGGCGAGCTTCTTCGTCAGTCGAGTGGACGTTGCGGTCGACAAGCTGCTCGAGGCGCAGCTGGCGGCCGGTGCGGGCAATGCGGATGCACTGCAAGCGGCACTCGGGCAGTCTGCGATCGCCAATGCGAAGCTGGCGTATGAGCTCTTCCAGCAGCGGTTCGACGGCCCTGAGTTTGGGGCTCTGGCGGCGATCGGTGCGCAGCGTCAGCGCCCGCTCTGGGCGAGTACGGGAACGAAAAATCCGAAGTATCCCGACACGTATTACGTCGATGCGCTGATCGGTCCGGACTCTGTCAACACGATGCCGCCGGCCACGATCGCCGCATTCAAGGATCACGGTTCACCTGCCGTTCGCATTGACCATGATCTTGTTGGCGCGCATCGGACGATCGACGGGCTGGCGGCGTGTGGCGTGAATTTCTCTGCGGTGCTGGCGCAGTTGGAAGCGGACGGCGTGGCGTCCTTTGCCAAGTCGTATGAGACGTTGCTGGCCGTGGTAGCGAAGCGCGCAACGGCCTGAAGGGCTCATCGCCA
>JAWXBD010000032.1:0-12364 GCA_034439815.1 Phycisphaerae bacterium
CGCCACTTCGCGATCAGCAGCGGATCGGCAACCGCCTTCTCGATCTCTTCCGGCTGGGCGGGCAGATCGATCGCGATCTTCCGCCTGATGCGCCACGCACGCGCGTCGTAATGGACACACTCTTTCACTGAATCGCCGCGGCTGCGCAGCGTCCGGTCTTCCTCCACAATCGCATCAATCAGCAGGAAATAACATAGTTTTTTCCGGGGTCGCTCGTTTCACGCCGGCATCATCGCCGACGTCCTCATGGGATTCGCGCGCCAACATCTCTTTGACCCCTCCGAGACCAACGTCTGTCATTGCATCTCGCGGTGCGTGCCGCGCGAGATGCTGCTCGCGGACCAGAATCACCGTAGAACCTGACCATCTCGACGCAGCGGGCGCGTCGCAGAGTGTGAGCGGCCGGCGCTACGGCACCGCGCGACCATGCGGATCACTCTCGCGATGCGGCGGCGACGGCAGCGCCTCGCGCACGTGCTCGAGCTGCTCCGCTGTCGCGTGCACATGGTCCGCCGACAGGCCGACTTCCTCGACGAGATAGCTTTCCCACAGGCGATGGCTGCGCACGATGGATCGCGCGTGCTCCAGGCCGCGTCCGGCGAGCCGGTAGCGCGGGCCGTCGCGTGCGATCTCGCCGGCGCGGAGCGCATCACGGATCCCGTCGCGGACTGCAGTCGCGCCGAGTGAAGCGCGCAGCAGCTGCTCGTCCGCCGTTTCGATACCGCGCTCCCACAGCCGGAAGAGCAGCGCGAGGACATCTTCGCGCGTGACGCGCTGCGCGAGTGCGCGACGGCGCCACCATTGCGCAACGATGCCGTGCGCCGGACTGAGGAAGGCCGACAGCCCCAGCACCACGCCGGCCATTACGCTGATCGAGCCCGCAGCGTTGAGCGCGTGCGATGTGCCAAGCCAGTGCGGCGCCGTCACCGCAGCGAGATAGCCGCCGATCGCTGCGATGCACGCGAAGACCACCGACAGCCTGATCTGCGTGCGCAGCCGGTCAGTCCACATCCGCGCTGTCGCAGCGGGACAGATCAGCATGGCGACCACGAGAATCGAACCGACCGCTTCGAAACTCGCCACGGTTGCGGCCGCGACCAGCAGCATGAGCACGCCATGCAGCCAGCCGGCGCGGAATCCGAGCGATGTTGCCAGCTCCGGATCGAAGCTCGCAAGCGCGAGTTCTTTGCGCAGCAGCCGCGTCACGACCGCGGCCGCGGCTGTGACGCACACGAGCGTCTTGATCGGCGTGGGAATCGCCGCGAACGTGCTCATTTGCAGGAGCTCGTGCCAGGTGCTGGGCGGGAACCAAAAGAGCGTTTCCAGCGAGCCGTACAGCACACAGTCCGGATCGAGATCGACCTGCCGTGCCGACGCCTGTTCGATGAGGAGGACACCCAGCGCGAACATGCTCGTGAACACGACGCCCATTGCTGCGCCGGAGTCCACGCGGGCATGACGCCGCACGAGACTGGAAAAGAGCGCCGTCGCTCCGCCGGCGATGAGCGCTCCGAGGAACATTGGCAGCGGCGCGCGGCTTCCGGTCACGATGAACGCAGTAACGATGCCGGGCAGCACCGCGTGGCTCATGGCGTCACCCATCAGACTCATGCGGCGAAGCACCAGCCAGTTGCCGAGCAGCCCGCACACGACAGCGGACAGGAGCGCCGCGAGCAGCGGGGGAACGTCGATCGCCAGCAGGCTGTGCAGCGAGGGTGAAATCATCCGCGCCCCGTTGTGGCAGCGGGTGACGGTTCGGCCGCGAGCGTGCGCTCGAGATCCTGCAGCAATACCGGGTCAAGAATGTGCTCGATCGCCTCGGCGCTGGGATCGACGTGATCAGGCGCGAGGTGCGCATCGCGCACGAGATACAGCGCCCACAGCCGATGGTTGCGCGCGATCGTGGCGCCAGCGGCGTGGCCGCGCTCCGTCAACGTCCAGCCGTCGGCGGTGCGGTGCACGTATCCGCGGAGCTTGAGCACCTGCGCGAGCGCTGCCGTGGTGCCGGCGCGGTGTCCGAGCGAGCGCGCGAGTTCGCGCGTCGGCATCGCGCGCTTGAGCAGCAGTTTCATCACGTGATCGGCGGCGATGCGCGTCGACAGGCGTGCCCGCCGCCACTGTGATGCGAGCACGCCGCGCGGTGCAACAAAGAGGCTGATGAGAAAGAAGGATGCCGCAGTGAGCACGATGACGGCGCCGGCTGGCTGACGCGGGGCAAGGCTCGAGATGCTCGCGCCGATCCAGCCGCTCACGGCGCCGATCAGCGCGGCAAGCGGCACGAATCGCTTTGTGCGATTCGTCCACAAGCGGGCGGCGACAGGCGGGATGATCAGAATCGCGATCACGAGCATCAGGCCGACGGCCTGCAGTCCCGCAACCGTGACGGCGACGACGAGCAGCAGCAAGAGGAGATCAAACGCACCGGTGCGCAGTCCGATCGCGCGGGCGAACAGTTCGTCAAACGCGACGAGCGCCAGCTCCTTGAAGAAGGCAGCGGCCACGACCGTTGTTGCCAGCGCGATAGCACCGAGGAGGATCGCGTCGTGCTGCTGCATGGCGGCCGTCTGACCAAACAGAAACGTCTTCAGTCCGCCCTGGTCTCCCGACGGAAGTGTCTGAATGACGGAAAGCAGCACGACGCCGACGCCGAACAGCACCGACAGGACCACACCGATGATGGCATCTTCATGCAGTCGTGTGTAGCGCAGCATCGCCTGCACCAGCACGGTCGCCAGCACCGCGGCGACCGTGGCGCCGGCCAGAAGGACCGGCAGGCTGCGCCCGGACGAGCCAAGTCCTTCGGCGATGAGAAACGCGACGCACACGCCCGGCAGCGTCGCGTGGCCCAGCGCATCGGCGAACAGCGAGCGCTTGCGGAGGAGCGCGAACGATCCGGCGACACCTCCGGCCAAGCCAAGGAGAGCGGTGCCCACGATGACGAGCAGCGTGTTCCGTCCGCCCTGCAGTGTCAGTGACTGCACGAATGTCGCGGCCACACTCATCGCGGGGTCGGTCCTTCGCTCGCAGCGCGCGCCACCGCGTGACTTGCGGCGTCGAGAAGCGTCAACCTTCCACCGTAGGTTTTCTGCAGGTTTTCGGTCGTAAAGACAGCGCCCACCGGACCCGCTGCGACGACGCGCAGGTTGAGCATGAGCACGGCGTCGAAGTATTCGGCGACGGTCTGCAAATCATGATGCACACAGATGACCGTGCGTCCGTTCGACTTCAGAATCCGCAGCACATCGACGATCGCCTTCTCCGTCGCGGCATCGACGCCCGCGAAGGGCTCGTCCATGAAATAGAGTTCCGCTTCCTGTGCGAGCGCGCGTGCCAGGAACACGCGCTGCTGCTGACCGCCGGACAGCTGAGCGATCTGCCGATCACGAAACTGCGCCATGCCGACCTGTTCGAGACACTGAAGTCCCGCCTCACGATGCTGGCGCGACACGCCGCGCAGCCAGCCGATCTTGCCGTATCGGCCCATGCACACGACATCGAGCGCCGACACCGGAAACTCCCAATCGACGCTTTCGCGCTGCGGCACGTAGCCGATGCGCGTGCGTGCATCCCGCAGCGACTTTCCCCAGAACGCCACGTGGCCCGCTGCCATCGGCACGAGTCCGAGACACGCCTTCAGCAGCGTGCTCTTGCCGGCGCCGTTGGGACCGATGATCGCGATGAGGCTCTGTGCCGGCGCGTCGTAATCGACATCCCACAGGACCGGCTTGCTGCGATACGCTACGGTCATGGCATGCACTGAGAGGGGACTGCTCGGCGAATGCTCGGCGGGAAGCGGAATGTCAATTGGTCTGTGCATGATCAGCGCTCGTCGCGCAGCCCCTTCGGCAGAACACCGCCTGCGGGGACTGTTCCGCCGAGTGCCGTCACGATCGTCTCGACGTTGTGCGCGATCATGCCCGGCCACGTGCCTTCCGTTGTGCCAGGTGCGCCCATCGAATCCGAGTACAGCTCGCCGCCGATCTGCACGTTGTGACCCTGCGCCTTGGCGCCGGCGATCAGCGCTTCGATCGTGCGCGGTGACACGGTGCTCTCCACGAACACCGCGGGGATCTTGCGCTCCACGAGGAACTGCACGAGCCGCTCGAGATCGGCGAGGCCGGCCTCGCTCTCGGTCGAAATTCCCTGAATCGCGTGCACTGTCAATGTGAACCGTCGGCCAAAGTAGCCGAACGCGTCGTGCGCTGTCACCAGTTCGCGGCGCGCCTTCGGAATGGAGTCGATCGCCGTCTGCGCATTCGTGCCGAGTTCCGCAGCAAGCGCCGCGAACTCGCCCGCGCGCCGACGATATCCGTCGGCATCAGACGGGTCGTGCTTGCTCAATCCCTCTGCGAGAATCGCGCCGCAGCGCCCCCAGAGTTCGGGATCCATCCAGATGTGCGGATCGGGGTGCGCCTCGGCCTCGCCGTGGGCGGGGGGATTCAGCAGCTCGTCCGCCGGAATCGACGCGCCGATGTTGATGACTGTTCGACCGGCCGCGACGGCGCGCTCGAACGAGTCTTGCATACGCCCTTCGAGAAACAGTCCATTCGTGACGATCACATCAGCATCGAGCAGCGTTGCAATGTCCGTCCGCGTCGGCTTGTAGAGATGCGGATCGACACCTTCGCCGAGCAGGCTCGTCACCTGGGCAGTCTCGCCGCCGATGCGCCGCGCCATGTCGCCGAGCATGGGCGTGGTCGTGACGATCGTGATCGATGGCGAGGTAGATGGCGGACCGTCTCCGGTGCGCGTGTCGCAACCCGCGAGAGCAATGGTGAACAACGGGATGAACGCGATCAGAGGAAAGAGCAAGCGTCGACTGAGGGCCATTGGTGATCTGTCTCCATCAAGTGTGAAGCCATGGCTACTGTAGCATTAGCTACAACCGCGTCAAAGCACCAACGCAGCCCCTCGGTCCTGCCACTTCGCCTTATTGGCGCCCCGCCCCTCCGCTACGGCTGACAAACCTCGCAAATGCCCGCAGTGTCGCGGGGCTGACGTGGTGCTCGATCCCTTCGGCATCGATCCGGGCGGTGGCCTCGTCCACGCCGAGCGCCAGCAGAAACGCGAACACCGCCTGGTGGCGGGCGCGGCTGTCGGCAGCCAGCCGCCTGCCGCGCGGGGTGAGTTCGATGGGCTGGTACGGCTGGGTGCGCAGGAAGCCTTCCCGCTGCAGACGGGCCACGACTCGGCTCACCGTGACGTGGCTGACCCCGAATCGGCGGGTGAGGCCGACGACACGGGCTTCACCGCCGGCGGCGATCAGATCGGCGATCGCTTCGCAATAGTCCTCGGCCGTCTCGAGTGCGTGCTGGTCGCGCACGACGGAGTGCTCGCGCGGGCTCGACACAGTGGAGCGCTTCGCCGCTTTCGTGGTCGCTCGGCTCACTCGTCGCTCTCCCGCAGCTTGGCGAGCACCGCGAAGTCTTCGAGCGTCGTCGTGTCCTGGACCGAGTCCTTGCCGGCAGCAACGTCGCGCAGCAGGCGGCGCATGATCTTGCCCGATCGCGTCTTCGGCAGCGCCTGCGTGAAGCGGATCGCGTCGGGACGGGCGATCGCGCCGATCTCCTGTGTCACGTGCTCGATCAGCGCCTTGCGCAATTGCTCGCTCGGCGTATGCCCTGGGCCAAGTGTCACGAATGCGGCGATGCCGGTGCCCTTGATCTCGTGCGGCACGCCGACCACGGCCGCTTCGACCACCGCATCATGCGAGACGAGCGCCGACTCGACCTCCATCGTGCCGAGCCGATGGCCGCTCACGTTGATGACGTCATCGATGCGACCCATGATCCAGAAGTAGCCGCTCTCATCGCGCCGCGCGCCGTCGCCCGCGAGATACATGCCCGGCACGCGCGACCAATACGTGTCGATGTAGCGCTGGCGGTCGCCGTGAATGCCGCGCAGCATCGCAGGCCATGGCTTGCGGATGACGAGCAGGCCACCGTGATTGGCGGGCAGTTCGTCACCGGCTTCATTCACAATCGCCGCATCGATGCCGAAGAACGGCAGCGTGCACGATCCGGGCACGAGGGGCGTTGCTGCAGGCAGCGGCGTGATCATGTGACCGCCGGTCTCCGTTTGCCACCACGTGTCGACAATCGGACAGCGGCCACCGCCGATGACATCGCGATACCACATCCAGGCTTCAGGATTGATGGGTTCGCCGACGGAACCAAGAACCTTCAGGCTCGACAAATCATGCTTCTTCGGATGCTCGTCGCCCCACTTCATGAACGCGCGGATCGCGGTTGGCGCCGTGTAGAGATGCGTGACGCGATGGCGCTCGACGATGTCCCACACGCGGTCTTCTGCCGGCGTGTTCGGCGCGCCTTCATACATGAGCGTCGGCACGCGATTGGGCAGCAGGCCGTACACGACGTAGGAGTGGCCGGTGACCCAGCCGATGTCGGCGGTGCACCAGAAGACCTGGCTGGTGCCAGGCACCAGGTTGAACACCTCCTTTGCGGTGGTCGCGGTGTACACCATGTAGCCGCCGGTCGTGTGCCGGATGCCTTTAGGCTTGCCGGTCGATCCCGAGGTGTACAGCAGGAAAAGCAGGTCCTCGGAGTCGCAATGTTCCGGCGGGCACACGTCGCTCGCCGTCAGCATCAGATCGTGCCACCAGTGATCGCGGGGCGAGTTCCATTGCACATCGTTCTCCGTGCGCCGCAGTGCGATCACGTGCTCGACGCCGGGAAGTTCGAGGCACGCAGCATCCACGTTCGTTTTCAACGGCACGATGTTGCCGCGTCGCCATGCGCCATCGCACGTGACGATGACCTTCGATCCGGCGTCGCGGACGCGGTCGATGATCGCATGCGCTGCAAAGCCTCCGAAGATGATGGAGTGCGCCGCACCGATTCGCGCGCATGCGAGCATCGCGATCGCGAGTTCCGGCACCATGCCCATGTACAGCGTGACGACATCGCCTTTGCGCACGCCCAGCGCCTTAAGCACGTTCGCGAACTTCGATGTTTCGCGCTGCAGATCGCGATATGTGAAGTGACGCACGTCGTACGGCGCGTCGCGCTCTGACGGGCGGTGGGTTGCAGCGTCCGCGCGCACGAGCGCTGGTTCGCCCTCCCAGATGATCGCGACATCGTTGCCGTGTCCCTGCAGCACCTGCCGGTCGACGCAGTTGTGGCAGATGTTGGTGGTGGCGCCCACGAACCATTGCGCATCGGGAACGCGCCAGTCGAGCACGCGCGTCCATGGGCGAAACCAGTCGAACTGCAGTGCAATCTCTCCCCAGAACGCTTCCGGATTCTCAATCGATCGGCGGTAGCGCTGCCGGTAGTCCGTCAGGTTCTTGACATAGGCGCCGCCGACGGACGTGCCGAACTTGGGGCTTGGCGGGAAGACCCGGTTCTCTTGCATCAGATTCTCGATCGCGGACATGCCACCAGCGTACCGGCGCCGGCGGCCGCGTTTGGGGTCTTCGAGCTGTTATTGGCTGCGCCGCTCCTGCCGATACAACCCGCGCGATCACTGAAGCTCCGCGCCGGCGGCGCACGATTCGGGATTCGAGCGCCGTTGGTCCGCGCGGAACAGCCGATCCAACACGCACGACTCCACGGCCGGTGCGCTATCTGTGCGACCCGGGCTTGGTGACTTTCCAGGGGTATTCGATGCTCGATCTCTTTTCACGCCTGTTTCACAAGATGTTCCATGCAGGCGCCCGAGCGAAACCCATGAATGAATCACCAGATGCCCCGCGCAGTGATGGCCCGACGTTTCACGGCGAGCAGCTTGAGCCGCGCATTCTCATGTCGGCGACGGGCGGTGACGACACGATGGTGGGGACCGACGGTCCCGACACGTTGGACGGTCTCGAGGGCAACGACACGCTGATCGGCGGCGCGGGCGATGACATCCTGATCGGCGGTGCCGGAGACGACGTCATCGACGGCGGTGCCGGCAACGACACGCTCATCGGCGGCGCTGGCACCGACACGGCGTCCTACGCGGCCGCTGGCGCCGCAGTCAACGTCAATCTGACCACCAATTCGGCGAGCGGCGGCGCGGGAAGTGACACGCTCTCCGGCATCGAGAACGTCATCGGTTCTGCGCACAACGACACATTGACGGGCGACGCCGGAAGCAACCTCATCGACGGCGGCGCCGGCAATGACACAATTGACGGCGGCGCGGGCGATGACACGCTGATCGGCGGCACCGGCACCGACACGGCGAGCTTCGCATCATCGACGAGCGGTGTGACGGCGAACCTCAACACCGGCACCGCGACGGGCGCTGGCAACGACACGCTGACGGGATTCGAGAATCTCACCGGTTCGTCGCATGACGACACGCTCACGGGCGACGCGGGCAACAACATCATCGACGGCGGCGCGGGCAACGACATACTCGAAGGCGGTGCCGGCAACGACACGCTGATCGGCGGCGCGGGCAACGACACGGTCACGTATGCAAACGCCGGCTCGGCAGTGAATGTCAATCTGACGACGAACAGTGCGACGGGCGGAGCTGGAAGCGACACGTTGTCGGGCATCGAGAACGTCATCGGCTCGGCGTTTGACGACACGATCACCGGCAACAGCAGCAACAACGTGATCGATGGCGGCGCAGGCAACGACACGATCGCGGGCGGCCTCGGCGACGACACGCTGATCGGCGGAGCTGGTACGGACACACTCGCCTTCGGCAATGCAACGGCGGGCGTCTCGGCCAACATGACGACAGGAACCACGAGTGGCGGGGCAGGGAACGACACCTTCAGCGGATTCGAGAACCTGTCGGGATCGGCATACAACGACACGCTTACGGGCGATGCGGGAAACAACTTCATCGATGGCGGCGCAGGCAATGACACAGTCGATGGAGGCGCAGGGGATGACGTTCTCGTGGGCGGCGCCGGCACGGACACGGTGAGCTTTGCATCATCAGCAAACGCAGTGAATGCGAGCCTGGCGACCGGAACGGCCACAGGCGACGGCAACGACCAGTTCTTTCAGTTCGAGAACCTGACGGGATCGGCGCATGACGACACGCTCACGGGCGACGCGGCCGCCAACACAATCGACGGCGGCGCGGGCGACGATCTCCTCGACGGCGGAGCGGGCAACGACACACTGATCGGTGGCGCGGGAACGGACACTGCGACGTACGCCAACGCCAGCGGCGCAGTGGTCGTCAATCTGACGACCGGCGTGGCGAGTGGCGGCGCGGGAAACGACACGCTCTCAGGTATCGAGAACCTGATCGGCTCATCGTTCAGTGACACGCTCACGGGCAATTCGGCGGCGAACGTCATCGAAGGCGGCGCGGGCAACGACACGATTGACGGCGGTGCGGGGAACGACACGATCATCGGTGGCGCGGGCACCGACACGCTGAGCTTCGCGAGCCAGACCAGCAGCAGCGTCGGCATCACGGTGGACATGAACGCCGGCACGGCGACGGGCCACGGCACGGACACGTTCTCCGAGATGGAGAACGTGACGGGTGGCAGCGGCAGTGACACGATCACCGGTGATGCTGGCAACAACGTCATCAACGGCGGATCGCGCAACGACACGATCTCCGGCGGCGCGGGCGACGACACGCTGATCGGCGGAGCGGGCACCGACACGGTGACGTACGCGAACACGGGTTCAGCAGTGAACGTGAACTTGACGACGGGTCTCGCATCCGGAGGCGATGGCAACGACACCCTGTCGACGTTTGAGAACATCATCGGTTCGGCATTCGATGACACACTCACCGGTTCGTCTGGTGCCAACGTCATCACAGCGGGTGACGGCAACGACATCATTGACGCGGGATCCGGCAACGACACGGTCTACGGCGGCGAGGGCGACGACACATTGATCGGCGGCGATGGCACGGACACGCTGGTGTTCACCACATCGAGCGATGTCACGGTGAACTTCGTGACGGGAGCCGCAACGGGCGAGGGCAGCGACACGATCTCCGGATTCGAGAACGTCACGCTCGGCAACGGAAACAACACAGTCACGACGGACGGTGGCGCGAACACGATCACGACCGGTTCAGGCAACGACATCATCACCGCAGGTGGTGGAAATGACATCATCAACGCCGGTCTTGGCGACGACATCATTGACGGCGGTTCCGGCACCGACACGCTCACATTCATCGCTGCGACATCGGGGGTGAATGCGAGTCTCGTGACCGGCACGTCGACAGGCGGCGGAGGCAACGACTCCTGGAGCAGTATCGAGAACCTCACCGGTTCGAACTACGACGACGTGCTGACGGGTGACGCTGGTGCCAACACGCTGCTGGGCGGCAGCGGCAACGACACGATCGATGCGGGCGATGGCAACGACACGGTCGACGGTGGCAGCGGCAACGACACGATGCTCGGCGGGGCCGGCATTGACACCTTGACCTTTGCGAGTCAGACACGCAGCAACGTTGCGATCACCGTCAACATGGCCGCTGGCACTGCCACCGGTCATGGGACAGACACCTTCAGCGAGTTTGAGAACCTCACGGGCGGTGCCGGCAACGATTCACTCACGGGTGACAGCGGAAACAACAGGATCGACGGCGGCAGCGGCAACGACACGATCGACGGTGGCCTCGGTAACGACACGATCGTGGGTGGTTCCGGTACCGACACGGCCAGCTACGCGACGGCATCCGGTAGCATCAACGCGAGTCTCGCGACGAACACGGCGTCGGGCGCCGCCGGCAACGACACCTTCAGTGCCATCGAGAACATCACTGGTTCGGACTACAGCGATGTCATCACCGGCGACGGAAATGCCAACGTGCTGATGGGCGGCGGCGGCGCCGACGTGATCGATGGTGGCGCGGGCAATGACACGATCGATGGCGGGTCAGGCGACGACACACTGATCGGCGGTGCGGGCACCGATACGGTGACCTTCGCTACGTCCGCGAGCGGCGTCAACGCGAACCTCGCGACGGGCATCGCAACGGGCGACGGCAACGACACGCTTTCGGGCTTCGAGAATCTCACCGGTTCGTCGTCGAATGACACGCTCACGGGCGACGCAGGCGCGAACACGATCGACGGCGGCGCCGGCAATGACCTCATCGATGGCGGTGCGGGCAACGACACGATCCGCGGCGGCACAGGCACGGACACCGCGAGCTACGAGAACGCAAGCTCTGCGGTGACGGTGAATCTGACCACGGGGACCGCCTCGGGCGGCGCCGGCAGCGACACGCTGAGCTCCATCGAGAACATCACCGGCTCCGCGTACAACGACACACTGACCGGCGACAGCGGCGCCAACGTGATCAGCGCAGGCGCGGGCAACGACACAATCAACGGCGGTGCGGGCGACGACACGATCGACGGCGGCGCGGGCATCGACACCGTGACCTACACCACGTCCGGTTCGGGCGTCAACGTGAATCTCGCGACTGGCGTGGCGACGGGCGGCCTCGGCACCGATGCAGTTTCGAACGTCGAGAATGCGACCGGTTCTGCGCACAACGACACGCTCACCGGCGATGCGGGCGCGAACACGCTCGACGGCGGTGCCGGCAACGACACGCTCGCGGGCGGCGAGGGCGATGACACACTGAGCGGAGGCGCGGGGACTGACACGGCGGATTACTCCGCAGCCACAGGCGCCGTCACGGTCGACATCACGTTGGCTGGTCCGCAGGACACAGGTGGCGCCGGCGTCGACACGCTCACTTCGATGGAAGGCGCGATCGGTTCAGCGCACGACGACCTGTTCGCATTCAGCGCACCGGTCGCCGGCGCCGTCTACACAATCGACGGCAGCGGTGGAACGAACGCGATCGACCTCTCGCAGTTCTCCCAGAGCCAGGTCAACTTCAGTGCAGGTGCTGGCCACGTGACGGTGACACTGCCCGGCGGCGGCGGCACGTTCACGGTCAACTACAGCAACATCGACAGTCTGGTCTTCTCAGACGGCACGATCGACGCGAAGAACTTCGCGCCCGTCGCTTCGGCGGGTATCGACTTCGGAGTCACCGAAGGCGGGGTCGCGACGCTCACCGGCACAGGCAGCGTCGATCCAGAAGGCGCACCGCTCAGGTACGCGTGGACGCAGGTCAGCGGTCCGACTATGACACTGAGCAGCGGCACTGCGGCATCGCCGACCTTCACTGCACCGAATCTCGTGGTGAACACGCCAGTCGTGTTCCAGCTGACGGTGTCCGACGGAACATACTCGCACAGTGATACGGTCACGGTCACCATCAACGCCGACAACGATGCTCCGTCTGTCGATGCCGGCATTGATCAGAACGTGAACGAAGGTGACTCGGTCGTGCTCGCCGCAACGGCGAACGATCCTGAAGGCCAGGGACTCACGTACACGTGGACGCAGGTGAGCGGTCCGTCGGTCGCGCTGACCGGCGCGACTGGCGC
>JAWXBD010000033.1:0-12881 GCA_034439815.1 Phycisphaerae bacterium
AACAGATGAGACTGGGGATCCACTTGGCCACGCATCGCTCTATCTCCCGTTCAACACACCCCATGTCAGGCATGCCAAGATCGGACAAGTTCAGGCCTTTTTCAACGGCCTGCTAGGTCTCAGCCCTTTAAATGCGGGGTGTCGCTTCAACTGCTCGCGCGGGTCTGGACGTCCCCGCTCTCGAGAAGGCTCTCTCGTAGGCTGGTGCCGAGCCCCGGTCGCTGCGGGATTAGCGCCTGACCAGCTTCGATCTCGACGTTGTCCGTGTAAGCTTGAGCGTACCAGCCCGAGTCGTAAAAGCCTCTCACCGTCTCCAGAATCATCGCGTTCATGTGCGCGCCACACAAATGAAGATTGGCGAACAGGGTGACGAGGCCGGTGCAGTCGTGGGGCGCGATCGGCAGATGATACGTGTCGGCGAGTATCGCGATCTTGTGACCCTCGGTGATGCCGCCGGTCCAGATGAGGTCCGGCATGACGACCCGCGCCGCACCGCTTTCGAGCACGTTCCGAAAGGCATAGCGTGTTATCAGGCGCTCGCTGACGCTGTGGGGTACGCGCGTTTCTTCCGCGAGGCGACGCAGGTCATCGGCGTTGTCTGGCTTGATCATGTCCTCCATCCACAGCACGTCGTAGGGTTCTAGCGCTCGTGCGATGCGGATCGCGGAGTTGAGATCCCAGCGGCTGTGCCCTTCGATGATGATCTCCATGTCCGAACCGACGGCGTCGCGTATTCGGCGCACGGTTTCGAGACCCTTTTCGACGTCGCGAGCGTGAATGTATGCCCCGGACGGTCCCACCGCAGACCAGCCTGCAGGCCCCATGGGCACCCGGCCATGCAGCTGCGGCGCGAACTGGTCCCAGGGGAAAATTTTCATCGCGCAGATTCCCTGGGACAGCAGGTGCTTCGCCAGTTCCGAAGGTCGTTCCAGGGAATCGTCCATGTCGCGGTAGCGACCGGCGTTTACGCAGGTATTGTAGACCGGAATGCTTTCCCGGCAGGCACCACCCAGCAGATTGTAGATTGGCTCTCCATGAGCTTGGCCGATGATGTCCCACAGGGCAATGTCCACGGCAGACAAAGCGCGCATCTCTGCTCCGGCGAAGCCGAAGAAATTCGCCCAGCTGAAAACATTGTCCCAGATGCGCTCGCGGTCGTGAGGTGACTGTCCAACGACGAAATCGACAATCATGTCGTGGATGACGGCCTCGACCGCGCCAGGCAGATAGTAGGTTTCGCCGAGCCCGACGAGCCCGGTGTCAGTGTGCAGCCGCACCCAGAGGATGTTCGGCTGCGGGCGGTAACGGATGGTTTCGACACGGGTAATTCTCATCGAAGGTAATCCTCCTCGCGGGCGGTTCTCATGGCAGAATGATTACCGTATCATAAGATGCTGGTAGGATGGTCAACGTGGCCCGGCGCTCAATGCTTGGTCTCGTGAACCGCCCATGCGTCGTTCGCCGAATGTGGGGGCAGCGTGAACCGATTGAATGGGCAGGTTGTGGCGATCACCGGCGGGCTCGGCGATATCGGTCGGGCGACGGCGGAACGTCTGCTGAGCGAGGGTGCCCGGGTCGCACTGCTCGATCTCCCCGCCACGCACGAGCATCCGTGGCTTGATGAGCATAGCGTCGACGATTTGCTGTTCCTCGAAGCCGACGTTGCCGCGCGCGCCCAGGTCGATCATGCACTTGCCAGCGTCGTGGAGTGCTTCGGCCGGCTCGACGTCCTCATCGCAAATGCCGGCATGGTTGCCAATCAGCCGTTCTTGGAAGTAGACGCGGCTTCGTGGGATAGCACGCTGCGCGTGAATCTCACTGGAGCCTTCCATTGCGCACAGGCCGCCGCGCGCATCATGGTCGGCCAGCCGCTGCGCGGCAGCGGGCTGCGCGGCAAGATCCTCTTCACTAGCAGCTGGGTGCAACAGATGCCCTGGCCCGAAGGCGCGGCCTACATCACGAGCAAGGCGGGACTGCAGATGCTTGCTAAGGTCATGGCTCAGGAGCTGGCATCGCGCGGAATCACGGTAAACGTACTGGCCCCTGGCATCGTGATGGCCGGACTGAGCGCCCGCATCCACGAGCGGGAGGCGACGTTTCGCTTGCGCGTGGCGGAAGCGATCCCGCTTGGAGCGATGCAAACTGCGGAGTCAGTCGCGGGCTCGTTTTTCTTCCTATGTTCCGAAGATTCGGACTACATGACCGGCGCCACGCTGCTCGTGGACGGTGGCGCGAGCCTAGTGCGCCGCGATCCGCCTGGCGGCCGATGACCTTTCCGCGGTAGACAGCCATTCCGAGCCATGATATGGTATCGTTAACATCAATGGTTCAGCGAGATCGAGCGCATGACGGACACTCGATGTGTCGCCGCCACCGGTGCAAAGCTCGGCGAGGGAACGTTCTGGGATGTGAAGCACCAGGTGCTGTGGTGGATCGACATCTTTGGCCGGACGATCCATCGCTTCGATCCGGCGACCGGCGCCCAACGCAGCTATCCGACGCCAGAAGACCCGGGCTGTCTCGCGACTCGCGCGAACGGCGGCCTCGTGCTCTCCATGACCAGCGGGTTCGTCTTCTGGGATCCGGACTCCAACCGCTTCGATCCGATCGTTGATCCGGAGAGCGAGATGGAGGCGACGCGTTTCAATGACGGACGCACCGATCGCCAGGGCCGCTTCTGGGCGGGAACCATGGTGATCGACGCGAAGGCCGAGCCACGCAAGATCGCCTCGCTCTATTGCCTTCACCCCGATCTCACGTGCCGCAACGTGCTCGGAGGGATCGGGTGCGCGAACGGCCTCGCGTGGAGTCCGGACAGCCGCACGATGTACCATGCTGACAGCCACACCTCTCTAGTTCGCGCCTTTGACTTCGATCCTGCGAGCGGCGAGATCGCCAACGGCCGCACATTCGTCGATCTCGCGTTCATGGAGGGTATCGCGGATGGCGCGACCGTCGACGCCGAGGGCTGCTACTGGGTCACGATCCCCTTCCAGGGAAAGGTGCTTCGCTTCGATCCGTCCGGAAAGGTGATGCAGACCCTCGAAGTGCCGACCGATCTGCCGACGTGCTGCGAATTCGGCGGCGAGAATCTCGACGTGCTTTACGTAACCACCGCCTCGCTCGGCCGCTCCGCGAAGGAGCTCGAGAGTCAGCCGCTCGCGGGCGGGCTATTCGCGTTCGACGTCGGTGTCCGCGGCTTACCCGCCGTTCCCTTTGCAGGTTGACAAAAATATGCGCAGACGAACTTTTCTCCAGTCGCTCGGTGCCGCACCCGCGGTCGCACTGATCCAGCCCGTTGTTGCCGCGGCGCAGGAGCCGCAGTCGCCCGCGCCTAAACCCGAAGGGCTGCCGATGAGCAGCATCTCGGGCATAACCGGCACGATTTCCGCCGTGACTTATCACGGCACTCACATCGCGGCGACGGTGCCGACTCTGGCGCAGGGCACTCCGGCGACAGATGTGGATCTCAAGTCGATGGCCGGCAAAGCCATGAACTACCTCATTCACAACCCGCGCAAGGCGCTCGACTGGGAACCCGTGTTCCAGATCAAGCCACTCGCGTGTCCGCCTGCGCCGCACGGGCACGACCCGATCGTTCCTGGCGACACCGATTGCCGCATGGACTGGGAATACATCTACATGCGGGAGATGAGCGGCAGCCGCGACGGCTTGGAAGTGGAGAGCGGTGTGCGCAAGCGCATTCTCGACTACGTGCGCAGCGATGGCCTCGCGTGGGTGCCACCCGGGCACTATATGGAAGGCGAAGTGTACGCAGGCGCGACGCCCGAAGGCGAGATCGCGAGCAGTTGGGCCACTGCGAAAATCATTCGCAGTCTTTCCGAAACGTATGTTCGCACCGGCGATAGGACGGCGCTTGATAAGGCGCGCCAGATGTTTGTCGGTCTCACGAAGCTCGCCGAGTGGAAGCAAGGCCGTGCGATTTACGAAGGCGGCTCGGGAGGCTGGCGCGACGGGAAGTGGGTGAAGCACCAGCACCCTGTCGCCGCGATCGAACCGCTGGTCCGTTACTGGGAAGTGAGTGGCGACGATGAGGCGCTGCAGTTCGCGATCGCCGTCACTGAAGGGCTTATCGAGACGGCGCCCGCGCTGAAGATCGAACCGTCCGGCAAGTTCGACGGACACATGCACTCGACGCTGCACGGTGTATGGGGCGTTGCCCATCTCGGAGTGGCGATCAACCAGCCCCGATATCTCGAGTGGGCCAAGCGCGTGTACGACTACGCAACGACGCAGGGCATCGGAACTGGCTGGCTGGCTGCCGCAACATGGAATAACGAAGTACGGTTGCTCTCGGAGATGTGCGCGACGTCGGACCTAGTTTCGATCGCGTCATTGCTGGGACAGGGCGGATACCCCGAGTACTGGGATCATCTTGAGCGTTACGTGCGCAACATGATTGTCCCGTCGCAGTTCTCGATGACGCCGGAGTACGTTGCACTCTATCGCAAGACGAATGCTGCGAAGGGAAAGCGCGAAGTGGAACAGGGCTTGAAGCGCATGCGCGACTTCGAGGGAGGCTTCGTGGCCGCGCCTGCACCGAATAGCTGGGTGAACTGGATGCCGCCGACGCCGCAGAGCAACGGCGAACGCATGCAGATGTTCGGTTGCTGCGCGCCGGAAGGCATGCGCGCGCTACACACCGCGTGGTCAACCGTGACCATGCGCAAGGGCGCAGAGACTTTCGTGCACACCTCGCTGGATCGCAACAGTGAGCACGCTAAAGTCGTTTCGTTCCTGCCCGCGCAGCCGCGGCTGACGGTAATCGCGAAGCAGGCGGGCGATTACCTGTTGCGCATCCCCTCATGGAGCGATCGCGATGCGGTAAGCGTGTTCCGGAATGGCAACCGCGTGGCGCTAAAATGGTCCGGGCCGGCACTCGCATATGCGCGATTCGGTCAGGCTAGCGCGGGCGAAGAGCTGACCGTGTGCTATCCGCTGGCGCAGTTCCGTCAGAACGTTGATTTCGCCTTCGCTGGACGACCGGATCTGAAGTTCGAGCTCGATTGGTCGGGGAATCGCGTCGTGGGCATTAGCCCTGGCGCGCGCCAGTTGCCAATGCCTGGTTACACGAGCACGGTCTAGACAGCGTTGGATCTGCCGCGAGTTTTTAGTGGCGCCGCGTAATGTCTATATGATAACGTTCCCATTGGAGGTGGGGTCCGCATGACGAAGACGGCGTTGGTGACGGGGGGCGCGACAGGTTTAGGCCGTGAAGTGGCCACGCGCCTGTCGCGGCGCGGCGTGGCGGTCGCGGTGGTTGACCTCAGGGAAGAGGGCATCCGCGAGACCCTCGCGATGCTCGACGGCGCGCCGGGAACCCACCTCTCGATCCCGTCCGATCTCACGCGGGCGGGGGAGCCGGAGCGCGTCGTCGCAAAGTGTGGCGACAAGTGGGGGCGGCTGGATCTCTTGGTGAACAACGCAGCCATCGGCCTTATCGAGCCCTACTTCGAAAGCACCGCGGATTTGTGGAGCAAGACGCTGGCCATCAACGTGACGGCGCTGCACATGCTGACTGTCGCCGCGGGCCAACGTATGAAAGACATGCGCAGCGGTCGCATCGTCAACTTGACGTCGCCGGCCGCACGCATGGCGCTGCCCAACTATGCCGCCTACGCAGCAAGCAAGGCCGCCGTCGATTCGGTGACGCGCACTTCAGCGATCGCGCTCGCGCCGTTTGGCGTGCTCGTGAACAGCGTCGCACCAGGGATGATGGACACGGAGATGCAGCGCATCACCGAGTGCAAGCTTGCCGAGGTTGAGAACCGTCCGAACCGCGAGCAGTTCCTTGAGGAGCGAACACGCCGCGTGCCGCTTGGGCGTCGCGCAGAGGTTTCCGAAATGGCGGACGTGGTCATCTGGCTCCTGCTCGATGCTCCCGCTTACATCACAGCCGCTAGACTCAATGCCAGCGGCGGACTCGACAAGGACTGAAATGAACGCAGCAAGACCCCTCACTATGACAGTGGATCTCGCCGAATTGCACCGCCGCGCGAAGAACATGCGCCGGCACATGCTGGTCATGGCGCGCGGCCCGGGCCAGGGCTACGTCGGCCAAGGCCTCGGCTTCGCCGACACGCTCGCAGCCCTGTATTTCCATGAGATGCACTGGGACCCAAAGAATCTCACGATGGACGGACGCGATCGTTTCGTACTCTCGACTGGACACTATTCTATCGCGCTTTGGGCGGTGCTCTGCGAGGCCGGCGTGTTCCCCCTCTCCGAACTGCCGACCTACGGCGCGGACGACAGCCGACTGGCGATGTCCACGATTGACACGACGCCCGGTGTCGAGATGATAGGCGGTTCGCTCGGCCACGGCCTGGGCCAGGCGATCGGCATGGCGCTCGGCGAGCGCCTGCGCGGTTCGTCCGCTCGCATCTTCTGCGAGCTGTCGGACGGAGAGCTGCAGGAAGGTTCGACGTGGGAAGCGGCGATGGCCGCAAGCCACTTCAAGCTCGACAACCTCGTCGCGCTCGTGGATTGCAACGGCATCCAGGCGGATGGCGCGGTCGTGCTTAACATGGAGCCGGTCGCCGACAAGTGGCGCGCCTTCGGCTGGGAAACCCGCGAAGTCGACGGTAACCACATGGAGAGCGTGTTGAACGCTCTTTCGGCCGCGAGGGTGTGCACGCAGCGCCCGCAGGCAATCGTGCTGCGTACGAAGCCCGGATACGGCATACCGTCGCTCGTCGCGCGCGAGAAATCCCATTTCATCCGCGTCGACCCTTCCGAATGGGATGCGCTCGCGGCAGAGCTCGAGCGCACGGAGGTCCAATGAATCAGCTGCGTTTCACCAAGGCGATGGGCCAAGACGAGGACGGGGCCCAGCGCGCCACGCTTGACGCCCCCTTCGGCGTCGCCCTCACGAAGCTCGGGGCGCAGCGTCCCGAGATCGTCGGACTCACCGCCGACCTCGGCAAGTACACCGATATCTTTCCGTTCCGCGACGCGTTCCCAAACCGCTTCATGAACATCGGCATGGCGGAGCAGAACCTCGTCGGCGTCGCCGCGGGGCTCGCGCGCACGGGACACGTGGCCTTCGCGACGACATACGGTGTGTTCGCCACGCGCCGAGCGTTCGACTTCATTTCGATCGGTCTGGCGCACTCGCGCCTCAACGTTAAGATCATCGCGGGCCTGCCCGGTCTCACCACCGGATATGGTGGTACCCATCAGGCTATTGAGGACACTGGCCTCATGTGCATGATCCCGGACCTCGTGGTGATCGATCCGTGTGACGCCACTGAAACGATGGCCGCGACGCGTGCGATCGCCGACTACCCCGGACCGGTCTACATGCGGTTGTTGCGCGGCAAAGTCCCCATCGTCTTCGACGATTCCTATACATTCGAGATCGGCAAAGCACGCGTGCTCGCCAGCGGGACGGATGTCGGGTTCATAGCGACGGGAATGATGACGGAACGAGCAATCGATGCCGCGAGCGTGCTCGCCGCGCAAGGGCTGTCCGTGGGAGTGCTGCATGTGCCGACGCTCAAGCCTCTCGACACGGAGGCAATCGCGTCCTTCGCTGCCAACGTGAAGTGCGTCCTCACGGCCGAGAACCATGTGACGCGCGGGGGATTGGGAACCATGACGGCGGAAGCGCTCTTCGATGCAGGGGTCTCGAGGCCCCTTGTCCGGATCGGGCTTCCGGATCGCTTCATCGAGTGCGGCGTTGTCGCGAGTCTGCAGGAGCGCTACGGGATCACAACCGGCCACCTCATTGAGGCGGCCGCGAAGGCGGCACGTCGACTCTGATGGCGCAGCAGACCGTTTTGGGTCGGTTTCTAAGCGTGTTCGCAGTGAGCGAGGTCGGGGTGTTGTGCGCGCTGGCATTAGCAGTCGCGCTGTTCTTCGCCCTGGAGCCGGCGTTCCTCTCGGAGCGCAATCTCCGCGCGATCCTGGTCATCGTTTCTTTCGTCGGTATCATTGCGGTCGGCCAGATCATCCTACTGGTCTGCGGGGAGTTCGATCTCTCGGTCGGGTCGGTCGCGGGCCTCGCGGCCGTGACGTCGGCGAAGCTTATGACGGCCGTCGCGCTGCCCGTACCCGTGGCGTTGCTGGGAGGCGTGCTGGTCGGTGCGTTGATCGGACTCGTCAATGGCCTCGTGGTCGTCCGACTGCACGTTCCTGCGTTTATCCAGACTTTGGGAATGCTCTTCATCGCCCAGGGACTGATCCAGGTCGTGACCCTTGGCTATCCGGTGTATCCGTTGCCGCCCGCAGTCGTTGCGATTGGCCAGGAACCGGTGTTCTTGGGTCTCGGCTGGAGTTTCGTGTTCTTCGCGGTGCTCGCGCTTGCGGCGGACTTCACTCTGCGCCGGACCACGCTCGGCCGCAATTGCTACGCCGTCGGCGGCAACGTTGAAGTCGCCCGGCTGGTCGGTATCGATTTTAGGCGCTACAAAATCGGAGCATTCGTCCTGGTCGGCGCGTTGGCTGCGATCGCCGGCATGTTCGTGATGGCGGACCTCGCTAGCGGAACCACCTCGATCGGCAGCGGCTGGGAGCTGACCGTGATCGCTGGCGTCGTCGTCGGCGGCGTGAGTCTCTTCGGCGGCACCGGCTCGGTTGCCGGCGGACTGATCGGCATGCTGCTGCTGCAGGTCGTGCAGAGCGGGCTGGTCATTAGCGGGGTTTCCGCCAACTGGCAGCAAATTTCGGTGGGGCTGATCATGGTCGCCGCCGTTGGCCTCGACGTGCTTCGTCGCCGTGTGTTCGTCGAAGGTGGCTAATCCGTTCCCGCGCCTGCGCAGATTCCGGCGGGGACACGGGATGCCCGGACGGATTCCTCGCCAACCAGTCCCGGGAGTCCCTGAATTGAACCGGGCATTGCTCGTCATGCTGCTCCTCGCGCTCGCTGCTTGTGGCCGGCGGGATGCGGAGCCGACCGGACCTTCGATCCTGTGGGTGCAGCCGCTGCGCGACCACCCAGTCCACAAGTTGATGCAGGCCGGATTCCTGAGCCGCTGCAAGCAGGCCGGTTACACATGCCAAGTCGTCGGCAACCCCAGCGCCACGAGTTTCGATGTGTCCGCGACGATTCCGCTCGCCGACGCCGCACTCGCGCGCCGGGAGTTCTCCGCGATCGCCGTCTATTCGCCCGACCCTGCGATCTACCCCTACATAGCGAAGCGCTCTCGCGAAGGCTATCCGATTCTCACGTGGCACCGCCTTCCGGAGCCGGACTCGGTCCCGGGCCTGAACGCCGCGGTCGGTCACGACGTGAAGCAGGCGGCAGTAGATTCAGCGCAGGCGATGGGCCGGACGCTCGGCGGTTTCGGTATTGTCGCCATCACGCAGGGCAGTTTTAACGCGGAAGAGAACCGCATGGCCGCGAACTTCGCCGCCGAGATGCGCACGAGGTTCCCGTCTATCCAGCTGCTCGAGCCGCAACTGGAAGGCTTCGAGCCCTCCGGCGCAAAGGCGAAGGCTATCGCGATCCTGCAAGGCAATCCCGCCATCACCGGCGCCTTCTCCACCACCGGCAATGGCGCGGAGACGTGGGCGGGCGCGGCGCGCACGACGCAGCGCGCCGTGAGGATCATCAGCATGGACTACACGCGCCAGAACCTCGACCTCGTCAAGGCCGGTGAGGTATACGCGATCGTCGCGCAGCCACTTTATGAAGTGGGCGCCGCGGTCGCGGATATCGGTGCGAAGCTTGCGAAGAAGGAGCCGGTGGAGTTCCGCAACGTCCTGCCCGCGAAGATCGTGACGGCCGCGGATCTCGAGCCGTACTACGAGATTCTCGCGTCCGCGGGACAGTAGCGCGGGGCGCAGCGATGTCCGAACCGGCGCCGCTTCCCATTGCCATCGAGGCCCGTGCGGTCTCGAAAAGCTTCGGCGGCGTGCGGGCGCTACGCGACGTGAGTCTCGTCGTACGCCGCGGCGAGATCCATGCGCTGCTGGGCCAGAACGGAGCAGGAAAGTCCACGCTGGTGAAGATCCTGAACGGAGTGCATCCCGCTGGGACCTACAGCGGCGCGCTGTATCTCCAAGGCGCCCAGGTGCTGTTCGATTCTCCGGCCGATGCGCGACGTAAGGGTGCTGCTTACGTGCCGCAGGAGATCGAAGTCCTGCCACAGCTATCGGTTGCTGAGAACATCTTCGCGGGACAGACGAGCCTCGGCGCCGGAGTTCTCGTGGATCGCACTGCGCTGCGATGGAACGCGGCCGCGCTGCTCGAAGAGATCGGCATCGCGATCGATCCCGAAGCACGTCTCGCGCATCTAACGGCAGCGCAGCGTCACCTTGTGATGATCGCGCGAGCGCTGTCGACGAGGCCGAGCGTGCTGATGCTCGATGAGCCCACGGCGTCACTCTCGAGCAACGAAGTCGATAAGTTGCTCGAGCTTCTCACGCGCATCAAAGGAAACGGCGCGACGATCCTATACATATCGCATCGCCTCGCCGAAGTGATCTCCATCTGCGACAAGGCAACGATCCTCAAGGACGGCACGGTGGCCTGCGAGCTTACCCGCCATGAGTTCACCGAGGATGTCTTCATCCAGCGAATGTCGGGACAGAAGGCGCGAGCGCTGTATCCGCATCGGCTCGCGCTGCCGCCCCGCGCACCTTTGCTCACCGTGCAGGGGCTGTCGATGCCGAGACGCTTCGGCGTCAATCGCTCGCTTAGCGATGTGAGTTTCAGCGTGCAGTCCGGCGAGATCCTCGGGCTGGCCGGCCTGCTCGGGTCGGGCCGAAGCGAGATTCTTGGCGCGCTGTATGGCTCGATAGCGCATAGCGGAATGGTATCGATCGGCGGAACTTCCGCGCATCTCCACTCACCCGCAGCGGCTCGTGCGCTCGGCATTGAGTTGCTCACGGAAGACCGCAAGCACACGGGGCTGCTCTTCAACCTGTCGGCCGGACAGAACGTCACCATCGGAAATCTCGCCGCGGTGACACGCGGCGGCGTGATCGACAAGGCTCGCGAGGCGAGCGTGGCGCTGGAGAGCATGCGCACGCTCAACGTGAAGGCGCGATCGCCGTCCGCGTCTGTCGCGCATCTATCCGGGGGAAATCAGCAGAAGCTGCTGTTCGCCCGTGCGCTTCTCGGCAAGCCGCGCGTGCTACTGCTCGACGAGCCCACCAAAGGTGTCGATGCCGCCACCCGCCAAGAGATCTATCGCCTGCTCAGTGCGCTCGCCGATGCCGGTGTTGCGCTGATCGTCGCGTCGTCGGAGCTCGAAGAGGTGTTCGGCATTGCGGATCGCTGCCTCGTCGTCGCCGGCGGCCGCATCGTCGACTCGTTTCTGCGCGGCGACGGTGGCGAGGAGCGCGTTCTGCGCGCGTCAGTGCAGGCGCCCGACTGAGCCAGGATCGTTCATGAGCCGGCGCGGGATCGCGTCACCGGCCTTCACTCACCCAATGGAGTCGAAATGAAGCTAGTAAGGTACGGGGAGCCGGGCCGCGAGCGTCCGGGAGTAGTCGATGCCAGCGGCGGTATCCGGGATATTTCCTCAATCGTTAGCGACCTGGCGGGAGAGGGCCTGTCACGGGCGAGCCTGCGGCGCATCCTCGACTCTGATGCGACCAAGTTTCCGCGCGTAGAGGGCGTACGGCTTGGACCGCCAGTCGGCAACGTACGACATTTCATCGCTGTCGGCCTCAACTACGCCGACCACGCTGCGGAGGCCGGAGCCGCGATCCCCAGCGAGCCGATCCTTTTCAATAAGGCGCCGTCGTGCATCGTCGGTCCGAACGACGGCATTGTCATTCCGCGTGGCTCATTCAAGACCGACTGGGAGGTCGAGCTCGCCGTCGTCATCGGAGAAGCCGCCTCTTACGTGAGCGAGCAAGACGCGCCGGGAATCATCGCCGGTTACACGGTCTGCCATGACGTCTCGGAACGGTCTTTCCAGCTCGACCGCGGTGGTCAGTGGATGAAGGGCAAGGGCTGTCCCACGTTCGGTCCGCTCGGCCCTTGGCTGGTGACGCCGGACGAGGCGGGCGACGTACAGGACCTGTCCATGTGGCTCGAGGTCAATGGCGAGCGGATGCAGACCGGGTCGACGAGCAAAATGATCTTCAGTGTGCCGTTCCTCGTCTCGTACATCTCGACGTACATGCGTCTGGAAGCGGGGGACGTGATCACCACGGGCACGCCGCCCGGGGTGGGAATGGGACGGAAGCCGCCGCGCTACCTGCGACCTGGCGACCGCGTTAGCCTGGGGATCGATCGCCTCGGGTCTCAATCCCAATCCGTCACGGCGGATTGATGGTAAGGATCCCAAAAGGCGCATCGAAAACGCTCCGAATGGAACGTCTCACTGGCGCCTCTTACAACGTAAAAACACCTGTTTTCAGTCACAGTGCGTATTAGAAATGGGACCTGAACGACGATGGAGATGACGGATGTAGAAAAATGTTGCGAAGATGGTATCGTTATCATATAGTGATATGAGCTCGGAACGCGACTCTGTGATTGTGTGGCAAACGCGCCTGTCGAGCGCCCAAAAACAGTATCTAAGGGGGGGGGGCTATGAAAGGATTGAATTTGCGGGTGGTATTCGCGGTCGTGACGCTGTCAGCGGCTCACTTAGCGAGCGCGCAGGGAACCACTGCTAAGTCGAAAGCGGACGAATTGGAGATTGTGGTCATCAAGGCCCAGAAGCTGGAAGAGGGCTCTATTGGCGGCTGGCTGCCCGTGCCGCTTATGGAACTGCCGCGAACGGTCACTGTCATCGACGAAGAAACGATCTCCAAGCAGTTTGTTTCCTCGACCAAGGACATCCTGAAGAACGTCGCGGGCGTGCAGATCATGCCCGACAACAACCTCGGTGGATATCAGACACCGTACATCCGCGGCATCCAGTCCCAGCAGTATTTCGAAGGGCAGTACAGCGCGG
>JAWXBD010000034.1:0-10420 GCA_034439815.1 Phycisphaerae bacterium
CGGTCCGCATGCGGACCGATGACAAAATCGCACCGTTGCGGTCAAACAGCCGCACCATCGCGTCCCCGCTCGCGTCGTCGACGGTCGGCTCAGCGATATCGAGGCGCAGTGACGGCTGCAGAACGATCCGACCGGTCGCGTGGTTGTACTCGCCGGCGATGCGCAAGCACCGCTCGCCCGCGAGCGCGTCATCCGCGCCGCCCTCACCTCCGTCACCACCGTCGAACGGCGTGCACGCCGATCGCGCGTCATTGATGCAGTCGTTGAACGTCACTGGGGCGACCCACGCCTCGTTCGTCAGCAGACCGGCGACCATGACGTCCTTCTTCGTCGAGGGCATGACCGGCGGAAGATCGAGCGGATCGAGCAGGCCATTCACCACGTCGTAGCCGACACTGCCGGCGATCGAGCTGTTGTGCTGCTGTCCCCAGCAGTGGCCGATCTCATGTGCGAACGTGCGCTGAAATCGATTGACCTCGGTGTTGCCAAACGCAGCTGCGCTGGGAATGCCTGCCGCCTGCCCGTTGCCGCTATACGGATTGCCCGGAAGCCACGCGTAAATGAACTCGGGCTTGGCGTACCCGGCCCCCGGGATCTGCAGGTTCCGGATGTCACTAATCGTGTTGAGCAGCGAGTTGCTCGAATTGTTGATGTTCTGCGTCCACGTCAATGGACCGAGCGGAGAACGGTGATAATTCCAGTCACCGGTTTTGAAAATTCCGCGCAAGAACGCATCGCCCACACCTGGCTCGATCATCGAGATCGACGGCTGACCTCCACCGGGAACATAGTTCACGGACACATAGGCGAGATCCACCATCTTGCGGCAGAGGAAGCTCTTGTTCAGCAGCGCTCCCGTGTTGTTGTCGTAGTCAGTCTCTACCACCGTGCGGAGCGGATTGACCGTGACAAGGAAGTCGACGTCGTTCGACTGCGGAGGCACGCAGAAGAAGTTCAGCGTGTGACTTTCGATGGCCGAGTTGGGCACGAGTGGAGCAGCGATCGCGCCGTTGCTGAAAAATGGCGACCCGGCAATCTCGACACCGTTCGAAAAGACGCGCAGTTCCGCCTCGACGTTCGGGATCGCAACGGCGGAGCCGGCAACGCCCACCTTCACACGGACAATCGTCGGGTTCTTGGCGACGAGCGTCAGCGAGCCGCTGTTGATTGCCTGGTTGACCTCGACCGACGTCACCGAAAGGTCCACCGCAGAGGCGGCGGAGGCGAGGGCAAGCGCGGAGAAGGAGGCGGCGAACGAAGAGAAGACGGGACACGCCGTCGCTGAGGTCGGTATCGATCGGGGGTGCATCACTGAATCGGCTCCGCTAAGGCCCTTTGGTCGCTCGACGGGAGACCCCCCGCGTCCACAGAGCGCGGTGACTTTGGGTCCACAGTCCTCATGCCAGTGTTCGAAACAGTCTTCGAACTGGGTCGGGCTCCTTCGCACGCGGGCACCCACCCGTAGCGCGAATATAGGGCATAGGCGGCAAAATGCAGGGAGCATCCAACGAATCAGCTTCAAAACGTGTGATTGCTGTGAAGGCGGCGCCGGGCGCGCGCGGCGCGCAGTAGGCAAATGCCGCCCATATTCTTTGGACCGCACGCTGTCGAGAAAGTGCCACATGAATGGCATATGAACTGCATATGAACTGCATATGAACTGCAGATGAACCGCACGTCCAAAACGACAACTGCTCGCGAAGCTGATGAGAGCTTCGTGAGCAGTGTGGTTCGTCCGCGGGGCCGTCCTTGGCCTCCGCGCTGGGTGAGCGATCACGCAGCGCGGGGACGATCCGTGTCGTGATTCGAGTTGGCGTCGAGGCCGAGCGCCTCCGCCAGATCATTGATGTTGGTGCCGATGTTGTCGAAGACGCTCATGAGCTCCGTGTACGCGCCGCGTTCGCCGACTGCAGCGTTCATGCTGTGGTTGGCTTCGTGCGGCTCGTGATGCGTCTGGTGCCCCGCGTGGAGCGCACTGCCGCGGAGCTGTGCTGCCCATTCCGCGAACGGAAGGGGTGCCGGCGGCTCCGGTTCACGATCGAAATCCGAAACGCCGCCGACGAGTTTGAGTCCGGTCCAAACAGCCATCACAAGGCTCCTTCCATGGTGCCGTGCGGTATCCGCCGCGAGCTGAGGTCATCCTGACCATTCGAGCATCGACCTGCTGGAAGCATGACTTTCGTCTGCTTGCGGAACCAGTCGCGGTTCAGCAAAGGGGGGCGGCAGAATCGGCGCGACTCCACGCACCTTCACAATCGACGTGACTCGCCGGGATCCCATCCAGTTCAACATGGCCTGCTCGTTTCGTTCGTTCTCGACCGCTTCAGAGCGTCGTGCCGAAGCGCTCGGCATCCTCAAATCGCCGCTTCGCGCGGGCGATCCGTCCGGATACCACGCCACCGACGATCAGCCCCAAGGTGACTATGCCCGAGAACAGCAGCCCGGCCGCCATCAGACGGTCAAAGCGTCCTTCCTGCGGCACGATCGTTGAGAACGTCATGCGGCCGGGAACCTGCGTCTGGCCGGCGAGCGCGATCCGGGCCATATCGCCCTTCCCTTTGGCGAACTTGGGAGCCTCGTTCACCAGCGTGGTCGCAAGGGTGTCAAGCGCGATCACCGCTACCTCTGCAGTGGGCGCTTCTGCGATCAGCCGCATCGATCCAGGTCCGTCGGAATCGACGTGCACCCCGTCCATCCACTCCGCCAACACGGTCTCGCCGCGCAGCGAATGAACGCCACGCTCCTCCAGTCGTCGGCGGACGGCAGTACGGAACGTCTCGTCAGAAATGATCGAAGCGTGCATCGCCTGCCACGCGCTGTCGGACTGGGGTGATATCTGCTCTCCGCCGCGCGTCTTGGCGACGAGATCGACCGACGCGATGGCCGTCGATGGCAGCGCGAAGTCCGCGGCGAGCCACGCGCCTGCGGCGATGGCTGCGGTCACGAGCATCATCCATGCTGCGACAATGCCGCCCCGATGCCGCGCGTACCGGCGCATCATGCGCTCTTCGGTGACGGCGAGCATCTCCTGCACCTGGCGGAGTTCCTCGCGCTGCTTCTTGACCAGACGCTCTTCTTCGAGCACTCCGACCAGCGCACTCTCCGTGGACTCGCGAACACGGGCTTCACGCTCCCACTTTCGTTCGCGCAGCAGGCGCCGCGCAAGATCGATGCGAGTCTTGCGCGTGCGCAGGAACACCAGCGCCTCGTGCATGCGGAGCTCTGCCGCTTCGATCTCGCACATTCGCCGCTCGAGCGTTGTCGTAGCATCGCGTTGCGTCGCGGCATGGGCTGCGCGCAGTGCGTCCATTTCACTCGTCAGCCGCGCGGCCTCTTCGCGCGCTGCCAGCAGCGCCTCGCGCGTCGTTTCGTCGTGAGCTTCGGAACGATCATGCATCGCCTGGCGCGCCGCAGCGAGTTCTTCGGTCAGCCGTTCATTGGCGCGGCGGATCTCCGCAGTCTCTGCAGAATGCTTCTCGATCGTGCGCTGCATCTCCGTGGCTGCGGCCAGCGCAGCGGCGCCGCGCTCGAGCTGTGGTGCCTGGTCGGCGACGGACTTAGCCAAGGCTGCGAGTTTCTCCCCCGCTGTGCGCAGGCTCTGCCGTGTCATGTCCAGCTCGCGCTGCAATGTGTTCTTCTGGGTGTCGCGCTCGATGATCTCACGGTCGCGCAGCTCAACAACTGCGTCGCGGCTCGCAAGCGACGCCTCGGCGTCTTCGCAGGACTCTCGTACGCGGGCGAGCTCGAGCACGAGCGCGGCCGTCTGCGCTTCGGATCCCGCCAGCCGCGTCGTGAGGGTCTCGACATCTGCATCGCGCGCCGACTGGTTGGTCTCGACTTCATGGCGCAGCGCCTGGAGAACCTCTTCTTCAGCGATCAGTCGCTGCGCAGATTCGTTTACACGCGCTCGCTCCGCGACCAGTTCCTGTCGCGTTGTTTCAAGCATTGCAGAGGTGTCGGCCTGCTCGCCAGACTGCTGCGCCAGCGCTGTCGCCCGCGCCCGCAGCTCCGCGCGCTCGTCCTCCAGCGCATCGGTCATCGCCTGCAGCTGCGCCTGCCGCGCAATCAGCGTCGCTGCTGCCGACTGCACTTCATGCTCGCGGACGTCGAGCCGTCGCGAGCGGTCCGCAAAATGAGCAAAGTCCTCGGCTGATTTGGACTGCACGCCGCGCAACCGCGCCAGTTGCCGCTCGACGTCATCGATCAGCGCGAGCACGTCGTCGTGCGAATTGACGGACTCCATGCCGGGACTCGGCTGCGGAGTTCCGTAGGTGGGCGTGTGATCGAGCGGATCGATCGACGAAGGTAGATTGCGGTCCGGCGAGTCGTGCGCGTCCATCGACGATACTCCTGCGCGACGGACACGCACAGTGCGCGACGTCAACGCTGAACGGAGCTATCGGTCGTCAGCGACCCGCACTGAATTCGCGATCTCAGTAAAGTCGGAAGTCGATCCGCCCTCGCCGATTCCGTACTTATCGGGGGACTCATCGGCGCCCGAGAGCCCACCGCATCTCCGGCATCCGCAGGAGAAGCGCCGTGCCGAGAACCGCCACGGCGCCGACTGGAATGAGTATCGCGAGTTCTCGGACAGCACCCCACCATCCCGCGTGCACGTGAGGCACCCACATCGCTGCGCCAATGACTGCTGCGGCCATCACGCTGGTCGCCAAGGCCGTCCGGAGCCAGGACATCAGGAGGTCGCGGTCGATGATGGCACCGACTCGCTGGCGCAGAATCACCAGCAGCACCGCGCATTGAATGACGGAGCAGATCGCGGTCGACCACGCAAGCCCTGCTTCGCGCAGTGGCGTCCAGATCAAAGTGAGATTCCCGACGAGATTGAGTCCCACCATCAGCACCGACACCCGCGTCGGCGTCACCGAGTCACCCGACGCATAGAACGCGCGGATGAGCACGTTCACCATCGAGTAGCTCCAGATCGCAGGCGCGTATCCGAGCAGGATGAACGCGACGCGATGGGTATCGTCGATCGTGAACCGACCGCCTTCGAGCACCACCGCCACGGCAGGGCGCGCGATCAGAAACAGACCGATGCTCGCAGGGAGGCCAATGAACATCGTCATCCGCAAGCCGCGGCGCAGTGTCGTCAGAAATGCCGCGTTGTCATTCGACTGTCGCGCCAGCACCGGAAAGATGGCGTTCGCGACAGCCAGTCCAAAGACACCGAGCGGAAACTCGTAAAGACGCTGGGCATTGCCGAGCGCCGCCATCGCGCCCTCGCCAAGCGGAAACGGCCGGCCGAAGATGGTTGGTCCGACAATGGTCGGCCAGCTGGCGATGAGCCCGTCGAGAAACGTGTTGAGCTGCAGCACGCCGAGACCGAGCATCATCGGCAACGCCTTGCCAAGCGTTTCCTGTATGAGGCTCCACGCCGCGTCGGTTCGATCGCGCAGCGCTTCACGCGCCGCGCGCAACGACAGACCCGCGTGGCGTGCGGCCCACAGACTCCATGCGAGCTGCATGATGCCGGCAACGATGACGCTCGCACCGACGAGCGTCGCATGCGTTCCCTGCACCGCCGTATTCGCCGAATGAAAGAGCGGCATCAGGCCCAGTGCGGTGCCGACGATCATCAGATTCAGTATGAGCGGGCTCGCTGCCGTCGGGCCGAACCGGTCGTGAGTCTGCAGAATCGCACCGATCACCGCGACCATGCACACGAGCGGCATGTACGGCAGCATCACCATCAGCAGTTCGATGCCGAGCTGCGGCAAACGCTCGCCGACCGGCATCATGACCGTGCCCGCAACGACGATCGGCGTTCCGATGATCAGCTCACTCTCGGCCGTCGCGCTGTGCACGCCGAACAGGATCAGCTCGCCCACCAGCACAATCGCGTTGAGGACAATCGCCATCAGCACGAGCATGAGCGAGGCGTAGCGACGGGCGCTCGCCGGATCGGCACGCTGCGTCCGTGCGTAGATCGGAAGGAAAGATGCGGTCAGCGCCCCTTCTCCGAAGAGACGGCGGAAGAGGTTCGGAATCATGAATCCGAACGAGAACGCGTCCATCACCGGACCGACACCGAACGCACGACTCAGTGTCGCGTCGCGCGCCAGCCCCGTCACCCGTGAAACGAGCGTGAGCAGCGTGAACGTGCGTGCATTCTTTTCGAAGCGCTCGGCGGCCATCCGTGGCCCCTTTGATGGGGTATTCCGTCGATTCGAGGGTGCGCCGACGCCAGGTCATCCGTTCCGCTGCACGCGCACACTCGCTGTGGACATGTCGGGATCGACGCGCCGGCGGTCGATTTCGACCCGCACCGTTCGCGTGTCTTTGCTGAACGTCATCGATACACGATTGGACTGCAGCGTCCGCTCGTCTTCACGCCATCCATTGTCGCTGTAGCGCTGACTCGTTTCATCCGCTGCGGCCACGATGTCGCGCACTGGTCCGGACAGGAGAAAGCGGCCGGCCGTCAGCTCCCCGCCCTCGCGACGGATATCCGACGAGAACCGCACACCCATGGAAGGAGGAAGCGGCACATCGCTCTCCACGAACGTCGGCGGCGGTCCGCCTGCGCATCCGACCAGTGCCACAGCAGTCACCACAACCGACGCGATAGTAGAGAGGCATATTCGAAGCACGCGGGGGATTCTACGGGTTCTGCATCTCTCCGCGGACGAATCCCGCGCCGCACTCGCTGCATCGCCCGACGCCGTTAGTGGTCGGCGTCGCGCGAAGGTCCTGACCGCAGCCAAGACACTGCACGCTTCCGAGCTCGATGCGACGACCAAGACGGGCGCGACAGCGATGAAGCGTGAGGGCCACCAAAGTCGCAAGAAACACGGCACCGAAGGCTTCGCGCATCGGCGACTCCCGACCGCGCGCCCAGCGATCGAGGTTCGGCCAGAACGTGGCAGCGCCCCAGTAGAGGATGAGCAAGAGAAGGATGCTGCCTATCGCCCCCAGCAGCGGCGGCACGCAGGCCCGGACTACGTCGCGCCTCGAGAGCCATGGAACGGGAAACCACTGGCCGGGCACTGAGCGCTCGCCGCAGACTCGGCAGTGACCGTCGACATCGCCGAACGATTCGCCACACCCAAGGCACAGGCGGCCGCGCAGCATGCGCTCATCGACCACGCGGACGCCGTGCAGCAGCATCGCCGGCCCTGTCGCCGCAGCGCCGAGCACCATGCCGGTGATTGCGGCCATGAACGGACTCGGATCATCGCCGTACCCGTTGATGAAAACGGCGACGACCATTCCGATGAGCGATCCAGCCGCGCCGGCAGTGAGAAAGGCCAGCCATGCTGAAGGCTTGCTCAGGACGAGATCGAGAACGCCATCGAATCGCTCGCGGCGCAGGCGGGTCATCGGACCACCAGCGGGCTTCGTCGCCCAGATCAGCATCGTCGCGGACCAGACGCCCAACGATCCGGCGAGGATGTCATCGACCGAGAAGCTGCGGCCGAGCCCCGGAATCGCCTGCGTGACCTCATCAGTCGCCGTCCACAGCACGCCGAAGACAAAAAGCGACCGTACGCGCTTGAAGTACCGCGCCTGCCAGAGCAAGAACGCGAGCCCGCCAAACGCCACGAAATGCAGCAATTTGTCGGGTGGGTGACGCGGATCACCAAGCTGCAGCCGCGGCCAGTGCGTGCCGACGCTCACGATGGCGGCGTAGACGCCAAGCAGCACGCGCCACCCGGTGCGGGCGCGGACGCTCGCGCGCACAACCCGCGCTGATTGGTCACTCACAAGCGGGCGTCCGGCGCGCGGCGAGTCATCGGAGTCACGGTGAGTGTGGCGGACCGGAACTCCGAGTCATCGGCGGAATCATCCGACAATTCCGCCTGCATGTCCGCTTCGAGCGACGGCTTTGCCTCAGCGGAGGCCCCCGCCGGAGGCGCTCGTTCCCCCGCCGGAGGCGCTCGTTCCCCCGCCGGAGGCGCTCGTTCCCCCGCCGGAGGCGCTCGTTCCCCCGCCGGAGGCGCTCGTTCCCAATCCCGCACGAATCGCTCCGCCAGCGTGCGATAGTCGAGCGCCCCCGGACACCATGGCGCGTAGTCAAAGATCGTCTGGCCGAAGCTCGGACTCTCGGCGAGCTTGACGTTGCGGCGGATTGCCGGACGAAACACTTTCGCTCCATCCCATGGCTGGCCGCTGCCCGCCGACTCTTCGAAGAACCGATCCAGTTCGCCGACCACTTCGCGTCCATGCGCGGTCTGCGTCTCATGCATGCAGAGCACAACGCCCGACACTTTCAGCAGAGGATTAACGCCGCGCGAGATCAGCGCCACGGTCTCGAGCAGTTTGCTGAGACCTTGCATCGCCAGGAACTGCGCCTGCATCGGAACCACGACTTCGCCGGCCATGGCGAGCGCGTTCAGTGTCAAAAGACCTAGGCTCGGCGGGCAGTCGATGAGAACGAAGTCGTAGCGGCCGAGGATCGGCGCAAAGCGGTCCGCAAGAATTCTGTGGCGCGACGGATGTCCCGCGAGTTCTGTTTCGGCGGCGGCCAGGTCGACCGTCGAGGGAAGGCAGTCGAGGTTCGGCCGCGCGCGGACGATGGCGTCTTCAATCGGAACGTCCTCATCGATCAGCACGTCGTAGACCGTGCGGCCGACAGACGATCCGTCGATGCCGAGATAGAGCGACAGATGCCCCTGCGGATCGAGATCGATGAGACAGACCTTGCGGCCGAGCTCGGCAATGGCGGCACCGATATTGACCGTTGAGGTCGTCTTGCCGACCCCGCCCTTCTGATTGAGGAGCGCGGCGACCCGCGTCGGGACGGGCGATCGTCGCTCGTCAGCGGGCGGCGTGCTGTTCGGTTCGGCCATAGGCGAGCCAGTATACGGACCACCGGTGCGCTCCCCCGCGATCACGCGGCGACTCCGGTTTCAGCGGGGGGATGGTGCGCTCGTTCCGATGCCGTCGCGCCAGCCGGACAGATCGATCTCGACCTGAGGGATTCCGGACTGAAACGCGGGCGTGGCCAGCACCGCTGTGGTGCGGATCGGACCGACCTTCCGCTCAAGACCGATCGCGATGACAGCTCCAGGCGCATCCAACCGCGGCATCCACGCGTCCGGAAGCGTGATGCGGCATCGCCAGCGGTCCGCAAACTCACGGACGTTCGCGCTCAGATCAACGTCGGTGTCGCCTGACACCGTTGCATCGCGCGCCACGTGGACAATGCGATTCTCGATACGCAGCGAAAGGATGTCATCTCGCCCGTCCTGCGAGATCGTCGGAGGCGCGAGACACTCGGCGAACACCTCCCAGTGACCGGCGCGACGGCGAACCATGGCTTCAGTGGAGTACGCCAGCGGTGCAGCGTCGATTCGTCCAGACTGCGCAGCCGCCAGCGACATCACCGGGACAAACGCTCCGAACGACAGCGCCGGTGGCCGCGCCGCGACGGCGCGCGGCGCGAACGCGATGCGCTTCGATGCGTTGCCTGCATCCAGCAGCAGCACCATCAGCTCGACTGCGTCGCGCAACATCGGTGTCCGAGATTGCGGCCGATCAAGTGTGATGAGCTCGATCCCGCGCGGCGGGACGAGCGTCGCCAGAGGAAGATCGGTTTCTCCGAGCCACTGCAGTTTGACGACGAGCTCTTCTTCGAGCGCACTGGCGAGGACGAGCGCGACGCGGCCTGCAATGTCGGACGACATCCACAGCGTGAACGGCGTTCGTGCGTCCATCCACGCGAGCGTCGCCTGCATCACCGCGTCATCGGGGCGTGATGGATCGAGCATGACCGAGAGGAGCGAACCCATCGTTGCGGTATCCGCAACCCACACTGCAATCGACGCTCGACGCTCCCCCTGGGCGATGGCCGTCAGCCACGAGCACAGCTGCGCAGCGACGCCCGGACTCTGCCGTTCGACACGCTCGATCGCTGCGAGCCACAGCTCGGCGACGTGCCGCGCAACAATCTGTGTTGCCGCATCGCCCGGCGGTGCCGGTGCGGGCTCGCCCAGCGCTCGTGCCAGCAGCACCCAGCGAAACCACTCAAATGGAGATTCCGGATCAGGCCGATCATCCGCCCACACCGCGCCGAGTTCCGGATCGAATTCGATCGGGCGAGACGGCTCGATCCACACAGGCCGGATCACAGCGTCGCCGATGCTCAGCGTTGCGGTCGGCATGACCATCGGCACTGGGACGAGGAGGAGCGCCCCGTCGACACGGATTGCGCGGTCCGGTCCGTCTGCCGCGAGCAGCGTGCGTGGATCGACGTTGTCGCCGAGCGCACGCACCTCCAGCGAATTCGCGGACCTCGTCCAGCGCACCGGTCGCACTACCGCGGGCTCGACGAACCACACCACGTGGCCTTGCACTTCGGTGGTCGTATCGCCATCGACGACTGCCACGGCCACCGACGATGGAAACCCTGCTCCGGGCGGCGGAGCGACGAGCGGGATGCCGACAATGCCCCCTCGCA
>JAWXBD010000035.1:0-15161 GCA_034439815.1 Phycisphaerae bacterium
CATCGGCGGCAAGGAACACGCACTGGACGCGGGGGATCCGAGGCCCATCGCCGAGCGGTTCGCCATCGCGGGCGAGATCGCTGTGGTCGACCTGGATGCTGCGCTACGTCAGGGATCCAACGCGCAGGCGATCCGTGAACTGATTCGGATCGCTCCTTGCAGGGTGGGCGGCGGTATCCGAGATGTTGAGGTCGCGGTGCGATGGCTCGACGCCGGAGCGACGAAGATCGTCATGGGAACCGCTGCGGTGCCTGAGGTCCTCTCGCTGTTGCCGCGGGAGCGCGTCGTCGCAGCGCTCGATGCCGACCACGGACACGTGGTGATCGACGGTTGGCGCCAGGGAACTGGAGACTCGATTCTTGATCGCATGCGCCGGCTCCAAGGTCTCGTGAGCGGCTTCCTCGTCACGTTCGTCGAGCGCGAGGGACGTATGGGTGGGACGAACCTCAACCTTGTTCCCGATCTGGTCAAGGCCGCCGGTGATGCCCGGGTCACAATCGCCGGCGGTGTCACGTCCCCGGAAGACATCGCGCAACTGGATGCGATGGGAGCCGACGCTCAAGTCGGAATGGCCTTGTACACCGGACGCCTCGACTTGGGCGACTCCATCGCGGCGCCGCTGCGCTCGGATCGTCCGGACGGGCTCTGGCCGACGATCGTTGTTGACGAGATGGGCATCGCCCTGGGTCTCACGTATTCCAGCGCCGAGAGTCTGCGCCACGCTGTGCGAACTCGGCGCGGTGTCTATCACTCGCGCAGCCGTGGATTGTGGATCAAGGGCGAATCGTCAGGAGACACTCAGCAACTGCTTCGAGTGGACCTGGACTGTGACCGCGACGCACTGCGGTTCACTGTCCGGCAGAATGGCCGGGGGTTCTGCCATGTCGGAACCCCAACGTGCTGGGGACCCGCTCGTGGGTTGCAGGCACTCGAAGATCGCATCGCCGCGAGTTCCCCCGCGTCTGCTGGCACGACTGCTGGCTCATACTCCGCGCGTCTGCTTGGCGATCCCGCCCTGCTCCATGCCAAGCTCGTGGAAGAGGCCGGCGAACTGGCCGAAGCAAGCGACAAGGCCAATGTCATGCATGAAGCCGCCGATCTCATGTACTTCGTTTGTGTGGCGATGCGCCGAGCCGGCATCAGACTCTTCGATGTCGCTGCGGAGTTGGATCGCCGGGGTCTCCGCGTCACTCGACGACCGGGAAACGCCAAGACCAGCCCGGGAGGCGCACCGTGACCCCTCCCCTTCTCCGAGTTGTTCAACCACACGAGATCACACCCCGGCGCGCCGGATGTGGCGGCGCCGTCGATGCCGCCACGCTCGCGGCCGCCGCCAGCATTCTCGATGACATCAAACGCTCGGGGGATGCCGCGGCGCTCGCGCACGCGCTGCGGCTGGGCGATCTGCGTGAGGGTGATCCGCATCTCTACACGCCCGCCGACCTGCAATCCGCCCGCGACCGGCTACCTCTCCGTGAACGGCAAGTGCTCGAACGCGCGGCCGAACGAATCCGAGCATTCGCCCTCGCCCAACGCGGATGCCTCATCGACCTCACACGCCCCGTTCCCGGTGGCGAGGCCGGGCACATGTGCATTCCCGTCCGCTCGGCGGGGTGTTACGCGCCGGGCGGGCGATTCCCGTTGCCCTCATCGGTCCTCATGACCGTCGTAACGGCGCGCGCGGCGGGCGTCGAGACTGTCTGGGTTGCGTCGCCGCGACCGACAGACGCGACGCTTGCCGCAGCCGCAATCGCCGGCGCCGATGGTCTGCTCGCCATTGGCGGGGTGCAAGCCATCGCCGCGCTGGCGCGCGGCCTGCTCGGTGTGCCCGCGGGAGGGTGCGACATGATCGTCGGTCCCGGCAATCGCTGGGTCACGGCCGCCAAACTGCTCATCTTCGGAGAGGTTGGAATCGACATGCTGGCCGGCCCCTCTGAACTTGTCGTGCTCGCCGATGGGACAGCGGATGCGAGAGTTGTCGCGGCCGACCTGCTCGCGCAGGCCGAGCACGACGATGATGCGATTCCGATTCTGATCTCGACCAGCGCGGCGCTGATCTCGGCCGTGGAGGAAGAACTGGCCCAGCAGCTGACGAGCCTGCCCACACGCACCACCGCGCGTTCCGGGCTCCGAAACGGATACGCGGTCGCCACGAGTTCGATCGACCAGGCCATCGCACTCAGCGACGACATCGGACCGGAGCACCTGGAAATCCACACATCGGACGCCCAAGCCGTGGCGAACGCCATCCGCCATGCCGGTGCAGTGTTCATCGGGGCTGGAGCGGCGGAGGTGCTCGGGGACTACGGCGCTGGCCCCAACCACGTCCTTCCAACCGGTGGAACCTGCCGATTCCGCGCGGGGCTCTCGGTATTCACATTCCTGCGAGCCCGGACGTGGCTCCGTATCGACGACGCCACGCGGGCCGCGCCGCTCTTGGACGACGCGGCTGCGCTGGCGGGCATGGAGATGCTCGAAGGACATGCCAGATCCGCTGGTTGCCGGCGTATGCGCTCGCCATAAAATCATTCATAATTATAAAGGGAGAGGAGTGATGGCCGTGACTACACGACGATCCCCCTCATCAAACCGGAGAGGGCGGTTTACCCGCATCCGGCTTACCCGACGACTTCATCGCGCAGCTGTCGCCGTGTGAATCACGCGTGGTCCGAACTGGTGGACCCGCAGGCGGTCCTTCACGAACACGGACGAATAGGGATGAATTCGGATGAATAGGTACCACGTCATGTCCTTCGCTGGTCGAAGGGGACGCTGCTCCGACCTGATGGTGGGCGTGATGGACAGGTAGTACCGTCCGCTGCCCCGGTGCCAGTCCTCCCAGCGGAAGCAGTAGCCAAGGAAGTTCAGGGTCTCCCCTCCGGCATTCACGCGCCGCACGCGCGTCTTCTCCCCGCAACGTCACGCGTCTCCGTGTCGTCACGCATTGGATTCGTTCCAACGATCCGAGTCTGTCGGCCGCGCTGGCGCTGATCACGGCGAAGATCGAGGGACGGAGGTGACGTCGTGACCCCCGCAGACTAGTTCCAGCATCGCGCGCCATTCTCCGTATCGATACGCGATGCCGTTGTCTTCATGCAGTGCCCGCATCGCTTCATGCGTCTGTTCGTACAGCGCTTCCTGCCAGCCTTCGCCGGCCCGGTCGCAGAAGTAAATGCGGCAGCCGAGCGGGCGTTCGATGTGGGCGCCGCACAATCGACCGTCGATCAGGAACGGACAGTCCCCGCGCGCCTTCGCGGCCTCGACTGCCTCGACCGTTGTCGGCGGACCGCCGCGCTGGCGCAGCGAGCCCACGCACCACGCGGCTTCGAGTCCCGTCACGTACAGACGATGGCCGTGCGATTCGAAGTGGCAGCATCGTCCGCTCGCGAGGCACAGCGGCTTGCGCCGCGCGACTTCCGCGGCGACGATCGCGTGTTGTTCACGAATTGCCGCGGCGACCGATGGCAGCTCGATCGCTCGCGTCCATGAATCGACCAGCACGTGCGCTTCATCCACCGGCGCCACCTGCGCGGTACGGCATCGACTTGCGGTCGCGATCCACAGCGATCCGGATCGTCACGAACGCATGCGTCTCGCCCTGGTCCATCCCGGGGCATGGCGTCACTGCTTTCGCGCGCGCCCATGCTTCGGGGCTCTCGACAATCTCCGGCCAGAACGGCCATGTGCGGCACTGCGTCGGGCGCAAGTCGTAGATCGAACAGCGCCCATGCGCGCCCGTGCGGGCGAGGAACACGCAGTCGAAGCCGTAGTCGGTCTCATGCTCGGTGAAGCTGCGCCGCGCGCCGACGCGGCGCGTGTAGCGGTCGAGGAACGCCGCTTCGCTCAGGCCCAGCCGCGCCGCGATCAACTGGCCTTCTTCGGCTGTAAACCACACGGCGCCGGGGCCGCCTGTGCAGCAATTGCCGCACTGCGTGCACGTGAAGCGGAGACCGTCCTGATACCAGTGCGGCCCTTCTGCAGCATCCGATGGGTGTTCACTCACTGGTTCGGCTTCGGCTTGTCGCCCGGCCGATCGCTGGGTCGATCACTGGGCCGATCCCCCGGTCGATCACTGGGCCGGTTGCGGTCGTCGAGATTGCCATCGGGGTCGCGGCGGCGCGGCGGCTCGCCCGGACCGTCTTCGCCCCAACGATCGACTTCGGCCATGTGCACGGTCGCCTTGGTGCGACGATGCGGCAGGTCGCCGAGTTCGTCGGGCCGTTCGTCGAACGCCACGCGATCCATGGAATAGACGCTCTTGAACGCCCACTCGTCCTGCGTGTCGAACCAGTCGCTGATCATCTCTTCGATTTCAGCGAGCGACGCGGCGGTCGCCCAGAACGAGACGTACGCGCCAGCTTCAGGATCGCCTTCGATCGGTTCGGCGATCACGATCGCGTGCCACAGCGTCATGCCGAGTTCACGGCCGGCATCGTCGACGTTCGATTCCGGATCGATGTTCAGCGCCAAGTCCCACGCTTCGCGAAGCTGCAGGAGTAGTTCGTCAATGTCGGGCGAGTGCTCGTCGTCGATCTCCAGCACTTCGCGGATCTTCGACAGCGGCTCCTCTTGATCAAGCCCGCACGGCCACGTTTCGGCGACCTCTTCCAGACCGAGCTTGTTCAGCAGGTCTTCGACCTTCTCGCGCCACTCCATCGGCACATGGATCGCGACGCCCTTCCAGCTGTCGACGAAGACTTCAACGAACGGATCCTCGGCGTTGCCGCCGCCGCCGATGCAGACGTCTTCGAGCATGATGTCTTCGAATTCGTACCACACGCGCAGGAAGTGATCGAGCGGAACCGGCTCTTCGCCGACATACACATCCACGCTGCGATACGCATCCCGCGAACCGATCTCGATGACGGGCGTCACGTCCTCGGGCAGCAGTCCGAATGCCGCATCGATGACCTCTTTAATGCGCTCGTGCGATACGACCACGTGAAACGCGTAGGTGTCGGGCTCGTCATCTTCACCGGCCTGATACGTGAGGGTGTACCCCTGCTCAGGTTCCGGAAGACCCTCGGGTTCCACGCCGAGCGGAAGCTGAAACGCTCCGACGCTGTGCCGCTCCAAATCTTGCCGCAGACGAAATTCTCGCATCGGACGGCATCGTAGCCGCGATCCCCGCACGCCGCCGTCAGTCGGCCCAATCAATCACCCCCCAATCAATCACCCAGGTAGGCCTCGCGGACCCGAGGGCTCGCGAGCAGCGCGGTCCCCGTATCAGTCATCACGACGCGGCCGGTTTCCAGCACATAACCGCGGTCAGACAGCTTGAGCGCAGCGCGGGCATTCTGCTCGACGAGCAGGATCGTCATCCCTCGCGATCGCAGCTCTTTGATTGCTTCAAAGATCCGCGCGACGAGAATCGGCGCGATGCCCATCGACGGTTCATCCATCATGAGCATCGCGGGCCGGCTCATCAGCGCACGGCCGATCGTCAGCATCTGCTGTTCGCCGCCCGAAAGCGTTCCGCCGAGCTGTCGCTCCCGTTCGCGCAGCACCGGGAAGAGTTCATAGACGTGCTTCAGTTCCGCAGCGATGATCGCGGGATCGTTGCAGATGTACGCGCCCATCTCGAGGTTTTCGAGCACGGTGAGCCGTGGAAAGATCTTGCGCCCTTCGGGCACATGAGCGAGGCCGAGGCGGACGACGCGATCCGGCGGCATGTCCGTTATTTCGCGCGAGCCGAACGCGATCGAACCGCCGCGCAGCTTGTTGATGCGCGAAATGCACATGAGCGTCGTCGTCTTGCCCGCGCCGTTGGCGCCGATCAGCGAAACGATCTCGCCTTCGTCCACATGGATCGACACGCCGTGCAGCACGTCGATCGTGCCGTATCCCGCACGGATATCGCGGATCTGCAGCATTCAGCCCAGCTCCTCTTTGCCGAGATACGCCTCGATGCACCGCTCGTCGCACTTGATCTCGTCCGGTGTTCCCTCCGCGATCTTCTTCCCATACTGCAGGACGACGATCCGGTCGGAGATGCCCATGACGACACGCATGTGATGCTCGATCAGCACGACCGTGACGCCGCGATCACGCACTTTGCGAATCAGCCGCATGAGATCGACCGTTTCGGCAGGATTCATGCCGGCGGCGGGTTCATCGAGCAAGAGCAGCTGCGGTTCGCTGGCGAGCGCTCGGGCGATTTCGAGCCGCCGCTGATGGCCATACGGGAGATTCTTCGCCCGCTCCATCGCCTTCTTGTCGAGTTCGACAAACCGCAGCAGTTCCATCGCTTTGCCCGTGGCCACGCGTCGTTCATGGAAGAACCGCGGCAGGCGCAGCAGCGCGTGCCAGTATCCCGTCTTCAGCCGGCTGTCCATGCCGACGAGCACGTTCTCAACGAGATCAAGCTCGGCAAAGAGGCGGATGTTCTGAAACGTGCGCGCGATCCCGGCTCGCGCGATCAGATCGGGCGCGCGCCGCGCGTTCATGCTCAAGGCGAAGCTCGCAGCGGCGCCGATCACGAATCCGAGCGCGACGGGAACGAGACCCCATCCGGTGAAATGGCCCCCGAGCGTTGCGAAGAAACTCCTGACCGCTGCAGCATATGGAAACGCTTCGCCGTATTCATAATTGTCGTCGATCGACTTCGACCACAGATCGCTGATGTGCAGTGCCACGAGCAGGCCGAATGCCGTCAAGAGTCCGACGATCACCGCGCGGAGCACTGCGCCGCCGCCGAGCCCGCGGACAATCTCCTGGCCGCGGAAGAGGACGCGGCCGGCCGTCGGCTGGTAGATGCCGGTGATCGCATTGAAGAGCGTCGTCTTGCCGGCGCCATTGGGACCGATGACCGCGAAGATCTGGCCGCGGCCCACCGCGAACGAAACGTTTTCGTTGGCGACGAGACCGCCGAAGCGCATCGTGACTGCATCGACTTCGAGGATGGTCTCGCTCATGCCGCTTCCTCGTGGGATGAGCTCTCGGCCGCCGGTCCTGGGTCGGCCGGCGCACCCCCTTTTCGTCTTCGGGCGGGAACAAGACCGTCGGGTTTGAAGCGCATCATCAGGATGAGCGCGAGTCCGAACATCAGGAACTTCCAGTTGTTCGGTGAGCCGAACACGCTGCCGGTCGACGTCCAGCCGTTCTGCTGCATCCACTCGAAGAGCTTCTGCAGCACGATGTCGTTGGCGCCGCTGACCGCGATCGCGCCGATCAGGACGCCCGTGATGTTGCCCATGCCTCCGACGATGACAATGCACAGCGCGAGAATCGACACCTGGAAGTCATAGTTCGCAGGTTCGCCCGAGGAGCTGAGTGAACTCGCCCATAGCCCGCCTGCAAACGCCGCGAGCGCCGCTGCCGTCGCGAACGCGAGGATCTTCGTACGCACCGGGGGAATGCCCATCGCCTTGGACGCGAGATCGTCTTCGCGCACGCTCATCCACGCGCGACCGATGCGCGAATGCTCGAGATTGCGATTCAGCACCACGATGATCACGAGCAGCGCCAGGAAGAGGTAGTACCACGGAAGCGGTGCGTCCTTCTGGAACTCGTACCACGTCAACATCCAGCCCTGGTCGCCGTGCTCGAACCAGGGCAGCGTCGGCGGCGGCACCGGGTTGATCCCCTGCGTCCCGTTGGTGATCGTGTCGAGATTCTTCAGCACATCCTGCGTGATCTCGCCAAAGCCGAGCGTCACGATCGCAAGGTAGTCCCCGCGCAGACCGAGCGTCGGGGCGCCGAGCAAAAAGCCTGCCGCCGCGCCGATCGGCAGGGTGAGAAACATCGCCGGCCAGAAGCCGAGCTGAAACGGATAGATGTCGGCCGTGAGAATCGCGAACGCGTAGACCCCGATGGCCATGAACGCGGCGATCCCCAGATGCAGCAATCCGGTGAAGCCCATGACGACGTTCAGCCCCAGTCCGAGGATCGCGTACAGAAAGATCGCCTTCACCGGATCGAGCAGTCCAAAGTCGCCGACGAGATGATTCGCGGCAGGAAGGAGGAGCGCCGCAAGCAGAAGCACAAGCGCCAGACGGCCGCCGCCCCATGCACTTCGGGTTCGCCGCGTTCCCCGTAGTCGCTCGCGCGTCATCAGACCTTCTCCTTCATCCGAAGCCCGAGCAGTCCGGAGGGTCGGAAGATGAGAATCACGATGAGGAGCGCGAAGACGAGCGTGTTCGTCCATCGCGTTTCGAGATAGCCATCGGACATCGATCGCGCGATACCGATCAGCAGTCCTCCGAGCACTGCGCCTGGCAGGCTGCCGATACCGCCAATGACAGCGGCGACAAACGCGTCCATCCCGACCCGATAGCCAAGCTGGAAGCTGATCGTGCCATTGTTCAGCGCGTACACGACGCTGCCGAATCCACCCAGTGCTCCGCCGATGAAGAACGTAGCGCCGACGACGCGGTCGGTGTCGATGCCCATCAGACTCGCAGCGGTCGGATTCTGGGCCACTGCGCGCATCGCCTTCCCGAGCTTCGTGCATCGCACGAGCCACCAAAGCGCCAGCATGAGCGGAAGCGTCACCGCAACGATGAGGACGTCGCGCAGCGTGATGCGAACACCCTCCTCTGCGCCGATGAGCGGAGTGGCCGGCACGAGCGGCGGAAACGCCTTTGGTGCTGACGCTGCGACACCACCGCTGAACACATCCATCGGCAGCCCTCCCCAGAAGAGCCCGACGTTGACGAGCACGAACGACACGCCGATCGCGGTCACCAGCAGCGTCAATTTGGGCGCGCGGCGCAGCGGCCGATACGCGACGGCGTCGATTGCCAGATTGAGCGTTCCGCAGAACAGCGCCGACGTCACCAGCAGCAGCGCCAGGCCGGCAAAGCCCAGCGGACCGGTCCATGAGTCAATCCCGAGGAGGCCGATCAGCGTGAGCGCGAGGAACGCTCCGAGCATGCACAGATCACCGTGCGCCCAGTTGATCAGCTCGATGATCCCGTAGACCATCGTGTAACCGATCGCGACGAGCGCGATGATCATCCCGTTGGAGAGGCCGGTCACCAGCAGCTGGAGGAGGTACTCGATCTCCTTCTCCATAACGGCGTGGACTCCCGTGGCAGGTGGATTCGATCAATGGAAATTGGCGCCGGCAACGGCAGCGGAGCAAGCGGACTTACTGGCCCAAGACCTTCACAAACTGGAACTTCCCGTCGACGACCGTCTGGCCCGACATGACCTTGTTGGTCGTGTCACCATTCTCGTCGAAGCTCCACGTCCCCAGCGTGCCGAGATAATTCTTCGTGTCGGCGACCGCCTGGCGGATGGACTCGCGGTCCTTGTCCTTCGCGCGGTCGATGGCGTCAAGAAGCACGCGCGCCGCCTCGTAGCCATACACGGCGTACGCCTCGGGCTCCGTGCCGAACTTCTTGATGTAGTTCTCACGGAACTCCGCGCCCTTGCCGGTGAGCTTGTCCGCGGGAAGTCCGCCGAAGGTGATGTACGTCTTGCCGTTGAGATTCTCGGCGCCCGCAGCGTCAATGAACGCGGTCTCAAAGCACCCGTCGGGGACCATGAATGGAGCATCCACGCCGCCCGCGCGCAGATCCTTCGCGATCTGACCGGCGTTGTTCTGCGTGGTGCCGCCGAAGTAAACGAGTTCGGCACCAGTCGACTTGATCTTCGTCACGAGCGACTTGTAGTTCGCGGCCTTCGGATCGATGCCTTCGTAGCCGACGACACTCAGGCCGATGTCGGTCGAGCGCTTCGCGAACACGTCGGCGATGCCTTTGCCGTACAGCTCGCGGTCGTGGAGGACGAAGACCTTCGTCGCTCCAAGTTCCTTCGTCCATTCGGCGGCAACAGCGCCTTGCAGATCATCCGTGGGGACGACGCGGAAATAATTGATCTTGCCGCTCTTGCGATACACCTTCGGCTCGTTCTTTTCGCCCATGCCGGGCTTGGTGAGGCCCGGATACGTGTTGGCCGGGCTCACCATCACGAGGCCGGCGTCGTTCAGGATGGGCATCGAGATCTTGCTGGCGCCCGAGTTGAACGTCCCGATGTAGCCAACGATGTCTTTGTCGCGAACAGCCTTGTTGGCGTTCTGCGCTTCCGCCTGCGGGTCCCAGTTCGCCCGCTGCGGACTGGCGTCATCCCAGTCTTCGTAGAGGATCTCGTAGCCGTCGATGACTCCGCCCACTTCCTCGATCGCCATCCGGATGCCGTTGACCATGGTGGTGGTCTGCGCGTTCGCGCTGCCGGTCCGAGGGAGGCTGGAGACGAGCTTGAGAACGCCTTTGCTTGCCCCACTGCCGGAGTGGCTACCGGATTGGCTACCGGATTGGCCAAACGCCGCAAGCGGTGTCAAAACGAGGGCGGCGGCGGCGGCAGCCAGACCCAAAGGTAGTCCAATCGCGAGTGTTCGAATATGCATGTGGTTCTCGACGGGTTCTCGTGGAGGGGGGGTCTCGACGGGAGCCCGACTGGGACAGGGCGATGGGAATTCCGGTGTCAGTTGAAACAGCGTGAATATAGAGGCTCGCGCGGATTCTCGCAGGCGTCTACTTCTACTTCCGTTTCGCTTCCGCCGGTGCCTCGGGATCGACCGTCGCCGGCGGCGGCGCTTTGGGGTCTTCCACCGGTCGTCCATCGATCAACCGCTGAATCATGTCCGCTGCGGCGATCGCCGGAGATCGGCCGTGGAAGCGCAGTGCGACGCGGCGCAGCTCTTCCGCAGCGATCGCGACGTTCTTTGAATCTTTCAGGAAACGGGTCGCCGCCTCGACAATCGAACGGGCCGACAGCCACGGTGGTGCGGGGACGAACTCCGGCACGATCTCACGGCCCGCGATCACGTTCGGCAGCAGCCGGAACGGAGTGCGCAGCATGAGCTTGGCACCGAGCCACGAGACAATGCCGGTGCGGTACACGCCGACCATCGGGCGATGCTGCCGAGTCAGATCGAGGCTGACCGTGCCTGACACGGTGAGCGCGACGTCGCACCAGTGAATGGCAGCTTCCACATCGCCAACGATGAGGTGCAGCCCCACGGGCATGTCTCGAATCGCGTTGCGCGCCAGGCGCGCCAGCTTGTCATTCGTCGCGACGATCAATCCCGCGGCGCCGCGGTTGCGGTCAGCAAGCTCGACAAAGCTGGCGACGAGGAGCGGCAGATTCGCCTTCACCTCGGCGCTGCGCGAGCCGGGCAACAGCAGAATCCGCGGCGATCCCTGGGGCAGCGACTTCTGGCGCTTCCCCATCGCCTCCGTGTCGAGTTCGCGATTGATGACCGGATGGCCGATGAATTTCGCCGGCACCTGCCGCTTCTTGAACCAGCTCTCCTCGAAGGGCAGCAGGCACATGACGATGTCCGTGCAGCCTCGGAGTTTCTTGATGCGCCATGCACCCCACGCCCATAACTGCGGCGCCACGAGATGGGCGACGCGGACGCCCTTGGGCTTCAGGTGCTGGCAGATGGGAAAATTCGCGGCAGGACTGTCGACCGGGACATGGACCAGCACCCGATGCTGAGTTGCCCAGCGCTTCAGTTTCTGGATCTCGCTGCGAACGGCGAAGATTTTCCGAAAGCCGTGCAGGCCCATGGCACCGTCGTCGCACGTCGAAGCGATGAGTGTCGCTCCTGCGGCTTCCATCAGCGGGCCGCCCCACGCATAGATAATCAAACCGGGGTCGCGCCGCTTCAGCTCCGCAATCACGGGCGCCGCGTGCGCGTCGCCGGAGTGCTCGAAGGCGGTGAACAGAATCGCCCGGCCTCGCCGCGATGCCGCGGGTTCGCCATCGGCCGACGACGGAGCGGGGTCAAGCTCGGGCGACACGGCGAGGGGCACGCCCACTTGCGCTGCGTCCGATGGCTTGGCGGTCGAAGGGCTCGTCACGGGTTCATGTACTCGGTGGAAAGTGGCGGCGTCGCGGCGTCGAGTCCCCCCGCTGAGAACGGAGGCCGCGCGTGCGCACCGATCCCACGAAAGGGTTCCCCAGAGGGTGGTACATTACTCCGCTTTCCTCTGCGCATGTCACACCCCTCGCGCGGCAGGTGTTCGGGCCCGTTTCCTGCCGCCAGTTAGCAGCCACCTCTCATGCTGAAGCGCACCCACCTTTGCGGATCGATACGGTCGACGCACGTCGGCCAGACCGTTGTTCTTTGCGGCTGGATCAACACCTACCGGGATCAGGGACGTGGTCTGATCTTCTGCGATCTGCGCGACCGCGAGGGACTCTGTCAGGTCGTCTTCAACCTGGAGGAAGTCCCGCCGGAAGTGGTCAGTGCATCGCGCTCGCTTCGCCGGGAAGACGTGATCGCCGTCAAGGGCGTGGTCCGCAAGCGGGCGGGCGACGCGAACCCCAAGCTTGCGACCGGGGAGATCGAAGTCGTCGCCACGGACCTGGAAGTCCTGAACAAGACCGAAACGCCGCCGATTCTGCCCGACGAGTACGAGGCAGAGAAGATCAACGAGGAGATCCGGCTCAAGTACCGCTATATCGATCTCCGCCGACCGCGCATGCAATCGATCCTCGCGACGCGCAGCCGCATTACGAAGATCGCCCGCGATTATTTTTCGGGCAACGGATTTCTTGAAATCGAGACGCCGCTCCTGATCCGGTCGACCCCTGAGGGCGCCCGCGACTTCGTCGTGCCAGCGCGTCTCCATCCCGGCAAGTGGTATGCACTGCCGCAGAGCCCGCAGCTGTTCAAGCAGATCCTGATGGTGGCCGGCTGCGACCGCTATCTGCAGATCTGCAAATGTTTGCGCGATGAAGATCCGCGCGCCGACCGGCAGGCCGAGTTCACGCAGATCGACCTCGAGATGAGTTTCGTCGAGCGCGAGGAGGTCATGGAGATGATGACCGGCTTCGTGCGCGAGCTCTGGACGCAGCTCTTCAGCTATGACATCGGCACTGTCCAGCGCATCACCTGGCACGACGCCATGGAGCGGTACGGCATCGATCGTCCTGACACCCGGTACGGCCTCGAGATCGAGGACGTGAGCGCGATCGCCGCGAAGACGGAATTCGGCGTCTTCCAGGAGGCGCTCGCGAAGAGCCGGCTTGGCAGAGCCGGCGTCGTCAAGGCGATCCGCGTTCCGGGCGGCGCGGAGAAACTCACGCGCAAGATCACCGACGGGTACTCGGAGTTCGTGAAACTCTTCAAGGCCGGCGGCGTGCCGACCGTGAAGTACACAGCGAACGGATTCGAGACCGGTGTCGCCAAGTTCCTCGAGCCCGTGAAGGCGGAGCTCGTCGCAGCGCTCAAACTGCAGCCCGGCGATCTCGTGCTGTTCGCCGCCGATCAATGGGAAATCGCGACGAAGGCGCTCGGCGAGCTGCGGCAGAAAGTCGCACGGGATCTCAAGATCATCCCCGAGGGTCAGTGGAACTTCCTCTGGGTCGTCGACTTCCCGATGTTCGAGTACGACGAAGAGGGCCAGCGCTGGGTGGCGCTGCACCATCCGTTCACCTCACCGAATCCAGGCCAGTTTGAGATCCTCGAAAGCGATCCCGGCGCGTGCCTGAGCGCCGGCTACGACCTCGTGCTGAACGGCAGCGAGATCGCGGGCGGATCGATCCGCATTCACCGCATGGATGTGCAGAAGAAGGTCTTCTCCCTGATCGGCCTGACGGACGAGGACGCGAAGATGAAGTTCGGCTTTCTGCTCGACGCGCTCCGCTACGGCGCCCCGCCGCACGGCGGCGTCGCATTCGGTCTCGATCGCCTCGTCATGCACATCGTCGGCACGGACAACATCCGCGACGTCATTGCATTCCCCAAGACCCAGTCAGGCGGCGACTTGATGACCGAGGCGCCAGGCCCGGTCGATCAGAGCCAGCTGGACGAGCTGCAGGTGATGCAGAAGCCGCAGGCGAAGAAAGAGGTCTGAGTGGCGCCGTAATGTGGCGCCGTCACGCCGTCATGGACACACCGTCATGGACACACCATTACGCTGAAGCACCGCCGGCGCGCAGCCTCCGGCCTTCTCCACAATCGCATCAATCAGCAGGAAAAAACATTGTTTTCCAGCGGTCGCGCGTTTTACGACGGCATCATCGCCGCCGTCCTCATGGGATTCGCGCGCCAACATCTCTTTGACCCCACCGAGACCAACGTCTGTCACTGCATCTCCCGGTGCGTGCGGCGCGAGATGCTGCTTGAGCACGACGAACGCCGCACCTGGCTGATGAACCGTCTGCGGTGGCTCACGCAGTACTTCGCCGTCGACGTGCTCGAGGCCGCGGTCCTGCACAGCCGTCTGCATCTCGTCGCCTCGACGAATCCCGAGATGGCACGCAGCTGGAGCGCCGTCGAAGTCGCGAGGCGGTTCCGGACCATGTGCCCCGACTACGCGCTGCGGAAGCGGCTGAAGATCCGGCCCGGGGATCCGGTGTCGGACGCGGAGATCGCGGCGGCGGTCGCGGATCCGGCGCTGATCGCGAAGTGGCGGGAGGACCTTGCCAGCGTCTCCTTCCTCCACAAGCTGCTGAAGCAGAAGATCGCCTGGGCGTGCAACCGCCAGGACAAGGTCACAGGACACTTCTGGGAGGGACGCTTCAAATCGATCGTGGCGCTCGATGAAGAAGCCGATCGTCGCGCACATGGTGTACGTCGCGCTCCATCCGGTCCGTGCGGGGCTTGCCGTGTCGCTTGAGGACTACAGGCTGGCGACGATCGCGGAGCGTGTCGACGAGCTGAAGCGCCGAATCGCCGAGGGCGAGTTCGCGGGCGAGGCCGCCGCGGCCCGTGAGCGGCTCCGCAGCGTCCGCCTCGTCGCGGCGATGCCGTGCGATCCCGGCGCGGAGCTGCGCGCAAAGCCGATGCTCCAGAACGGCGCGCCGAACCCGTGGTTTGGCGGACGGGTTCCGTCCATCATCGAGGGATCGAGCCTCGCGGCGTATCTGCACGACACGGATGCGCAGGGTCGAGAGGCGGCGGTGGGCAAGGCGGGCTCCATCCCGGAGTCCACGCCGCCGGTGCTGGCGATGCTGGATGCGGAGCTTGCGGCGTGCGTGGCGGAGGAGACGAGGACGTCGCCACTGATGCGGACGGCGCGGGCGATCGTGGCGCAGATCGACGGAGCTCATCCGTCAGGAGAGCTTCAGCATCTGGGGCAACTTCAGCGGGAGCGCGGAGTCGGTCGCGAGGCATGCGCGGAAGATGAAGAAGCGGTTCGAGCTGGCGATCGTTGCCCGGGGGGGGCGGCGGCGGTGCGTCAGCGGCCGCCGCCGCGGAA
>JAWXBD010000036.1:0-3009 GCA_034439815.1 Phycisphaerae bacterium
ACGGATCACAGTTGACCTTCGCGCGAGGCGTTCACGCCAGCAGCGGCAGCTCCCGACAGAGATCGCACCACGAGCGCACGGATCAACTGCGGCCCGTATCAGTCCTGATGCACGGCACCAAACGGTTCGGCATCGAGGTCAAACACGCCGACGCTCCCGGCATGATCAAGTCGATCGGTATCGCAATGAACGATCTGTCGCTTGAGTGCGTCACGATCGTGGTGCCCGTGCGCATCGGCTACGACGTCGCGGAGCGCGTGCGCGTGGTGCCGTTTCAGGAGATCGTCGAAAGCCCGGAACTGGTCGTGCGCAGCAGGCGGCGAAAATAGACGGAATGCAACGGCTCCGGCGAGCTGGCGGTCCGATCCGCTTCCGTCGTGATGGGTGCGGGCATGGTTCTCTCGACGCCCACGTCCGGGTATGTGGTCGCTTCGCAGCCCACTTTCATTTTTCCGCCAGCATCGCCTCGTGTCTTCCGTATCTTCAGTCGAGACCTGTGACTGGCGAGCCTCCACCTCCTGCTTCAACACCTCTGTCTTCGACTGCACCGCAGCGCCGTGATGCTGCCGGGTCAGCGACAGACTGGGGGCTGCTGCGCGCCGCCGCCACTGCCGGGCCCAACGACCGGGCCAGTCTGGAGGAAGTGGCGCAGCGCTACTGGGGAGCGATCTTCGCGTTTGCCCGGGCCGGTGGCGCGACACCCGAAGATGCGGCGGACCTCGCCCAGGGGTTCATCGCCGACGTGCTCCTCGGCCGCTCACTGCTGGCATCGGCTGACGCGCGGCGCGGTCGATTTCGGTCGTTCCTGCGGCACGCGGTCGTCAACTACGTGCGCGACCGCGTCCGTCACGACCGAAGCAAGAAACGCGCGCCGGAGACCGGGCCGCCCGTCAATCGTGACTCGCACGCCTTGGACTCCTTGCCTGCGCAGCGATCGTCGGTCGCTGAACGAGCATTCGATGCCCACTGGGCTGCTCAGATGGTGCGCGTCGCGGCTGAACGGGCCGAACGGCGCTGCCGGGTCGAGGGTCGCGAGCAGGCCTGGCTCGCCTTTGAGCGACGAACTTTGCGACCCCAGCTGTTTGGTGACGTCCCGCCCCCGTACGCTGATCTTGTGAAACTCCTCGGTGTCGAGGCAATCGGTCAGGCGGCACATCTCGTCGTCACCGGGCGGCGCATCTTCGTCGAGGAACTGCTCGCTGAAGTACGCAACACGCTCGGGCCGGACGAGAGCCTCGCGGATGAAATCGCCGCACTGCTCGCGGCCGTCGAGGGGCCTCGATGACACCTCTGCCCAAACGTCCATTGACTGATGCGGCGCCGTTGCCGAATGGTGTGCCCGCCCAGCAGCGGTCGGCGAAAGACGTGTCGACGACAGGCCTGCCAGCCGCCTTTCAATGGGCGCTCGACGCGGCAGCCGATCCGGGGCGCGCCGCCGCGGACTGGATCGCGCGGGAGATCGCTCCCACCGCGCCGAATGCTGCCGTAGCGATCGCAGCCTCGGGGACGACGCTCGAACAGCTCATCGCATTGAAAGTCGCGTTCAAGGCGCTGCGCAGCGGCGCAGCCATCGCATCGGAGCGCAATCGCGCGGCACGGCTGTATGCGGCCAGCATTGCTGCTGGGCTCGTGCGCTTTGACATCCGCATCAGCCGGCAGAGTGATGTAGCGCTGCGCCGCGCGTTCACGTCGCTGCGTGATGACGACAGTTCAGAAGAATCATTGCGCGAACTTGCGATCGTTGCGATCAGCCGCCTGTAGAGCCCAGCCCGCGTTGACGTTCATTCTCCGTCCGCTTCGCGCACCGCATTCATCTCAAGCTCTCCGACCGACTGCTGCTGAAGCTCCTCGAGATCGAGCGGCGCCCAGACGATGCCGGCGGCACCGGGCAATGTTCCGGTGGCAAACGCGATGTCGATGAGTGCGATCTGCCACTGCGCGAGCGCATTCACTTCGCGGCTCTGCGCGTCCGCAAGCTGCGCGGATGCGTCAAGCACATCCTGGCTCGTGCGCACGCCGACTTCAAACTGCCGCTGCTCCGCCTGATACGTGCGCGCCGCGAGCACTGTTTCCAGCCGCGCCGCGAGAATGCGCTGCCACGCGGTCTGCAGATTGTCGACGGCGTCGTACACCTCGGTGCGAATCGCCTGGCGACGGTTGTCCTTCGTCGCCAGCCGTTGCACGCGCTGCAGGATCACCTGGGCGAGACGATTCTTCGCCGCTTCGTTGCCGAGCGGGATCTCGCCGCGCAGACCGACGGCGTAGCGGTCGGACTCGAGGTCTCCGAGGTTGGAGATCGCGTCGCCGACGTTTTGACCGCCGCCCACCGGCAGATAGGAGTAATCAATCGCGAAGATCGGCAGCGCCTGATTGCGCGCCAACGCAATGTTGGTCGCATCAGCCGCGAGCTGCAGCTCGATCTCGAGCATCTCCATGCGGTTCTCCACCGCTTCGTCGGCAAGAACAGCGGTGTCGAGCGTCAGTCCGAGGGGACTCGGCTCGGTGACCGGCACGAGCAGCGTCGCGCTCTCGACGGGAATGTCCGCGCGGTTCATGAGCCGCTTCAGCGATCGGACGCGATCGCGCAGAATGGCGTCCGCGACGATGATCTGTTCGAGCGTGCGACCGACGCCGCTCTCGGCGCGCGTCACTTCGATCTGTGCCGTTTGCTCCTGTTCGACGAGCCGCTTGGCGCGATCCCGTTGCACGAGTGCAAGCTCATACTGCTGTTTGCGCACTTCGAGCTCACGAAATGCGCCGTACAGACTCCAGTACGCACGATCCGCGTTGGCGATGATGCGCGTGACTTCGAGTTTCGTGCGCGCCGACGCAATCTGACCGTTGTACTCCGCTACGCGAATGGATGCGGTGTTCGCATTGACACCGGCGTTGCGCAGCAGCGGCTGGCTGATCGAGAATCCGACTCCCGCATTCCTCTCGTTCTCGCCCTCGACATCGAAGAAGCTGGTGCTGTGCGCGAGATCGCCGAAGACGTCAATGCTGCCGCCC
>JAWXBD010000037.1:0-33871 GCA_034439815.1 Phycisphaerae bacterium
CCCAATTGCCAAATCGGTGCTCGGCTCTTAGAGTCCGAAGCATGTCGACGAAGGCGAGCACATCGGGCGCCGCGGATCTGCAGGACAGCGCGCGCGCGCCCCTGTCGTCATCCACAACGTCGCCTCGCGACCGTGACGGTCGCGTGCGCGTCGTCATCGAGGCAGTCACCCCGTCGGTTCCAGACGGCCGCTTTCCCGTCAAGCGGACGACGGGCGAGATCGTCAGCGTGGAAGCCGACGTCTTCGGCGATGGCCACGACGTGATCGCCGCCGTCGTGCGCCACCGGCGATGCGATGCCGACGCATGGGCCGAAGTGCACATGGCGCCGCTCGTCAACGATCGCTGGAACGCTGACTTTCTCGTCAGTTCTGAGGGGCCGCACGAGTTCGTCGTCGAGGCCTGGGTCGATCACTTTGGCACGTGGTTGCGGGATCTTCGACGCCGCGCGGCCGCCGGGCAGGATCTGGCGTCGGAGTTTCTGGTCGGTGCCGCGCTGATCGAACAGGCGGACCGCGCGTCCCCCGGCCACGCGGACCTGCGACGATACGCCGACCGTCTTCGCGCGCTCTCTGGCGCCGATCACATTGACATCGCGACCGATGAGCGGCTCGCCGCGCTGATGGCGCAGGCCGACGTCCGCCGGCATGCGGTGCGAACGTCGCCGTGGCCGGTCTGGGTCGATCGTGAGCGGGCACGCTTCAGCTCCTGGTACGAACTGTTCCCGCGCTCGACCGGCCCGCGTTCGACCGGCCCGCGTTCGACCGGGGAGAGCGTGCGCGTGCACGGCTCGTTCCGTGACGTGATTCCGCGCCTCGACGACATCGCTGCGATGGGCTTCGACGTGCTGTACCTGCCGCCGATTCATCCGATCGGCCGGACGTTTCGCAAAGGAAAGAACAACACACTCGATGCGGGCGCCGACGATGTCGGCAGCCCGTGGGCAATCGGCGGACCTCAGGGAGGCCACGACGCGATTCATCCGCAGCTGGGAACAGTCGACGACTTTCGCGCCCTCGTCCGCGCTGCAGCGGAGCGCGGAATCGAGATCGCGCTCGACCTCGCGCTGCAGTGCTCCCCCGATCATCCGTATGTAAAGCAGCATCCGGAGTGGTTCAAGCATCGCCCCGACGGCAGCATTCAGTACGCGGAGAATCCGCCGAAGAAATACCAGGACATCTACCCGTTCGAGTTCGAGTGCGACGAGTGGCAGGCGCTGTGGGACGAGATCCTGCGCGTCGTGCTGCTATGGGTCGAGCGCGGCGTGCGCATCTTTCGTGTCGACAATCCGCACACCAAGCCGTTCGGCTTCTGGGAATGGCTCATTGCGGAAGTCAAACGACACGACGCCGGCGTGCTCTTCCTCGCGGAGGCGTTTACCCGGCCGAAAGTGATGCACCGGCTCGCGAAGCTGGGGTTCACGCAGTCATATACATATTTCACGTGGCGCAACGATCCCTGGGAGCTGCGCGAGTACTTCACGGAGCTGACGGCGACCGAGGCCGTCGAGTATTACCGCCCGAACGCGTGGCCCAACACGCCCGACATTCTGCCGGAATACCTGCAGACCGGCAGCCGCAGCGCATTCATCGTGCGCGCGACCCTCGCCGCGACGCTGTGCGCCAGCTGGGGCGTGTACGGCCCGGCGTTCGAACTGCTGGAGCATCGGCCAGTCCGGCCGGGCAGCGAAGAGTATCTCGACTCCGAGAAGTATCAGCTGCGGCAATGGTCCATCGAGCGCCCCGACTCGATCGCACCGCTCGTCGCAGCGCTCAACCGCGCGCGACGCGAGAATCCGGCACTGCAACAGGACCGCACGCTCACGTTTCATGCCTGCGACAACCCGGCGATCCTCTGCTACTCAAAGTCGGCGGAAGACAATGTGATCGTCGTCGCGGTCAACACGGATCCGCGCACCGTCCACTGGGGTCGCGTCACGCTCGATCTCGCGACACTGGCGCTGACCGAGGATGTCCCCTATCAGCTGCACGATCTGTTGACGGGGGTCCGCTATCGATGGCTCGGCCGAGTGGGCACCGTGGGGCTCGATCCGTCCACCTGCCCGGTTCATGTTTTCCGCGTCCGGCGGCATCTGCGAACGGAGGCTCAGTTTGAGTATTTCGTCTGACGCTGAACCTCGCAAACGCGTGTCGCGATCAGTGCCCGCCGGCGGCGATACTGCCGCGGATCTGCTGTGGTTCAAGAATGCGGTCGTCTATCAGCTCCACGTGCGCTCGTTCTGCGATTCGAGCGGCGAAGGTGTGGGTGACTTCAACGGGCTGATCTCGAAGCTTGATTACCTCGCGGATCTCGGTGTCACCGCGCTCTGGCTTCAGCCCTTCTATCCCTCTCCGCTGCGCGACGACGGCTACGACATTGCTGATTACACCGCCGTCAATCCGGCGTACGGCCGCGTCGAAGAGTTCAAGACGTTTGTCGCCGAAGCGCAGCGCCGCGGCCTCCGCGTGATCACTGAACTCGTCATTAATCACACGTCGGACAAGCATGAATGGTTTCAGCGCGCGCGGCGGGCACCCAAGGGCAGCGCCGAGCGGCGCATGTATGTCTGGAGCGACTCGCCCGATCTGTATCGCGGCGCGCGGATCATCTTCAAGGACTTCGAGCGCAGCAACTGGACGTGGGACCCCGTCGCAGAACAGTATTTCTGGCACCGGTTCTACAGCCATCAGCCGGACCTCAACTTCGACAACGCCGCCGTGCATCGAGCGGTGCTCGACGTCTGCGACTTCTGGATGAAGACGGGCGTCGACGGCGTGCGCCTCGACGCGATTCCGTATCTTTACGAGCGCGACGGGACGAGCTGCGAAAACCTCCCCGAAACGCATGCGTATCTGCGGACACTGCGCGCCCATGTGGACAAGCACTGGCCCGGCCGCATGCTCCTGGCCGAGGCGAACCAGTGGCCCGAGGATGCAGTGGCATACTTCGGCAACGGCGACGAGTGCCACATGGCGTTCCACTTCCCGCTGATGCCGCGCCTGTTCATGGCGTTGCGCATGGAAGACCGCTTCCCCATCATCGACATTCTCGAGCAGACCCCCGCGATTCCAGCGAGCTGCCAATGGGCGATGTTCTTGCGCAATCACGATGAGCTCACGCTGGAGATGGTCACGGACGAAGAGCGTGACTACATGTACCGCGTCTACGCCAGCGATCGGAACGCGCGGATCAACCTTGGCATCCGGCGCCGGCTCGCTCCGCTCTTGTCGAACAACCGGCGCAAGATTGAACTGATGAATGCGCTGCTCTTTTCTATGCCAGGCACGCCGATCATTTATTACGGCGATGAGATCGGCATGGGCGACAATGTGCACCTCGGTGACCGCAACGGCGTCCGGACGCCGATGCAGTGGAGCTCCGACCGCAACGCGGGCTTCAGCCGTGCGAACCCGCAACAGCTGTTTCTGCCTGCGATCATCGACCCCGAGTACCACTACGAAGCGATCAATGTCGAATCGCAGCTCGCCAATCCGTCCTCGCTGCTGTGGTGGATGAAGCGCCTGATTGCGCTGCGCAAGCGCTATCCCGTCTTCGGCACCGGCGACATCAGGTTCCTGACGCCGTCCAATCCGCGCGTGCTCGCGTTCACGCGCAGCAGCGCCGAGCACACGATCCTCGTCGTGGCGAACCTCTCGCGGTTTGTTCAGCCGGTCGAGATCCCGCTCGCCGAATTCGAAGGGCAGCGCCCGGTGGAACTGTTCGGCAGCGTGCCGTTTCCCGTGCTCGGCCGCGCGCCGTATTTCTTGTCGATGGGTCCGCACGCCTTTCTGTGGTTCCTGCTCGAGAAGTCGTCAAGTCCGACGACAGCCACGGCGGCGGAGCAGCCGATTCCGGAATTGCGTTTCGAAGGCCCATGGGACAAAGCATGGAGTTCCGAGACGCTGCGACGCGGGCTCGAGAAGCTGCTGCCGAACGTGGTGATCGGCAAACGATGGTTTGTCTCGAAGGCGCGCGGACCGCGCGCCGCGACGATCGTCGAGCGCCTTCGCCTTCCGACGATCGCCGGCAGCGCGGAGGGTGCATCACTCTTCGTCACACGGTTCGACTTCACGCTCGGGGAGCCCGAGAGCTATGCCCTTCCGATGATCGCTCGCGAGACGGTGAACCCGGGCGCGGAGCGCCCGCCGTCGGCTGCGCCTGCTCCGCTCCCGATCGCCCGGCTTGTCAACTCGCGCGGCGAAACACGTGAACTCGTGGATGCGCTGTGCCTTCCCGACATCGCACGCGCGCTGCTGCGCACGGCGCTGAGCGGTGAGGAGATCGTCACGGGCAACGTCCGGATCGTCGGACACCCGGTCGGCCGCAAGGACAAGCTCACAGGCCTGGCGGATCTGGAAGTCCGCATCCCGGGCGTCGAGCAGAGCAACTCGACGGTGTTCTTCGGTGAACGCTACGTTCTGAAGATGTTCCGCAGGCTCGACGACGGTGAAAGCCCCGAGTCCGAAATCGGACGGCATCTGACGCAGCGCGTCCCCTTCGCCCACACCGCGCCATTGGCGGGTTCCGTCACGATCGAGAACAACTCCGGCGAACCACGGACACTCGCCGTGGCGCTGCGCTTCGTGCCGTCGCAAGGCGATGCATGGACGTGGATGCTCGATCGCGCGGTCCGCTTTCTGGAAGGCGTTGCAGCCCTGCAGTCCGACAAGGCGGCAACGCTGACCGCGGTCCCGGAGCAGGAGATCTTTGGATCCGCATCACCGCCCGCCGCGCTCTCCGAACTCCTGAGCGAGCCGCTGGAAGCGTCGAGACTTCTCGGAGTGCGCACGGCCGAGATGCATGCGGCGCTCGCCACCGATGCCGGCGACCCCGCGTTCACGCCCGAGCCGTTCAATCCGATGTACCTCCGCGCGGTGGCGCAGTCGATACGCAACAGTGTGCGCTCGGCCACCGCAGCGCTCGCCCGCGCGGCCGAGTCCCTCGCGGGCGAAGTTGCCGACATGGCGCGCTTCGTCATAGAGAACGAGTCCAAGACCACCCAGCTGCTGGCGCCGCTGCGCCAGGAAACGTTCGGGGGCATGCGAATCCGCCTCCACGGCGACTATCACCTCGGCCAAGTGCTTTACACCGGGAAGGACTTCATCATCATCGATTTCGAGGGCGAACCGTTGCGATCGATCGGCGAGCGTCGGGTCAAGCGCTCGCCGCTCCGTGATGTTGCTGGCATGGTCCGCTCGCTGGACTATGCGGCGTGGGCGGCGCTCGATCGCCATCAGCAGCTCATTCCCGGTGAGCGCGCCGGCGCCCTGGCAACACTGGCGCAGGCTGCCCGCGCGTGGAGTTCCTGGACGTCCCGCGCGTTCACATCGTCGTACATCGACCGGATCATGGAACTCGACGCACGACTTCTCGGATCGCAGACCGCGGCGCACGAGCATCTGCTGCGCGCCTGGCTGCTCGACAAGATGTGCTATGAGATCATCTACGAAGTCAACAGCCGACCGGCTTGGGTCCACATCCCGCTCCGCGCCGCGGCCGCCCTCCTCGAAGGCATGTCGCCGCTTCGCGCCGAGAACGGCGGTGCTTTGTGAAGACAGCAGCGAGCGCCACCGCATGGTCCATCTCGTCCGATGACATCTTTCTGTTCAACGAAGGCACACACTACAAGCTGTTCGACAAGCTCGGCGGGCACCTCCTGCCCTCCGGTGGCGTGGCGTTCGCGGTCTGGGCGCCGAACGCGAAACATGTCTCTGTCATCGGCGACTTCAACGGCTGGAACCGCGCCGCCAGTCCCATGTCGGCAATCGGCTCGTCAGGCGTGTGGACTGCGGTGGTGCAGAGCGCCGCCGCGGGCGCGGTGTACAAGTATCACGTTGCGGCCCGCGACTCGTCGTACACCGCCGACAAATCGGATCCGTTTGGATTCATGCGCGAGATTGCGCCGCATACGGGTTCGATTGTGCGTTCGCTTGCGTACACATGGAACGACGCGGCGTGGATGGCGTCGCGAGGATCGAAGCACGCACTGACCTCGCCGATGAGCGTGTACGAACTGCACCTCGGCTCGTGGAAGCGCGATCCGGAGCAGCCCGAGCGCATGCTCAGTTACCGCGAACTGGCGCCAATGCTCGCGGAGTACTGCGAGCGCCTTGGCTTCACGCATGTCGAGCTCCTCCCCGTGATGGAGCATCCGTATTACCCCTCGTGGGGATACCAGACGACGGGCTATTTCGCGCCGACCAGCCGCTACGGCACGCCGCAAGACTTTATGTTCCTGATCGATCATCTGCACCAGCACGGCATCGGCGTCATTCTGGACTGGGTTCCCTCGCACTTCCCCACGGACGAGCACGGACTTGGATACTTCGACGGCACGCACCTCTTTGAGCACGAGGACCCGCGCCAAGGCTTCCATCCGGACTGGAAGAGCGCCATCTTCAATTACGGCCGGGAAGAAGTCCGCGCGTTCCTCATCTCGAGTGCGATGTTCTGGCTGGAGAAATATCACGCGGACGCCATCCGCGTCGATGCCGTCGCGTCCATGCTTTACCTCGATTACGGAAGAAAGCATGATGAGTGGATCCCCAACCGCTTCGGAGGTCGCGAGAACATCGAGGCGGTCGAATTCCTGCGGCAGTTCAACACTGCTGTGTATGGATCGTTCCCCGATGTGCAGACCATCGCCGAGGAGTCGACGGCGTGGCCGATGGTGTCGCGTCCGACGTACGTGGGCGGGCTCGGCTTTGGCATGAAGTGGGACATGGGCTGGATGCACGACACACTGAAGTATTTCGCGCTCGAACCGGTGCATCGCCGATTCCACCATAACCTGATCAACTTCCGCGCGCTGTATATGTATAGCGAGCATTACATGCTCCCTTTGTCGCACGATGAAGTGGTGCACTTGAAGGGCTCACTGATCGAGCGGATGCCGGGCGATACGTGGCAGCGGTTCGCGAATCTCCGCCTGCTCCTGACGAATCAATGGGCCAGTCCGGGCAAGAAGCTGCTGTTCATGGGCGGTGAATTCGCACAATGGCGCGAATGGAATTTCGAGAGCAGTCTCGACTGGCATCTCGCGGAGCGACCCGAACACGCGGGCATTCAGCGGCTGGTGGCGGACCTGAACCGCGCATATCGATCGATTCCCGCGCTGCACATGGGCGACTGCGACTCTAGCGGCTTTGAATGGATCGAGCCGAGCGACAGCGAGCAAAGTGTCGTCGCGTTCCTTCGCCACTCTCCGGACCGTTCGTCGTCCGCGTTGGTGGTTCTGAACTGCACACCGGTCGTACGGCACCAGTATCGACTCGGCCTCCCGTCCGCGGGTCGCTGGACGGAAGTGATCAATTCCGACGCCGAGTGCTACGGAGGAAGCGGCACAGGCAATCTCGGTGTGGTCGTCGCCTCGCCCATGCCGTGGCGCAGTTTTCCAGCGTCGATCACCCTCACGCTGCCGCCACTCGGTGCGCTCATCTTGCTGCAGACGACTCCCCCGGGAGACGTGCATGCGGCATAGCGAGGCGATTGCGGACGCTCCGCTCGCCGGGCGTCCACACGTCGGGTCGGTCACCGTTGATGCGACGACCACACGATTCACCGTGTGGGCGCCGCGCCACGAGCGGATCAGCGTGCACCTCCCCCGTTCCGACGCTGACGTGGCGATGACGGTAAATGGCGACGGATACCACAGTGTCGTGGCGACAGCGCCCGCAGGCACGCCGTACCAATTTCGTTTCGCGGATGGACGCCTTCGTCCCGATCCCGCATCGCTCGCGCAGCCCGAGGGCGTGCACGGCCCTTCGCTCGTCCTGCGCCGCGAAACCGATCTTCCTCTCGCGCCGTTCGTGAACCCACCGCTCGCACAGCACGTGCTGTACGAACTGCACGTCGGCACCTTCACGCCCGAAGGCACTTTTGACGCAGTGATTCCGCGCCTCGCGGCGCTCCGCGCTCTTGGCGTCACGGCGATCGAACTGATGCCCATCGCCCAGTTTCCCGGCGAGCGCAACTGGGGCTATGACGGCGTGCAGCTGTATGCAGCGCAATGGTCGTACGGCGGACTGCCGGGACTTCGCAGGCTCGTTGATGCGTGTCACGCGCATGGCCTCGCGGTAATACTCGACGTCGTCTACAACCACCTCGGTCCGGAGGGGAACTACCTCGGCGACTTCGGACCGTACTTCACCGACCGCTACCGGACGCCGTGGGGCGCGGCCCTGAACTTCGACGGCGCGGACTCCGATCATGTGCGCGAATTCTTCGTGCAGAACAGTCTGTTCTGGACGCGCGACTGCGGCATCGACGGACTGCGCCTCGACGCCGTACACGCGATCATCGATCACTCCGCACGGACCTTTGTCGAGGAGCTTGCGGCCCGCAATCACGCAGAAGCGGAGCGGCAGGGCCGGCGCGTGCTGATCATCGCTGAATCCGGCGACAATGATCCGAAGCTGATCCGGCCGGCATCGATCGGGGGACTGGCGCTCGATGGCTGCTGGAACGACGACTATCACCACGCGATCCGCGCGGCGCTGACCGGCGAACAGCGCGGCTACTACCGCGGGTTCGGCGATCCGGCGCAGATCGCCAAAGCGTTGCGCGATCGCTACGTCTTCGCGGGCGAGTACTCGAATGCCCATCGCCGGCGGCACGGGGCTCCCGCGCACGACGTCGACCACGCCCGCCTCGTGGTCTTCACGCAGAACCATGATCAGGTCGGGAACCGCCCCACCGGCGATCGGCTCGATCGGACCGCGGGACTGGATGGCGCCCGTGTCGCCGCTGCGCTCGTGCTTCTTTCTCCGTTCACGCCGATGCTGTGGATGGGCGAGGAGTATGCCGAATCCGCACCCTTTCAGTATTTTGTAAGCCATTCGGATGAGCCGCTTATCAAAGCGGTGCGGAGCGGCCGCGCCGAGGAGTTTGCCGACTTCCACGGGGCTGTCGACGTTCCCGATCCGCAGAACGAGGACACCTTCCGCCGTTCCACACTCGACTGGGCGCTCCGCACGCAACCGCGCCACGCGGCGATGCTCGCGTACTACACCGAACTGCTGCGCCTGCGCCGCGCGCTGGGCATTCCCGCGCGGGGCGGCGACTTCGAGGCGCGCGCCCACGGTCCCGTCGTCTCGCTCGTGTATGTACGTGATCCGCGCGTTTTGATCATCGCCAACACGGGCAGCCACACGGCAAGCGCACCTGTTGACACTGCAGACGCCTTCGAGCTGCTCCTGGATTCCGATAATGCCCGCTGGGGCGGCGCACAATCCGACGTTCGCACGACGCGCGTGGCGTCCGGCGCGTTGGCCGTCGAAGCAAAGACCGTTCTGGTACTGCGATCCGAGGTGAGGAGTCCATGAGCCGCCGATATGTCTGTGTCCATGGGCACTTCTATCAACCGCCGCGTGAGAATGCGTGGCTTGAAGCCGTCGAGATGCAGGAGTCCGCGTATCCATGGCACGACTGGAACGAGCGCATCACGCGTGAGTGCTACGCGACCAACGCACGCGCGCGTCTGCTGAACGCGCACGGCAGGCTCGACCGCATCGTCAGCAACTACGGGCGGATGAGCTTCAACTTCGGACCCACACTGCTCTCGTGGATGAAAGATGCGGCTCCGGACGTTCTCGATCAGATTGTGGAGAGCGATCGCGCGAGTGTGGAACGATTCGAAGGGCACGGGTCCGCCATGGCGCAAGGCTATGGCCACGCCATTCTTCCACTGTGTAACGATCGAGACCGCACAACGCAGGTGCTGTGGGGCGTCCACGATTTCAAGGCACGGTTTGGCCGCATGCCTGAGGGCATGTGGCTGCCCGAGACCGCCGCTGATACGGCCACGCTCGAGACGCTCGCTGAAGTCGGCATCCGTTTCACTGTTCTCGCGCCGCGTCAGTGCGCGGCGGTGCGGACGATCGGTCACCACGACTGGGACGATGTCGGTGAACGTGTCGACCCGACACGTGCGTACCTGTGCAACCTGCCGTCCGGTCGGTCGATTGCGCTCTTCTTTTACGACGGCTCGGTCTCGCAGGCCGTCGCGTTCGAAGGGCTGCTGAACTGCGGCGAGCGGCTGGCCGCGCGTCTGATGAGCGGCTTCGACGACGCGCGCAGCCACGACCAGCTGATGCACATCGCCACCGACGGCGAGAGCTATGGCCATCACCATCGCCACGGCGAGATGGCGCTTGCAGACGCGCTGGCACGGATCGACCGCGACGCCGGCACCGAACTCATCAATTTCAGCCTTTACCTCGCTCGGCACCCTCCTCTGATGGAGGCGCGTGTTCATGAATGCAGCTCCTGGAGCTGCGTCCACGGCGTGGAGCGGTGGCGCTCCGACTGCGGCTGCAACTCCGGCCGTGCAGGATTTCATCAGCGATGGCGCGGTCCGCTGCGCGAAGCGTTCGACTGGCTCCGGGACACGGTTGCCCCCAAATTTGAAGCGATCGGCCGCATCAGCTTCAAGGATCCGTGGGCGGCGCGCGATGCATACATCGGGGTCATTCTCGATCGATCGCCGTCCTCGATTGACGCCTTCCTGCAGGAGCACGGGACAGTCGGATTCGATGACTCCAGTCGAGCGACGGCGCTGCAGCTGATGGAACTGCAGCGACACGCCATGCTCATGTATACGAGCTGCGCCTGGTTCTTCGATGACGTTGCCGGGATCGAGACGGTGCAGGTGATTCAGTACGCCGCGCGGGTGATCCAGCTGGCGCAGCGTGTGCTCGGCCTCGAGTTGGAAGCAGAGTTTCTTGAGCGCCTCGCGCAGGCGCACGGAAGCACGAAAGAAGCCCCTGATGGACGTGCCGTGTACGAGCGCACTGTCCGTCCCGCGATCCTTTCCCTCAAGCGTGTCGCGGCGCACTACGGCGTCCACCGCCTCTTCGATGCGCAGGATGATCATGTGTACGCCTTCGACATCGAAGCAGAGGAGGGAACCCGATCGACGTACGGACGCGCCAAGCTCGTCGTGGGAAATGCAATGTTCCGCTCGCGCATCGACCTCGACGCCGCACGCCTTTCCTATTGTGCGCTGCACTTCGGAGACCACACGGTTTCCTGCGGCGTGCGCGCATTCGCCGGACCGGAGGCGTTCGCCCAGGTCTCGGCAGCGGCGCATGAAGCGTTTCAGCGTGCTGCGTTCCCCGAGGTGCTCAAGCTCATGGATCGCGATTTCGACGGAACGTCGTATTCGATCGGATCGCTCTTCCGCGACGAGCAGCACACGGTCGTCCGGCGCATTCTCAAGCCGGCGCTCGAGCAGATCGACAACTCCTACCGGCAGATTTACGAGCAGAACGCACCGCTCACCCGTTTCCTCCGCTCGCTCGACCTCACGGTCCCGAGAAGGATCCAGATGACCGGAGCGTTCGTGCTGAGTCAGGGTCTGCGGCAGGCGCTCGAGGCGCCAGTGCCCGACCTGGCTCGCGTCGAGGAGATCATCGACGAGGCGACGCAGAGCGGCATCGAACTCGACCAGCAGACGATCGGCATGGCCGTCTCCGACGCCATGGACCGCGCCATCCGCGCGACCGACAGGAACGACCCGCTCTCGAATGGCCGCTGGCTTCTCGACCTGGTCAAGCTCATCGCGAAGCTTCCGTTTGCCGTCGATCTGTGGCCGCTGCAGGAGCACTTCGTTGACCACATGCGATCGAGAATCGGACCGCTCGTTGGACGGAGCGATGCCGCCTCCACCGGCCAGCTGGCGCTGATCCGCGAGCTCGGCACCGCGCTTGAGGTGCAGGTGTGAGCGAGCGCACGCCGATTGCGACGTACCGGCTGCAGCTCACCCCCGACTTCGGGTTTGACGCCGCCGCCGACATCGCGGAGTTGGTCGGGCGACTCGGGATCTCGCACCTGTATCTCTCGCCGATCTTTGAAGCGCGCCCAGGCAGCACGCACGGCTACGACCAGACCGATCCGACGCAGATCCGCGAGGAACTCGGAGGAGAGGCAGGCTTCGAGAAGCTCGTACACACCGCGCACGCCGCGGGGCTCGGCATCGTGCTCGACATCGTTCCGAATCACATGGCGGCTGCGCACGACAATCCGTGGTGGTTTGGTCTGCTGCGGCACGGACCCGGATCAGAGGAGGACCGCTTCTTCGACGTGGATTGGTCGAGCGCGGAGAACAAGGTTGTCCTTCCCGTCCTCGGTGCCCCGTTCGACGAAGTCGTCGCGCGCGGCGAGATCACCATGGAATCCACGTGCGGGCGAGGTCGATGCATTCGATACTTCGATCACGTGTTTCCGCTGCGCGAGGACGTAGAGGACAACTGCACCGCCGAGTCCGCCGCAACCGACCCCGACGCACTCGCGCGGCTTCTGGGGTGCCAGCATTACCGGCTCGTGTTTTGGCGCGACGGTCTGCAGAGTGTGAATTACCGGCGCTTCTTCGACATCTCCGATCTCGCAGGAGTGCGCGCGGAAGACGAACTCGTCTTTGAGCGGATGCATGCCAAGGTATTTGAACTCGTTCGCCGCGGCTGGCTCGATGGCGTCCGCCTCGACCACATCGACGGGTTGCGCGATCCCCTGCAATACCTGCGCCGGCTGCGGACTGGGCTCGACGACGCGGCAATCGACGGAGCGCGGTCGATCATCCTCGTCGAGAAGATCCTGGCGTCGGATGAGTCGCTCCCGATGGACTGGCCAGTTGACGGCACCTCGGGCTACGAGTTTCTCGCTGCATCCGTTGCGTTAATGATGAACGATCACGGTATACGTGCGCTGCGCGGCCATGCCGCGCGCAGGGGATCCGGTGCCGAAGACTTCGCACGGCTCGCGATTGACTGCAAACGTGAGGTGGCTGAGAAGCTGCTGGCCCCTGAACTCGCGCGGCTCTGTCGAGCAGCCGAACGTTGCATGTCGCTCGCAGCTGTGCCGTATGAACGCGATGCGCTGCGCGCGTCGCTGATCGACCTCTCATCGTGCCTCGGTGTGTATAGAACATTCGTCGACGACACAGGCGTGGGCCAAGGGGATAGCAGTCGATTGCGCGAGGCAGCGTCACGTGCGCAGCAACACAGCGGTCCGCTCGCGGATCTGTTGTCCCTCTCGGGTTTGTTCGGCCACGATCCGATCCGCACCGTGGCACTCGACGTCGTCCGGCTGTGGCAGCAGTTCACGGGCCCCTTGGCAGCGAAGGGCATCGAGGACACGGCGCTCTACCGCGATGTCGCGTGCCTCGCCCTCAACGATGTCGGTCCCGAACCGGTCGTGAACAACACTCACGTGATGCTGGATCAGCTCGCCGCGCAGCGGTGCGTGCGGCCGTGGTCGCTCAACGCCACCGACACGCACGATGCCAAACGGTCGGAGGATGTGCGATCTCGGCTTGCTGTCCTGTCCCACTGCCCCGACACATGGAACACACTGCTGGATGCCTGTTTCGAGCGGCTGTGCGCGTCGGCAGCTGCCGGCTCGGAGACCGCGCTGGCTCCTGTTGACGTGTCGCTCCTGGCCCACTCGGCGTTCGCCCTGTGGCCGGATCACGATTGCGACACCCGCGAGGCCGACGCACTCGCCCAGCGGCTGCAGGCGTATGCGATCAAGGCGGCCCGCGAAGCGAAGCGGTCGACCAGCTGGCTCAACCCTGATCCGGCCTATGAAGATGCGTGCGCCCGCGCTGTGCATTCGCTGCTCTTCGCCGATTCGTGTGCCGGAATTCGAGCGCAGTTTGCAGAGCTCACGCGCGCGACGCGCCCGTCCGCCGGCCGTTGCAGCATTGCGGCCGTCCTGCTCAAGACGCTCTTTCCCGGGACACCGGACTGGTATCAGGGAACGGAGTGCCGGGCGCTGTCGCTCGTGGATCCCGACAACCGACGTCCCGTTCCCTTCGCGCGTCACCGGGAACTTCTGACCCAGATCGAGGACGCGTGGCGCGCCGATCCGCTGTCGGCGGCCTCGGAGCTGCTGCACGAACCCGACAGCGATCGCGCGAAGCTCTTTGTCACGTGGAGAGCACTGGCCCTGCGTCGGCAGCTGCTCGCGGGCGATGGCGCAATCATGCTGGTGTCCCGCTCGATGACAGCGTCGCAATGGCGCTGGGCCGTCCGCGCCGGCGGCCACCGATGCGCTGTCACAGTCACCGTGCGGGCGCTGTCCGACGATCCGCGGCCGGCACCGCCGCAGGCCGAGATGGCCGGTGTCGATCAACTGTCGGGACGGGGCACCGACGAGGCGTCGTCTTGGGCGAGCGTTGTTGTCGAGGACGTCTGGTCGCTGTGGTAGGGACTTCAGGTGCCCCCCGCGGGTTCATGACACGGCGCGCAATTAGGGGAACCCTCCCTGTAGCGACTTTTTGTGAATGCTGTAAAAGTCACAGCGTCCATCGAGCCTGAACCCCCACCGCTGGAGACCGCATGAAAAGCACCGCAAGGAATGCCGGCAATGCACAAGCAACCAACGGCACTCGATCTCATCGTCGTGACGAACTTGTACGCGAACTCGGCGCGCGGCTGGACTCGGTCTGGCGCTGCGATCATTACCTCGCGGCGTCTGCCGGCTCGTCCGATGTCCGCAGATTCTGGTGCAGCGTCCGAGAGGATGACAAGGCGCACCTGAAGACGCTGACGGAACTGCTTGCCCGTGATGTCGTCGCGGGGAAAGCCTCTGCCGCAGCGCCCCCGGCCGACAGGCGAGTTCCGCTGCCCGCGGAGTGCTACTTCGGATAGCGGCGGCGATGGCCAGCACGGCGTGACCCCTGTGTCCGGATGCGATTGTGCGCTATGAGCTACACCATGAACACACGAACTTTGGTTGCCGCCGCACCGCTGGGAATCGTGGCTCGCGCCTCCGCTCAAGCCGTAGACCGGTGTCTGCTCGCGCGCCGGATCTGCATACGGACCGCACGGCGCCGCCGGGTATCGCACCGCGTACAACCCGTCAATCGCGCGCAGGCATCGAAGCGCAGCGGCGGCGGTCGATCGGCGCCGGCACGCAGAGGTGGCAGCGGACGCAGGCGATAATCGACGAACATTCGTGCGCTGTGATGGAGCGATCGGGTGTCGGCGGAGAATCCGCCGATGTCACCGGGGGTGCTGCTCCAAGCTATTACACTTAATATGCAGGGATTCACACTATGCACGGCGTGGGTGATTTCCGTCAATAATGACGGCATGCAAACATCACCCACATCACGCGTGGCCATCGTTCCATGCCCCCCGGCGCCCGGCAGCGTTGCGCGGGCGTGGGTCCTGGCGCTCGCCGCGCCGGCAGTCATCGTCGGAAGCTTCGCCGTTTCGGGGTGCCGCAACGACGAGGTCGGCCGCACCACGACGGTCGAGAAGACCACCGTCGACACCCCTGCAGGTGAAACGACCGTAACCGAGACGCACCACAAGGAAACGAAGCTCATTCCGAAGTAGGCGCGTCGGAAAACGTCCGCTTGTGGTACCGCTCTGTTGCCATTTCTCGATTCACAATTTCCAATTTAAAGGATTCTCTGCCATGCATACCAATTCGAATCGATCGTTTACCGACGTCGTCCGCCCCCTTTGCTTTGTCATCGCCCTGGGCGGAATGGCGCTCACACTCGCAGCCTGTGACAAGACCGAAAGCTCGACGACGAGCAGCACGACTCGAACGACCGAAACCCCGGAAGGAACGCTGAAGACGACTGAGACGACTGAAAAGACCATCGAGCGGGATCCCAAGTAGTGGCCGGATCGCCTTGATGAGTTGTCTGCCGATGAGACACGCGCGTCCCACGACGCGCGTGTTTTCCTTTCCGGTCCGCATGATGCCGGACCGTCAGCAGCACTTTCGCTCCATGCTCGGTTCGCGGATGATGCAGTCTCGACGTGCGAACGGCAATGGCGCCAATCCGGAGGTTTGAGCAGTGTCTGTGCCCAACGACGATGGAGCGGTTCAAGCGGTCTCGCGAGAGGATGTTCTGACCGCGGTGCGGGAAATCCTCCAGCGCGACTTGAAGTTCGGCGGTATGGACGTGACGGAACAGCTTGTGCTTGTCGGCGGCGGCCTGACCCTCGACTCCCTGGATCTGCTCATGCTCGTCACGGGTGTCGAGAAGCGATTCGGTCACAAAATCTCGCAGAAGAAGCTGAATCAGGACACGATGGCGACTGTCGGCCGCTTTGTCGATTTTGCGCACGCCGAACTGGTCGCGGCGCGGCGATGAACGACGAACTCCTCGTTCGACTCCCGCACAAGCCGCCGTTTCGTTTCGTGGACAGCGTCAATGCAATCGACGACGACACGGTCGAAGCCCGCTGGGAGGTCTGCGGCGACGAGCCGTTCTTCAGCGGTCACTTCCCGGGCGAGCCCATCGTGCCCGGTGTGCTGATCACGGAGGCGTTGGCGCAAGCGTGTGGCCTGCTTCTCGTGCGTGACGCTGCTTCCCACACGGACGCTCATCGCGGGCTGCTCGTCCAGACGGAAATTCGCTTTCGCCACCCCGTTCGTCCTCCTGCATCCATCGTGCTCCGCGCCGTGCGCGACGGCGGGCTTGGCCGACTGCACCGTTTCGAGGTCCTTGCGCGCATCGCCAATGACACGATCGCCGAAGGCACCATCGTGCTGATGCTTGCGGACGACGGCTTGCCACGTGTTCCTCCTGCATGACCTTACGATGCACCGATGCGCGCAGTGGCCATCGTGCCCACGTATCAGAACGCATCGACGCTGCGCGCGATCCTCGACGGGCTCGAAGACGCGGGCCTGTCGTTGCTCGTCGTTGATGACGGATCGACGGACGGCACCGCGCAACTGCTCGATGCGTGGCTCGCCGAGAAGCCGGGACGGGACCGCATCTCGTTCGCGACCAACCGCGGCAAAGGTGCCGCGCTCGCGGCAGCACTCGCGCATCCTGCACTGAGCGCGTTCGATGTGGCGCTCACGGTCGACGCCGACGGCCAGCATCGCATTGACGACGCCCGCGCGGTGCTGGCCGCGGCAGGCACGAATGCGCTCGTCACAGGCGCCCGAGACGAACGCGCCCCCGGATATCCGGCATCGAGCCTCGCCGGTCGCCGGCTCTGGGCCGTCGGCGTACGCTCGTTAACGGGACTCGGCGTCTCCGACCCGGTCTGCGGACTTCGCGCGTATCCCCTCGACGCGATTCGGCCGCTGCGCTGCCGGAGCGGCCGCTATGCGTGGGAAGAAGAACTGCTCATCCGCGCGGCGTGGCATGGCATCGAGATTCGTGAAGTGCCGATCGCCACGATCTATCAGCCACGGGGCGAGCGCGTCAGCCATTTTCGCATCGTGCGCGACTGGACAGAGTCGCTTCGCGTCTGGTCGTCGCTCGCCGCCCGATGCTGCTTCCATCCCCGTCCGGCGCCGCGAACGGCGCAGCCGCTGCGGGCGCGCGACGGTTCGTGGCGCCGCCAGCAGGGCATGGCCGTCTGTCTTGGCGGTCTGCTGGGGCTTGTTTTTCCCATGTGGATCGCAGCAGCGTTGAGCGCGTTCATCGGCTGGCGGCTGCGCACCGTGTGGCCGCTCGCTGCGATCGGGGCAATCGGCGCCGCGCTCCTCGCCGACAGCATCGGTCCGTGGTTCGCGCTTCCGATCGTGATCGCGTCAGGCTGGCTTGTCACGGCCGCGGCGCGACCCCTCTGTAACAGCTGAAGACGCCCAGTTCCAGCAGATGGCGCGTGCCGCTGAAGCCGGCCCGGTCGAGCGCCTCGACGACGCGCTCCGGTCGCACCGCCGCGCGCATGGTCTCTGCCCAGTACTGCATCATGGTGAACGTCGATGTCCGGCCGCTTGCAATGACGCCCGCGGCCGGCACGATCCAGAACATAGCGCCGTCAAACAGGCTGCGTTGAATGCGACCTGCGGGACGTGTCAGTTCGAAAATGACGAGGCGCCCGCCGGGGCGCAGCACGCGCCGGGCTTCGCGAAATGCGACTATGAGATCTTCGATGTGCCGCAGCATGTAACTCATCGAAACGACATCGAAGGAAGCGCCTGGGAACGGCAGCGATTCGGCGCGGCCCACCACAATCTCACGCACGCCGCGACGGCGCGCAATGTCGAGCATCCCCTGGCTCGGATCGAGAGCGACCACACGGCCCGAGGACCCGATGATTTCCTGCGCGATCGCTGCGCAGACACCGGTGCCGCTGCCCACATCGAGAAGCGCTGCGCCAGTCGTCAGCCCGTTCTTTCGCAGCATGCGCCGCCGATACCAGTGGCCGCTGCGCAGAAACGCGACGCCGCTGGAATGGTCGTATCCCGACGCGGTTTCGTTGAACAGTTCCGTCGTGTACTGCTCGCGGGCGGCGCGTGACGCCAGACCCTCGGGCCGGCTCGTGACGGGCGCAATCGGAGGTTCGACATCGATCACCGTAGAGCGCAGCAACTTTCCGCTGGACGTCCGGGCCAGTCGATCGACGATCGTCAGCGCGCGAGGAACGGCGTGCGCCGGCACGCGGAGGCGCAAGTATGCATGAAGTGTTGCCCACTCGGGGGCGGCAGCCCCCTCGCGCAGTTCGATCTCCGCCGCGACGCGATTGAGCGTGGCGTCCACGGCGACAGGATGCACGAGCGCTGCGCGCACGGCTGGATGCGTCTCCAGTGCCTGCTCAACCTCGATCGGATTCACCTTCAGTCCGCCTACATCAAACACGAGCTTGGTGCGCCCCGTGATCGCGAACGTGCCCGGCGCCACGCAGCGTCCGAGGTCGCCCATGCGCACGAAGCCTTCGCAACGTCCATCGTCGCGCACGCCGCCGCGCCCGACGATCTCTTCGAGCATTGTCACGCTCCGCACCGCGATCTCGCCTTCCGATCCGGTCATGACATCGGCAAGCCGCTCGCAGATCGACGCATCGACCACGCGGATCTCGACACCTGCAACGGGCACGCCGCCGGCGCCGCGATCAAGCCAGATCGTGCCGAGTTCACTCGCGCCATAGAGATCGACGAGAGGCACTGGATACCGATCGGCAAACGCGGCGCGGACCGATTTCGGCAGCACCGTGCCGGCCGAGACGACCGTTCGCAGTCGAGGCGCGGCGACAGGTGTGTCGATCAGCGCCTGAACCGTTGCCGGCACGAGCGGCACGGTCGTCGCGCCGCGCGCGAGCGCCTCGGCTGCTGCCGCCGGTGAGAACGATCCCATGACCATGACATGCGCACCGGCCAGCAGCGGCCCGAGAAACGCATGTTCGAAGCCGTACGCGTGCGACATCGGAAGGAATGATGCGACGACATCTGACGCGATCGTGAGCTGCTCGTCCACGAGAATCTCGGCAATGAGATCAAGCGATGCCGGCGAGCGCAGCACGAATCGCGAGTGTCCTGTCGTTCCAGACGACAGCAGAATCACACCGCGCGGCGGAGCGGGCGCGGCATCCTCGGTGGCCGTCGACATCGCGTCGAAGCACGCATCGCCATCGATCAGGAGCGTGGCGCCGAGGTCGCTCGCAATCCGAGTGCGCACCACGGCCGTCAATGGCGAGGGGACGAGCGCGGGGATGCGCCCCGCCTGCATCACGCCCAGCACTGCGCACCAGAATGCACCGCTCGAGGGGAGCGAGATGACGACACGCGTGTCGTGTTCCGCGCGCTCGCCCACGTACCGCGCAACCCGCGCGCTCTGTTCCACGATCTGATTCCATGTCCAAGCCCGGCCGTCGGCATCGGTGATGGCACGTTCGTCGGGACGTTCAGCTGCATGGCGTTCGAGCGCGCTGCGGAGTCGCTGCATGGGCACACTCAGGGGTTGGACGACGCCAGCTGCAAGCGGAACGGTCGGACGCGGCCCGTAATCGGCCATCTCTGCTGCAGCGCGCACAAGCCGCGCAACGCCTGGCACCGCAGCGCGACGCCGACAGGGACACGATCGATCTCGCCCGCGAGCATGGTGACAAATGCGCGTTCGAGTGCCTTGGGGCGGCGGGGCGAGAATAGCAAGTCACGAAAGCCCGGGTCGTAGAAACCTTCGACGAGCTGGAACGCGCGATCGGTCACCCGCTTCGCCCACCCCTCGTACCGCTCCCGTTCCACGGGCGCGGATGCGCCGTGCACAATGCGCACCACCCCTGCTGCTGCCTGCTCCGCAGCAAGGAGCCCCAGCGTCAGACCCGTCGACCAGACTGGATCGAGAAACGCCGCCGCGTCACCAATAAGAAAATGACCAGGTCCGGCGAACGGATCACATCGATACGTGAAATCAGCGATCGTCCGGTTGCGCTCGGGTCCGCGCGCGTGCGCCATTCGTTCTCTGAGCAGCGGCGTCCGCTCGATCGCCCATCGCAGCCTCTGATCGGCCGGCACATCGAGCGAGGTGTGCAGCGATTCACGCGCGACAAAGCCGATGCTCGTCCTCTCGGCGTCGAGCGGGATCATCCAGAACCATCCCTCATCGGCGATGACGAGCGCGAAACAGTTTTCGCCCGGTCCGGAAGGACGAACGACGCCGTCGAAGTGCTCGAAGTACGCCACGTTCCGCAGTGTGGAGTGAAATCGTCGACGCCCCAGCTCCCGCCCGAGCACCGTCGCCTGTCCGCTTGCATCGATCAGCCAGCGGGCGCGGATCACGCCCGCATCGGTGTCCGCGACTACGTCGCCATCCTCGAGCCTGGTCAGCGTCCGCACAGCCGTCGAGGTATGCACCTCGGCACCGGCGTCGCGTGCCGCCTGCATCATCATGCTGTCGAGATGCACGCGCGCCATGTTGAACGTTTCCTTCTCGCCGCTTCCGTATACATCGCGAAAGTAAAAATACTGAGAGCCGTGGCGCCGGTCACCTAGCGAAATCTCCACGCCGACCTTGCGGGCGTGCGGCAATGCGAGACAGCGGTCAAGGACACCCAGCCGCGCGAACGCGCGCTTCGTACGAGGCAGAAAACTCTCGCCGATCCGGAAACGTGGAAACGCCGCCCGGTCGATCACGATGACATTGAGTCCCGCGCGGGCCATCTCGATCGCCGCCGCGCTGCCAGCGGGCCCCGCGCCGATGACGAGGCAATCGTGCACGTCACGCTCCGACATCAGCTACGCCCTCGATCTCGACGAGCAGTTCGCTGCGGCAGAGCGGCGCCTGCACGATGCGCTCGACGCGCCCGTCAAACGCGTCCGCGGCAAGTTCTTCCGCCGGTGCGACATCGAGCGCATCCCGAACGTACATCTGTATCGAACGCCACGGTCCGGTCGCGCCGCCTGCGACCGCGAGCGCAGCCAGATTGCGGACCGTCTCCTCGAACTGAAGCGTGAGGCTGCCCCTGTGGTGCGAATCCTCTTCGACGATGGAAGCAGTTCCAGCAGCGATGAGGTGGCCGCCCGCGCGCACGCCGCGCGTGAAGGCGGGAGCCACGGGGCCGTAGCGCGGCGAGTACTGCCAGGCGGGACGCTGCCGGGGATTCTCGACCGCCGCGAGCGGTCCATCGATCCACATCGCGTGGACGACGAGGTCGGCGCCCGCGTGACCGACGCAGGTGCCCGCCGGCATCACGGTGAGCGCATCGGCGAGTTCGGTGTACGCAGCAGTCCGGCCGATGTTGAACCGCATGTACCTCGACAACGTGTCGCCATCGTGTTCCGTCGGTCGCGGGAGAAACGCCCACACGCGGCATGCCGGTCCGGGCAGCGCTCGAATGGCACTGATGAATGCGACCTGTGCAGCGTCGCTGATCGCCTCGTTGGCGAACAGGTCGATTGACACACGTTGCGACGCGATGGTCGAACATCCGGGTCGAAGCGATCGCGTCCATCCGGGCAGATCCAGCGCCGGCAGACCGGTCGCACTCCATCGCGACGCAGTGCCCGGCTCGAATTCCTGCACACGATCGATCGGCATATGCACCCATGCTAACGCAGGCTAGCCCGATCGAGCGCTGACGCTCCAGCAGGCACCGTGCCCGTCGATCGACGCGACGCGGAAACCGCCGGATGTCGTCGCCATACACAGTGTCGCGAACGCCGATGCAGAGCCGAGCTCCGGCACCGGCAATCTGCACTCTGCAGGGACGAACGGTTCAAGCGCCCGGTCGAGCCGCGAGCTCGTCGTGAAGATGATCGGCGCCGGCCGCGCCCCCTGCAGCAGCGCGCGTGCGGCCCAGGCAGGGCCCATCGATGATGTACGGCCGTCGATTGCCTCGATGCCGAGTGCAGGTGGCCGCACGACGCCGTCAGATCCGGGACCAGCGACAAGCATCGCGATGGCGCTCGATGCGAGGCCGACCGGCTGGCCACATGCGCGCGCCAGCACGCGCTCAACGATCGGATGCGCCTCATCCGCCGCAACCACAATTGCACGGTCCCAGATCCCCGCCGAGATCCGTGACGCAGCAAGGAAGAGCGCCTCGATGCCCGCGGTTCTGCGGCCGATCACGCTGAGACTCGCACGGCGGCTCTGCAGCGCGAGTGAAAGCTGGGCGCTCCCGATGTTGGGCACGCTTTCTGCGAAGAGCAGCGGGTTCGCAAGATCGATTCCTGAGCGCAGAAGATCCCGGTAGTAGCGCTCGGTGAAGTCGACGGCGCCGCACCAATGCGCGGCGATCAACGGCGTCGCAGCCAGCTCGGCAGCGGACATGCCGACACGTTCCGCGAGATCACGCACCGCCGCAATCATGAGGCGCGGGAGCAGCGCGAGTCGACGCGTGCGCACGCGATCAAGCAACGGCGCGAGGATCGCTTCGTCAAACGGCGGCATAGGATCGCGTGCGCGACAGTGCTGTGTGAATCCTTCAAGCCCGCGACCGGTCGGCGTGACAGCTCCGATCCCGATCACGCGCGCGGCGCGGAGGACTGCGCCTGCGTTCAATGCTGCAGGCGGCGTTGCACTCGCTCCGCGTACGACGCGGACTGCGGCGTTGGCGCCGCCAAACCCGGCGGCGAGCGCGACGATGTCACGGGGCGCCGTCATGCGGATTCCGCCATCGACAAGATCGAGATCAGGAAAGCTGTCCTTGTCTCGGCCGCGCCCCGCGGTCGACGGCACAAATCCGGCCTCCGCACACGCAATTGCTGCGGCAAGCTCGAGGGCGCCGGCGCCGCCGAGCGGATGACCGAACCGGCTCTTGAGAGCGACGACGGGAACGCTCGATAGGCGATCTCCGAACACCGCCTGATACGCCGCGTACTCCGCCGCATCGTTCGCCGGCGTTCCGGTGGCATGCGCGACAATCAGATCCGGTAGCCCTCCACCGCCGCTCACCTGCCGCAGCGCAAGCACAGCACCGGTGCCCATCGGATCCGGCTGCGTCAGGTGATGCGCATCGCTCGCTTCGCCTGTCCTGACGACGTGTGCAATCGGCGTTCGGCCGCTCTCTCCCGCACGGCGGAGCAGGAACAGCGCAACACCTTCGCCGAGCTTCATCCCCTCGCGATCCTTTGCAAAGGGCGACAGCGGGCCCGACGCAACCAGTTGCAGAGCAAGAAATCCCCCGTATGGAAACTCGGAGATCGAGTCGTATCCGCCGGCGATGACCGCGTCGAGCGCGCCGGTTTCGAGCAACGTGCATGCGTGCGCCACTGCTGCGAGCGCTGATGCGCACGCGCATGACACCGACAGCGTGGGACCCGTGATTCCCGTCCCGCGCAACGCGGAGGCGAGCACGGCGGATGCGGTCCCGCGCGCGAAGGCCGCATCAGCGTCGGCAGCACGTTCGGCTTCATCCGCACGAAGCGCAGCACCATTGTGGCGCATGCCTGCGAGCGTCGTTCCAAGTACAGCCCCCCAGCGATGCGGGGCGGCAGCCAGCTCGCGCCGATCGTCGGCTGTGAGCAGCGCGTTGATCGACGCTCCGAGCAGCCGTTCGGCGCGCGCCGATTCGTCTGCACCGGTGCGCGCCGGCACTTCGCCGGCACCGGCAGCGTGGCGTGGCTGCAACTCAAGATGCTCGGGAGGGACAATGCCGACGCGTCCTGCGCGCAGTCCCAACACGGTTCCTTCGAGCGACGAACCGAGGGGTGACTGTGCGGCCATGCGGATGATGGCGATGTCCGTCATTGCGGATCACCACCGCGCAGGTCCATGAATGCCATCCACTGCTCGGGATGCGCACGTATGGCCCGCTCCATCGATGCGACGAGCCGTCGCTGCGCGGGATGATCGGCAACGTCCGCAGCCGCCAGGCGTGCCTCCTCCATCTCAATCACCTCGTCGGCCCACACGCGCAGCCCGCTTGGAAGCCGCACACAGAAGGTCGGCACGATCGGGGCGCCCGCCGCCGCCGCGAGACGTACCGGACCAGGAGGCAGTTCCGCGTCGGACGTTCCAAGAAAAGACATGCGCACGCCGCGCTGACCTTGCATCGTGCGGTCGGCGTGCATCACGAACGCCTCGTCGGCGCGCAGAGCGTCGAGCAGCGCACTCCACGCGCCGACGCCTTCGGAAAGGCGATGCTCGATGATGCCGAGCTTGGCCCGCAGCGCCGCCCGCGCCCGCTCAAAGCGCGGCATCGGGTCCGCTTGAAAGAGCACGTGAATGCGCGGTTCGATACGGCGCAGCACCGCCAGCGCCGGTTCAAACGCGCCCATGTGAATCCCCGCGATCAGCACACCGCGCCGGAGCGAGCGCGCCCGCAGGTAGATGTCAGTGCCGCCGAACTCTGCGACGCGGCTGCAGAGTTCGTCCGGCGTCGCACTCGATGCCGCCATGACATCGGCGATCGCGCTCTGCGTCGCGCGCAGCATCGCCTGGGCGCACCGGCGGCGCTCTGCCGTGCTGGCCTGAGTGCCGAGCGCCAGCGTTGCATTGCGAACAAGCTGTGTGCGCCAGGCGGGAACAGCGCAATAGGACATGCGGCTGGCCAGCGCGCAGAGAATCGGCGCTGTCGAAGGGAATCGTTCGAGTGTGCGCAGATACGCACCGTCCACGAGCACGCGGCGCGGATCGAATGCTCGATACTCGCGCTCCCCGATCACGGGTTGCCTCGATCGGGCTCACCCGTGCGGGGGCACGGAAAAGATGGCATGAATCCGTGCATGTCGTAAGGCAATGGTCGCCGGGCGCGACTGCAAGCCTATCGGAATGCGCCGCATCAGGGGAACGGCCCACGGTCGTTGCATGTGGAGATACCGGTCAGCGTCAGCAGCAGCCTCCCCATCGGATCGAATGCGGCATCTCGAGGCGCAGCCACAGCGGCGCTCCGAACATGGACGCGGCGATCGTCAGTGGGACAGCGGGCAGAAACCGGCGCCACGGCGCGTGCTCGATCCACCATCGCGGCAGACGGTGCGCGCTGCGGAAGTAGGCACTCCACTCAATTGCCAGTCCGCACTCGGCGCAGTGACTCCGCAACGGCCACGCAGGAGCGCCGGGAGCAAGTTGACCGGACTGGTCATACCCGCAGCGCGGACAGGTGGCTTTCAAGAACTCGTTCGCCGTCTGCGGCATTGTCACGCACGAAGCGTACCACGCGCCAATTGGCGATCATGCAGGCGACTCAGAAAGAGAAGCGCCGCGTTACTTCCGATGAGCGCCATCAGCATGTCCTGCTGCGCATCCCACGCATCGCCCTGCGCCGCAAGGTAGTCAATCGATCCGTCGCCGAACACAATCGCGGCGGCCCACTCGAACAGTTCGAAGCCCGCGCTGAACGCCAGACACATCGAGACGACGATCGCCCAAAGCCAAGCGCGTCCGCGCACGACATCGAGACGCAGCAGCACTTCGCGGGCCAGGATTGCCGGCACAAATCCCTGCATGAAATGGCCGAACCGGTCGTAGTGATTGCGCTGGAAGCCGAACCACCACTGCATCCACTCCCCGAGCGGCACGCGTGTGTACGTGTAGTAGCCGCCATACACGAGTACGAGCGCGTGCAGCGCGAGAAGCACCAGCAGCAGGTCGGTCGGCGTGCGACGCCGGCGAAACCACGGCCACATCGCGAGTGCGCCGGCGACCCAAAAGATCTCGAGAATCCATGTGAGGCGATCATGCGGACTGATGCCGCTCGCAATGAGCGAGACGAGCACGATCAGAACAAGCGCATCACGGGCGAATGGAGTCACTGCTACGGCACCATCCGCACCTTCGGCTCTCGATCGAAGTAGCGCTTGGCCGCAGCCTTCACAAACTGCTTCGCATCCAGCGACACGATGCCTTCATCGGGCATCACGCCCGCCTTGTCGAGCAGCGCTTGCGCACTCTTGGCATGGCCAATCGCCTTGAGATGTCCGAACGCGTCCATCACGAACTGCACAGCTGCCGCTTCGCCGGTCAGCCGTTTCGCTGCTGCTTCCGTCAGAATGAGCGCAACGGCATCAACCATGACGGACGGACAGCCTGCGAGCTGCGCATCTGCCGCCTGATGCTTGCCGTCACTGAGCGTCGCTCCGCCCACCTTCGGCGCAATGACGACCGGTGTCGCGCCGGCCGCGGTCACCGCGGCCTTCAAAGCCGCAAACGCCTTCGCGTCAGAACCATCGTCGATCAGAATCCCCACCGCGCGGCCAGTGAGCGTGTCGCGCATGTTGCCGATGATGCGGAGCGCGGGCGACGGCTTCAGATCGATCGGCGCGACAGCTGGCGGATTCGCAGCCGGCAGCGGCATGCCCATCCCCTTGGCGACGCGGGCGGCGAGTGTCTCGTCGACATTGCGCAGGTTGCCGATGACCCGGTTGCGGATGTGGATGAGCGACACCTTCGACAGCTCAAACACCAGAGCGCCGACGACATGATTCTGCTCGGCTTCGTGCAACGAGCGGAAAAAGAGCCTTGCCTGGCTGTAATGGTCGGCGAAGCTCTCGGGCCGGATGCGCAGCTTCTCGCCGTCGCTCGGCTCTGGAAAACTCGTGAAGCCGCGCGGACCCGCTTCGCGCGGACCGCCCTCTTCGCCCGCCTGCGCGAGGCTGTTCGGCTCGTAGTTCGCGCGGCCGGTGAACTTCATCGTCTGCATGTGACCATCGCGCTGGAAGTTCGCGAACGGGCACTGCTTCGGCGCGTTGATCGGAATCTGGTGGAAGTTCGGTCCGCCCAGACGCTTCAACTGCGTGTCGAGATAACTGAAGAGACGGCCCTGCAGCAGCGGATCGTTCGTGAAGTCAATGCCGGGCACGATGTTCGCGGGGCAGTATGCGACCTGCTCGGTCTCCGCGAAGAAATTGTCGGGCATGCGGTCGAGCACCATGCGTCCGACGAGGCGCACGGGGAGCACTTCCTCAGGAATGATCTTGGTGGCGTCCAGCACATCGAACGGCTGCGCGTCGGCGAACTTCTGATCGAAGAGCTGCATGCCAAGTTCCCACTCGGGGAACGCGCCGCTTTCAATGCTTTGGAACATGTCGCGACGGTGATAGTCGGGATCCGCGCCAGCGATCTTCACAGCTTCATCCCACAGCGTCGACTGCACGCCCAGCTTGGGCTTCCAGTGGAACTTTACGAACGTGGAGTTGCCCTGCGCATTCACCAGCCGGAAGGTGTGAATGCCGAACCCTTCCATCATGCGCAATGACCGCGGAATCGTGCGGTCCGACATCGCCCACATGATCATGTGCGTCGACTCGGGCATGAGCGAGATGAAATCCCAAAACGTGTCGTGGGCGCTCGCCGCCTGTGGGTAGCCGCGGTCTGCTTCCATCTTGACGGCGTGAATGAGATCCGGAAACTTGATTGCGTCCTGAATGAAGAACACGGGGATGTTGTTGCCAACGAGATCCCAGTTCCCTTCCTTCGTGTAGAACTTGACTGCAAAGCCGCGCACGTCACGCGGCGTGTCAACGGAACCGGCGCCGCCCGCGACGGTGGAGAAGCGCGTGAAGACTGGCGTGCGCTCGCCCTTGCGCTGGAAGAGATCCGCGCGGGTCAGCTTCGAGAGTGATTCGTAGGTCTCGAAGAATCCGTGCGCCGCAGTGCCGCGCGCGTGCACGATCCGTTCAGGAATGCGCTCGTGGTCGAAGTGAAAGATCTTCTCGCGAAGTGCAAAGTCCTCCAGCAGCACCGGCCCACGGGCGCCGGCTTTCAGCTGATTTTGATTGTCGGAGACCGGGATGCCCTGGTTCGTCGTGAGGGTCGGAGTTGTGCGATCAGCGCGCTGGTGGAGCTCGCCTCCGGTTCCGCGTTCCTCGGGGGTGCCGCCCCGTTCTTTCGCTCCCGTCGCGGCAGCTGGCTTGCCGGTCTTCTTGGCGCTCGACGTCTGATCCGTTGATTGAACCTTTTTGGCCATGAACCGGTCCTTTGTGAGTGCGTTTGGGTGGGCTGCTCTGTTCGCTCTATGGCCAGCGGCTTTCGCCGCGCAGCCAGTGCGAAACACGATACCCTCTCCGCGTGGCTTAGGCAGCAGCCGCGCGCGAAACACCAAGCCAGTGTCCGCACACCGCGATGAGCGCACTTCGCTGTATGGGCTTGGTCGCGTAGTCATCGCAGCCGGCGTTGAGACACTTCGCGCGGTCAATGCTCATCGCATGGGCGGTCAACGCGACGATCGGCGTGGCGATGCCGAGACGGCGCAGCTCGCGCGTTGCGGCGTAGCCCCCAGCACGTGGCCGGAGGTCCGCGCGCCGAACTGCGCGGCCAGCCCGCCTTCTTCGTCACGCACAATCTCTGCACCATCGATCGCGCCGGCCAACGTGACAATGTCAGAGTCGCTCCACGCTGCGTCCGGCTGGGCAGGCATGTAGAGCAGGATGATTACGCGCATCGCCGTGCGAGCATTTCTTTGTGTGCCTGCGCCACGAGCTCAGTCGGTTCAGCGATGCTCGCTCGCGTGCATGGGCAGCGCGGATGCACCGCCATCACGAGCGAGGCGCGGCCGTCGAATGGCATGATCGTCGCGCCCGATGGCCAGGATTGTGCCACGCGCCCGTCGTCGCCCGGGGTGAACTCGTACCGGGCCATCATCCAAGACCCCGCGGCAATGGCTGTCACCCACGCGCCGAGCAGGGGCCCGAACCAGCGGGTCGCAATCGCCTTCAAAGTCCCTGCCTCAGTCCGTTCACGCATCGACGCTTCATCGTCGTCGTGGGGACTCGCCGACAGCGGAGCTGCAAAAAGTTCAGACGATTCGGGTCCGGCGAAGCGCTGCGGACCACGTCGAGGCACGGCCGTATGACCGCGCCGGCCCCATAGGCCAGACGACTCCGTGTAGTCTGCGATCTGTTGTGCATGAACTTCCATTGATCACGACGATCGCCGCCGCGTTCACCGCGGCGTGGGCCCTCGGGCTGCTGACGCAGAAGCTCGGACTGTCACCGATCGTCGGATACCTGGTCGCCGGGATCCTGATCGGTCCCTCCACGCCCGGCTTCAAAGGAGACGTGGATCTCGCCCGGCAGCTCGCCGAGGTCGGCGTCATTCTGCTGATGTTTGGCGTCGGACTGCACTTTCATCTGAAAGACCTGCTCGCGGTGAAGGCCGTCGCCATCCCTGGCGCCCTCGGACAGAGTCTCGTCGCCACCCTGGTCGCTGTCGTAATCTTCAGCGCGATGGGCGAACCGGTGAAGACAGGAGTCGTCCTCGGTTTTGCGATGGCTGTGGCGAGCACGGTCGTACTGATGCGGGTGCTGATGGATGCCGACGCGCTCGATACCTCGCGCGGCCATATCGCAGTCGGCTGGCTGCTCGTCGAGGACATCCTCACGGTCATCCTGCTCGTCCTCATTCCTGTCCTCGGAACGACCGCAATCGTCGATGCTGCGACGGACGGTGCAATTGCCGCGCCGTCGTTATGGATCCCGCTTGGCTACACCCTGCTCAAGCTCGCGCTGCTCGTCGGAATCTTCGTCTTTGCCGGATCGTGGGCGATTCCATGGGTGCTGGTGCGCGTCGCGCGCCTCCGCTCGCGCGAACTGTTCACACTCACGATTCTCGTCTTCTCGATAGCGATCGCCGCGGGCTCATACACATTCTTCGGCGCGTCGATGGCGCTCGGTGCGTTTCTCGCCGGCATGGTGGTGGCGCAGTCACCGTTGAGTCATCAGGCAGCAGCGGATGCACTTCCGATGCGCGACGCGTTCGCGGTGCTCTTCTTTGTTTCGGTGGGCATGCTGTTTGACCCAGGTTTCGTGCTCGATGAGCCGCTCATGATCGTCGCGGCGCTCGGGATCATCCTGGTCGTCAAGCCGCTGACTGCGCTCGTCATCGTTGCCGTGCTTGGTTATCCCGCGCAGACTGCATTGACCGTCGCGATCGGGCTCGCACAGATCGGCGAGTTTTCGTTCATCGTTTCCGAACTCGCCCGCGAGCACGGGCTCATGTCGGACGCCGGGCAGAATGCGATCGTCGCCGCGGCGATTGTCTCGATCACGCTCAACCCCCTGCTCTTCCGATCACTCAAGCCGATGGAGAACTGGCTGCAGCGGCGTCCGATGCTGTGGAATCTGATCAACGGCCGATCGGAGCGCGCGGCACGCAAGATGAATCTGAGCTCGCGCCGGAAGGTGCGCGATTATGTCGCGGACAACGAGCGGCTCGCGATCGTCGTCGGCTTCGGTCCCATTGGCCGAACGGTCCATCAGATCCTCACCGATGCGAACATCGCCACGGTCGTCATCGACTTGAACGTCGACACCATCGCGGAGCTGCAGAAGCGCGGGCACACCGCAATCTTCGGCGATGCATCGCGGGAAGGAATTCTGGAACAGGCGGGAGTGCGGCACGCATCGCACGTGATTGCGACGCTGCCGGATGTCGCGGATCGTCTCGCGGTGGTCACTGCGGTTCGCAGCGCCAACGAGCATGCGCGGCTCCTCGTGCGGGCCCGCTATCTCACCGAACGTGAGGACCTCGAGAGTGCAGGCGCCACTGCTGCGGTGTTTGAAGAGGTGGAAGCGGCGCTCGCGCTGGCGCGCCTGGTGCTCGCCGATACCGGAGCATCGCGCAATGTCGCCGATGAGAAGCTGCGTGATCTGCGCATGCAGCTGCTCGTTGAGAACATGTCGAACCTGCAGACGCAGCGCGTCGCAAGCGCCATGGTGCCATGGCCCCAGGTGTTCCACCTGTCGACCGCCGATGTGCGAAGTGATGTGCTGCAGCGCATCTCCAAGCACAATTTCTCGCGCTGGCCCGTCATCGATGCGACGTCGGGCCGTCCCATGGGCTACGTTCTCGCGAACGATCTCATCGCGGAGGCAACTTCCGACAAAGACTGGCAGTCGCTCATACGACCGATGCCGTCGATCGATGCCAGTGCCGATGTCGCGTCAACGCTGATCTCCATGCAGAGCGACGGGGTCACGATCGCGCTCGTTGAAGAGGCGGGCGTTCCACTCGGCTTGCTCACCCGCGAAGGCATCATGGAGCGGGTCATTGGACGCATCGAAGGCGAGCGCGGGCCGACCCCACCCGCGACCCTCGCAGCGGCAATCGCCGACGGCGGTGTCATTCTCGAACTCAAGGGTCGAACACGCGATCAGGTCGTGCAGGAACTTGCCGCAGCAGTGCCCGCCACCCGCGTACCGCGCGGCACCGACGTCGCGGCGCTGGCGCTGGCGCGGGAGGAGGAGCTGTCGAGCGATCTCGGTGTCGGCATCGCGGTGCCGCATGCACGATGCCGCGGACTGCCGAGTCCGGTCGTCGTCGTAGGTCGTTCGAAAGAGGGCGTCCCGTTCTCCCGCAAGCCGTCCCGCACCTCGCAGGATCAGTCCGCTGAGCCGGTGCGCCTTGTCTTCCTGCTGGTGACGCCTGCGGAGGATCCGCAGGTTCAGCTCTCGCTGCTGGGTCAGCTCGCGCGCATCGCCGGAGACGAGCAGGTGCGCGACGCGCTTCGGCGCGCAACGACGACCGAGGAAGTGCGCGCCCTGTTCGCGAAGCCGTACGAGCGTGCGCCGAAGACGGGCGATGCGAAACAGGCGCGAGACTAAGCGCAGTCTCAACGCGCCGTTGACACTGATCGGCTCGAATGCTGCCCTCGCGCGGGTGTCGCGGGGCCGGTGCGCTCACGTGCCACCACTCGAGTCAACAGTTGGGTGTCCCGTTGACGGGGCACTCTGGAGAACGACATGAAGTCTCAATATCGTTTCGGCGCTATCGGTCTTGCCTTCTGCGCGGCGAGCGCCGCCTTCGGACAAGTGCAATTCAACGGCAACTATGTTCAGAACTTTGATGGACTGGGCCAGAGCGGCGCAGCCACGCTGACCGGCCGCGGGCCGCATGCGATCGCGGACGTCCTCGGATCGACTGGTGTCGACGGCTGGTACGGTGCGAACTTCGAGGGCAGCAGCTCGAACACCGAGTTCAAGGCGCACAACGGCAGTCTCGCCGGCAGCGCCGGCCGCGGTGTGGTGTTCTTCGGGGCCAACCGCTCCGCTGAACGCGCCCTGGGCGCGCTTTCGACAAGCAATCAGATTTCGTCGTTTGGCCTCGTCCTCACGAACAACACGGCGCAGACATTCGTGTCCGTCGATGTGTCCTTCATCGGCGAGCAGTGGCGTGCCGGTGACGCCGGTCTCGTGAACGTGCTTTCGTTTGCCTACGGCTTCGGGACCTCGCTCACCGACGCTGCCACGCTCGTCCCTGAGCTCGACTTCGTGACGCCAAATCTGGCGGGCGGCGAGACGGCTGTCGACGGCAACGATCCGGCGAATCAGACTCCAGTGCAGGCGGTCATCACCGGCGTCAACTGGGCACCGGGACAGTCGCTGGTTCTTCGCTGGAATGCGACGGAGCTCAGCGGTCAGGACAACGGGCTGGCCATCGACACCCTTGCCGTGTCCGGCATCCCCGCCGGGATCTCGTCACTCGATCTGTCCGACTACGAACTGAGCGCCACATACGCACTGCCGCCTGTCAGCGCCGCAGAGGCGTCTGCAGTCACGTACAACTGGAACACGGACACGCTCTTTGTCATCGGCGATGAGGGCGAAGCGATTGTCGAAGTCACGACAACTGGTGAGCTCGTCAGCGAGATGACCTTGACCGGATTCGAAGACACCGAGGGTCTCACCTACATCGGTAACGGTCAGTTCGTCATCGTGGAGGAGCGCATTCAGGATGTCTTCCTGATCACCTATGTGGCAGGCGGATCAGCGGATCGCAATTCGCTTCCCGGCATCTCGCTCGGCCCCACCGTGGGCAACGTCGGCCTCGAAGGCATCAGCTTCGACCCGATCGCCAACACGTACATCATCGTCAAAGAAAGGACACCGCAGGCCGTCCTCGAGGCGACGCTGGACTGGAGCATTCCGTCGGGCTCCGTCACCGAGTTGTTTGTGCCCGAGCTTGGCGTAGCAGATCTCTCGGACGTGCAGGTCCTGACGACCGTCCCGTCCCTGATCGGTACAGCCGACCAAGACAACCTGCTCGTCTACAGCCAGGAATCGAGCAGACTGATGGAAGTCACGCGTGACGGCACGGTGCTGAGCACGTTCGACTTCACCGGCATCGCGAGTGATGCGGAAGGCGTGACGATCGGACCGGACGGCACCATTTACGTCGTCGGTGAAACCCCGGCGCTCTGCGTCCTGACACCGATCGATACGTCGTGCGCGGCCGATCTCACCAAGGACGGCACCGTGCACGCGTCGGATCTCGCTGTACTGCTTGGTGCGTGGGACTCGAGCGGCGCAGCTGATCTTGACGGCAACGGCACCGTCGGCGCCAGTGACCTGGCAATCCTGCTCGGAGCCTGGGGGAAGTGTTCGTAAGCGACTTCGCTCACTGACACGGGCTGTTCAAGGTTGAAGGATGAAGGAAGAAGGAAGATGGGTGGCGACGCTGCATCCGCGTGCATGCGATCACCGACTTCACCTTCACTCCACGCTTCTGCCACGAGCTTGATCGGGCGTGAATCCACGCTTGCAAAGATCCGTTCCAAGGGCAGTGCCGCTCGATGCCGAAACGAACGAGCACCAGATGGAAGGACTCGCCCGTGGCGCGGCTGTGATTCAGCAGTCGCTGCTTGACCGAGTGCGCCATGCCCTCGGCGATCGCTCGTCGCGGGCGGCGGTGATGCCGGACCTGTCAGCAATTCTGTGTGCGAGGCGCCATTCAGTGACGTGCGTCGGTGAAACGTTCACCGTAGATCATCGCAAATTGTGACATCGCGTCTC
>JAWXBD010000038.1:0-20013 GCA_034439815.1 Phycisphaerae bacterium
CGACACGCAACGGGAGTAGGTGCCGCAGAGGCGCTAGCCGCCGATGCGCGCGCGGAGTGTCGTCGGCTCCGGCTGCCGGAGCCGAAAGTCGAGTCATGCAACGTTCGGGGTATGCCAGGGATCGGGCTCACGGGAGACGTGCGACTGACGTTCGGGCAGAGCGTTCTCGGCCCGATCCTGCTCGGTAGGACTCGCTACTTCGGAGGAGGCCTCTTTCGCCCTGCTCATGGGGGCTCTCGGTGACGACCTCGCGCTCCACCGACACCCTCGCCGGCGAGACGCTCTGCGCGTTCCTGAACGGCGAAAATGGCAAGGTGCTGATCGGCGTCGGTCCCGACGGTCGGCTCCTCGGCCAGGAGGTTGCTGGCATCACGCTCCGCGACATCGCGTCAGCGCCTTCCCGGCAGTTCGCACCGTTCGTCTTCGAGTCGAAGCCGTACAAGCACGTGGGCTCGACGACACGATGAGGTCGCAGGAAGAGTACGCGCGCCTGCTCCGAGACCGCAATCAAAGCCGGCATGGCCGAGGTCATCGTGCCGGCGGAGTCGGACCTCGTCGGAAGGACCATCATCGACTCGGCGTTCCGCACGCGCACCGGGCTGACGGTCATTTGGCCTTCGGCGCGGGCGCACCGCTCACGAGAGCGGACTGCTCGATGAGGAACTGAAGATCGGCGACACGCTGCTGGTGGTCCTCTTGACTGTCGGAATGCTGCCTTTCGCGCTCGCGCTGCAGCGAACCGGCGGGATCGAGATGGCCGCCGATGGATTGATGGCGATCACGAACACGGCAACTGCTGTGCTCATGGCGCCTGTCGGGCTCGCCATCGCGAAGGAGCTGGGCGTGTCGCCCTATCCGTTTGCAATGATCGTCGCGCTCGCAGCGTCGACGGCGTTCGTCACGCCGATCTCGTCGCCGGTGAATGCGCTGGTCGTCACGCCCGGCAATTACCCATTCGGCGACTTCGTGCGGATTGGTGGCCCGTTGGCCCTGATCGTCCTGATCGTCCTGATCGTCCTGATCGTCCTGATCGTCCTGGTTGTCCTGGTTGTCCTGGTTGTGAGCGGGCTGCTTGTGCCGTGGCTGCTGCCGTTCTGATCAGCCTGCTGGCGGAGTGTTCGGCCGCGCTCCCCCGTCGGGTCGATTCCGCCCGCCGTTGCGCTCTGGTCGATTCTTGCTGTCCCGCGGTCCATCGCCCGCTTCCTTGCCCGCTCCCTTTCCGTCCTCGCCGCGCGGCGGACCTCGCTCCGGCATGGCCGCCAGATCCTCCGGCGGCGCATCGAGCGCGGTGATAGCTTCGGCGGGCGGCTGGTCTGGTTTGGCCTTCGTCTCGCGCGCTGGCGCCAGCTGCTGGGTCAGCGCTTCGAAGTCGAGCTTGGCGACGATCTCCTCCGGCAACGGGTCGCGCAGCAGAACGCGATTGCCTTCCTTGATGCCGTCGAGGACTTCGACGCGCAACTCGCTTGAGCGGCCGAGCGTCACAAGATGCTGCCCGAAGCCGCCGCCCTCCTGCACGTACACGTATGCGATCGGGCCCTGTCGAAAGATCGCCTGCACGGGAACGGAAACAGCGTCGCTCACGCGATCAAGGAGAATTTCGGCCTTGCACCGCATGGACGGCTTCAGGCCGAGCGCTGGATCAACGTCGAGCGCCACGCGCACCGTGTAGTCACGTCGGTTGGGATCGCGCCAGCCACCGCTCGCGGCCAGCACGCTGACGCTCTGCACCGAACCCGTCACGGGCACGTTCGGCATCGCGTCTGAGTAGACCGTCACACTCTGTCCGGGGCGGATGCGTCCCGAGAGTGCTTCGCTGACCTTCAAGTTCGCGACCATCTGCGACGTGTCGGGCAAAATGATGACGAGTTCATTCGGCCTGAGCTCGGTGCCGACCTGCGGCGCCTGGGCGTCGCCACCGCCGCGGCCGCCGCCACCTGAGTCGATGCTCGTCGCGTAGACCACAAGGCCGTCGTTCGGCGCTTCGACTGTGCAGTATGTGACCTGCAGTTCAAGCTGCTTGAGGCGATCGTTCGCGCTTTCCACCTTGAAGAGCGCGCTCTCGACATCCGCCTTGGCCTTCACGATTTCGGCATCGTTGCGCTGCTCCGTCCGCTTCCGTTCCGCGATCGCCTGATCGACATTGGATCGCTTCTGCGCCTCGTCCTGCTTGAACTGATACTCCTGATACACCTTGAGATCGAGGGCGGCCTGCGATGCTTTGACTTCCGCTTCAATCATTGCAATCTTGTCGCGTTCAAATTCATCCTTCGCGATGAACTTTGCCTCCACGAGCTTGGCGCTTTCCGCAAATCGGTCTTTCAAACGCGTGAGATTCATGTCCGCTGTCTTGACGCCGAGCTCGAGCGTCTGGCGCATGCTTACGACTTCACCGTGCTCCCCCGCGAGGAGCGAGAGCTGCGCCATTTCGATCGCCACGTCGGCCTTGTCGAGTTCGCTCTCGCGCGTGTTCTCCCTGATCGACAACGTCTGCTGCGCGGCGATGAGATTGCTCGCCGCAGTGTTCGCCTGGTCTTTCGCGTCCTTGATCCTGTCCCGCATCTCCTCTTCAGCGAGCCGCAGCAGCACCTCGCCCTTTTTGACGGACTTGCCCTCGGGCACGATTTCGGTGATCACCGCCCGGCTCTCCAGGCGGTTGCGCACTTCAATCTGCCGCATCGCGGCGAGCTCGCCAGAGACCGGAATCGCCATGTCGAAATCGGCTCGCTCGACCAGATGCACGTCGGCGCTGACACTGGAAATGGCGTTGCCCGACGCGGAGTCGCACGCTTGCAACAGCAGCGAAGGCAACGCGACAGCGCTGAGGCTGAGCGGCAGGGCGAGAGAAATCGTCGTTGGCAACGCGGCGATGCGGCGGAAGATGTGCGGGGTCATTCGATGCATAAATCTTCATTCCCAATGTCGGGCGAATCCAGCCCCCAAGCTTTATGGACCAGCCGGAGCATTGCTCGGAGCACCCGCGAGTCCCGGCGGCAAAGCGAGGTTACCCCCGGGGGTCACCCGAAGCTGACCCGTTGTTTCAAGATAGGAAAGAATCGCGATTTGCAGATCGCGCTTCGCCTGCTGCAGACTGTCCTGGGCGCTATTCAGGTTGTTGACGGCTTCCGTGCGATCACGAGCCGTCGCCCGATCCGGTGCCGCATCGATCGCGTTCTCGCGATTCTCCGACGCTTCGACGTTGCGGGCCGAGATCACGAGCGAGAACTGCGCGGTTTCGATCGACCGCACTGCCTGCCGCGCCTGGATCGCTACGGAGTCCCGCGTTGTGCGATATGAGCGCCGCTGCCGCTCGAGCTGGATCTTCGACTGTCGGTAAATCGACTCTTCCGCCGTGCGATCGAGCGGCATCGAGTACGTGACACCGGCGACAAAATCCGTCGAGCGGGGACGAAACTGCAGGCCGCTGCGAACCTTGTCACTGTCGGTTGGAATGTCGGCGTTCAGTGCGAGATTCAAGTCGCCTTGCAAGTCATTTTTCGCAACATTGAGTTTGCGCTCGAAGTCATCGACCTGATCGGCCTCGGTCTGCAAGTCGAGACGGAACTCAAGCGCGAGCCGTACCGCCTCATCGAGCGTGGCAGCGGGAATCGGGAGATCGATTGCCGTGCGGTCGATTGTGATCGAAGCGGTCGTATCCATGCCGATCCGCAGCTTGAACGTGTCGACGGCGAGCCTGTAGTTCTCCTTCAGCTGCGCCAAGCGGTCAATGGCGAACAAGGTGTTCTGGCGGGCGAGATCTGCCTGAAACGGCTCGGTGCGCCCCGAGTCCACAAGCGCCACGGTCAAGTCTTCGACCTCGCGGCTGCTCCGCACCTGGCGCTCGGCATTGTCGATCTGCTGCTGCTGAAAGATGAGCTGAAGATAGTTGCGCGCCAGATCTACATAGAACGATCGGCGGAATGTCTGAAACTCGCGCGCAGCATAAATAAGATTTCGTCGCGACTGGATGAGCGGCTCGCGCGCGGTGAGCCCCGCGCCGCGGAGGAGCGGAATATTGGCGCCGAGAAGAATAGACGCCGATTGCGATTCGCCGTCGAATGCATCGTCGAGCTGCTCTGTGGCTTCGACGAGCACGCGGGCGGAAACTTGCCCGCCGTACGGCAGGCGCTGCGTCACGCCGAAGTCGTTCAGCAGGTTGAGCGCCGTGTTGTAGCGGCCGGTGTTGTCGGCGTCCGCACTGATGAACGCGCTGGTCTCGTTGAAGAAATTCGGTCCCCAGCGATGTTCCTCGATCAGGAGCTGCAGTGCGGTGATGATGTAGGTCTCTTCGGCGGTCAGATACTCCGGCGCGTTTTGCTGGGCGTAGGCGAGCGCGTTCTCGAATGTCAGCACCGGCGCGTCGCCGCCGATTTCGACCATCGCGTTAAAACGCGCAATGACTTCTTCCGCCGTCGAACCGGCGGCAGAGCGGGACTGGACATCAAGAGCTTCGAGGGGCGGATTGACCGTCGTCGGCGACTCCAGGTTGGGCGTCGCTTTGGGAAACGCCTGCCCTTCGGTGTAGCGAGCGGGGTCGTAGCGCGGCAGCGACGCCAGATCGCCGACGTGCTCGGCGCTACGGTGCAGAGCCGCGTTGGTGTCTCGATCGACCGTCGCGAGCGAACCACAGCCGGCGAGCGGCGTGAGGGTCACAAGACCTGCCACGACGAAACGCCGGCTATGAAAGAGAGACAAGGTTTGGACTGCCATTCGCTGGATGAGGCTGTACCGGTGCCACCTGCGGGGGTTGCCGACTCCCCGTTCGGCCGTTGGGGCGATGGACGAGCAGAATTAGACGCGTGTTGATCGCGCGTTTACGATCGCCTTTTGAAGAGATGGGCGCTTTCTGACACACTTGCCCTGACGACGCGGCCCGCCCCCAGGAGCGACCCGCCGAAACAAACCGAGCCACCCTTTCACCCATGCGCCCACTCCTATGCCAAGCGTGACGTTTGATGGCCAGAGCTTCAGTGTGCAGGGTAGACGAATCTGGCTGTCCGCCAGAGAGCTTCAATACTCGCTCGTCCCCGCAGCGGGGCAGCCTGATCAGAAGAACTCGGAGGCCGCAGCGGCGGAGTGGTCGCGGCATCTTCGCGCGGCGCGGCAGGCCGGATTCAACACGATTGTCGCGGCGTGTCCTTGGTCGCTGCACGAACCGCGAGCGGGGCAGACGATCTTCACGGGCGTGCTCGACGTCCGGCGGTTCGCGGAACTGTGTGGGACTCACGGCCTCTGGCTCATTTTAAGAATCGGACCCGTGGTAGGCCGGGGCTTCGACGGAGGCGGCCTGCCGGCGTGGCTCTCGGACCTGCCTGCAATCCGCCTCCGCGAGGCGAACCCCGTCTTCATGGACCGGGTCACGCGGTGGTTTCGCGGGCTCGCGGAACAGGTCGCGACGTTTCAAGCCACAGCGGTCGCGCCGAAGGCAGTCCGCGCCGCGCGACCGACGATGGAAACGGGCCCCATCATTGCGATCCAGATTGAGGCGGACTGGCGCTGCGGTGTCGAATCAACTGCGAAAGCGTATCTCAGCGAGCTCGTGCGATTCGCGCGCGAAGTCGGCTTCGCGATTCCCATCCTGACGGCCAATCAGTCCTTCGCGATGGTGGAGACCGCGATTGACACGCTGACGGTCGAGGACGACGCGCTGAGTCTGATGCGGCAGCTCGCCATGCTCACACCGACGTGGCCGCGGCTCGCAACAGTGATCAGTGACGATCCGATCCGTCAGCTCGCGCTCACGCTGGCAGGCGCGGCGCAATTCATCGTTGGAGAATCCGATTCGTCAGGTCGACCCGGTGCGCTGCGCCCGGGAGTGTCGCGCGTGGCGCAATTCGCGAGTTCATTCGGCCACGTGTTTGCGCAGGTCGACGGGACGACGCAGTCGATCGTCGCCGATCCGGAGACAACCGATCGCACCGACGTCATTCCGGTGACCGGCAGCGGCGGCAGCGCAGCGTTCGTCATGCGCAGCATGCGCAGCGGCAAGATGAAGGCCAGCGACACGATCACGTTGATGTTGCCCGAGGGCCGACGGTTGACCGCGCCGCTCGGTGCAGCGCCGGTGTCGTGGTACCTCACCGATGTCGAACTCGGTGGCAACGGTGTGCTCGACTACGCCAGTGCGACGCCATTCGCGTTCGTCGACAAGCGCGTCATCGCATTCGTCGGGCCTGCGAACACTGACGTTGAAGTGTCGATCAACAAGGTGCCGCTCTCCATTCGCGTGCCGAACACGGGCGCGGGTGCCAAGCCGGTGATCGAGCGGGTGCGAGACATCATCGTCGTCATGTGCAATGAGGCGCAGGCGGATGCGGCGCTGGTGACGGATGACGCGCTGATCATCGGCGCAGCATCGGTCGGGGAAGATGGAGCAGTCACGCTGGCCCGCGGATTTCGCGGCGCGGTGCGCATCACGCGCAGCGGTGTTATCGAGCCAATCACGAAAAACCGCGTGAGCGCGGCGGGGACTGCGAAGGCGGCAACGGTGACCGTGCATGGATGGCTGTCGAGTCCGCAGCACGACATGATCGACGGGGAAAGCCAGCGCTATGCGACGCTCGGCGCGCCGATCAGTTTTTCGTCGTCCGGGGCGCGACAGGGATACGGCTGGTACCGGGCGACATTCAAGCGAGCGACTGCGGCGAAGGTAATGGTGCACGCGCCGCACCTCGCTGACCGCGCCACGGTGTGGCTCGATGGCGAACGACTTGGCACGTTTGGCCGCGGCGCCGAGCCGTTCCCGCTGGAACTGAAACTCACTGCGAAACAGCACACGCTGGTGGCGCTGGTTGAGGCAGACGACAGGCCCCCGATCGGAGATTACATCGGACGCCGCACCGGGCTGTTCGGCACACCGATGGAAGTTGCGCTGCTCAAGGTCGGGCCCAAGATTGAGCGCGGGATCAAGGCGAACGCCTTCAAGACCGGCGCGTTCCTGTACGAAAAGCACGAGAGCGACCTCAACGGCGGCATCACGCTGCTGTGGAAAGTGACGCAGAAGAAGCCGCAGCCGCTCGTGCTCGATATGAGCGACGCTGCCAACGGCGAGGAACGCGGCCCGTTCACTGGCGCCACGATCACCGTCGACGGCACCACGGTGGCGCGCTGGAACCACGGCGGTCCGGAAGGGCTGGCGGCCGTCATCGATCAGCCGTCCACGCCGAGCACGCGTGAAATCCGACTCGTGCTGGATGATGAACTTGATGACAAGGATGTTGCGCGGCTGCTGAAGACGGTGCGCCTGTTTGAAGCAGTGCAGCCGATGGGTGGCACGGCGAAGTGGAGCTTCGCGCGCTGGACTCCGCCGACTGCGCCGTGGGGCGACGGCGCGAAGACCGCGAAGTATGTGCCGACCTGGTCGCGCGGTACCTTCGCGCTGCGGGGAGGTCCTTCGGACAGCTGGCTCGATGTTTCGTCGATCGGCCGCGGCCAGGCGTTCGTCAATGGATATCCGCTTGGGCGTTTCGCAGCTCGTGACGCGAGCGGCAAAGTCATTGCGGGGGACGCGGAGCTGCTCGTTCCCGCGCCGTATCTCGTTGCAGAAGCGAATGAGCTCGTGATCTTTGACGAGCTCGGCCTGTCTCCGAAGAGCGTGGCTTTGCGCGTTGGCGAAGCCTGAGTTTTGCCCGCCTCACGCTCCGCAGGGATGCCAGATGGTCTTCATCTCCAGGAACGGCTCGATCGACCACGGTCCGGCAAACTGATCATCGTCGGTCCAGTCCGGCTTGGGCTCGCTGATGAGCCGGACGCGTTTGAGGTTTTCGGCGACGCCGAGTTGCAGCGCCTTGGCCTCGCCGGGATCGCGAACCGCTGCGGAAATCGCGTTGATCTCCCTGTGCGTACTGACGTGAGCGATGAGTTCAGCACGCTGGCCCGTCAGAATGTTGATGACACCCGCGGGAACGTCACTCGTGGCGAGGATCTCGCCGAGCGCCACCGCCGGCAGCGGGTTGCGATCGCTGGCAATGGCGATCACCGCGTTGCCGGCACACACCGGCGCACATACGAGCGTCACCAACGCGAGAAGCGATGGCGCATCGGGCGCGATCACGACGACCACGCCGGTCGGCTCGGGAACCGTGAAGTTGTAGTAGGGGCCGGCGACGGGATTCTGATTGCCAAGCACCTGCAGGATCTTGTCAGTCCAGCCGGCGAAACACACCACACGGTCGATGCTTGATTCGACTTCGCGCTTCGCGGCAATCGCCGAGGATCCTTCGATCGTCCGGATCGCTTCGACGAGCTCGCTGCTGCGTGACTCCATGATCTCCGCGATGCGATACATCACCTGTCCACGGTTGTACGCGGTGGCCGCAGCCCACTTCACCTGGCCGGCAACTGCATGCTCCGCAGCGTCGCGCAGATCTTTGCGGCTGGCATGCGCGATCTGCGCAATGACCTGGCCGTCCGCGTTGACGATCGCGAGTGAGCGCCCTGACTCGGAGCGCAGGAATGCACCGTTGATGTAGAGCTTGCAGGTTTTCGTCACCGGTATGCGGGGCATGGCACGAGCTCTCTAATGCTGCAGATATGCGAGCAATCCATGGCGGCCGCCCTCGCGGCCGAAGCCGGATTCGCGATAGCCTCCGAATGGACTTGCCGCGTCGAATTTGTTGAACGTGTTGCACCACACGACGCCTGCGCGCAGACGGCGCGCGATGTCGAAGACCTTCGAACCTTTGTCCGTCCACACGCCTGCTGACAGTCCGTACGGTGTGTTGTTGGCGCGCTGCAGCGCTTCCTCCGGCGTGCGGAAGCTCATCACGGCGAGCACCGGTCCGAAGATCTCTTCGCGGGCGATGGTGTGGCTTGGCTGCACGTCGGTGAAAAAGGTCGGTCGACACCAGTAGCCCTTCGCCGGAAGCGGCGCTGACTCGATCGTCTCGCGCCGCGCACCTTCGTGCACGCCGAGGTCGATGTATCGATTGATCGTCGCGAGCTGTGCGGCGCTGTTGATGGCGCCGACATCGGTGTTCTTGTCGAGCGGATCGCCGACACGCAGCATGCGCATGCGATGACGAAGCTTTTCGATCACCTCGCCGAGCACGCTCTCTTCCACGAGCAGACGGCTGCCGGCGCAGCACACGTGCCCCTGGTTGAACCAGATGCCGTTCACGATCCCCTCGATCGCCTGATCGATGGCGGCGTCACCAAAGATGATGTTGGGACTCTTGCCGCCGAGCTCGAGCGTGAGTCGTTTCGCGGTGCCCGCGCACGCAGCAGCGATCTTCTTGCCGACCTCGGTCGATCCGGTGAAGGCGATCTTGTTGACGTCGCCGTGCTCAACGAGGGCGCGGCCCACGTTGGGACCGCCGGTCACGATGTTGACGACGCCGGACGGGAGATCGACTTCCAGCAGAATCTCGGCGAGCGCCAGCGCGGTCAGCGATGTCGTCTCGGCGGGCTTCAGCACGCACGTGTTGCCGCACGCGAGCGCCGGCGCGAGTTTCCACGCCGCCATCAGCAGCGGGAAGTTCCACGGAATGATCTGTCCGCACACGCCCAGCGGACGCGGCGCGTCCCCGTCCGGCAGATGCGGCGCCGCGTACTTCAACTTGTCACACCATCCGGCGTGGTAAAAGAAGTGCTGCGCCGCGAGCGGAACATCGACGTCACGGCTCTCTTTGATCGGCTTGCCGCCGTCCATCGTCTCGAGCACGGCAAGTTCACGGGCTTTGTCCTGGATGCGCCGCGCAATCCGAAAGAGATACTTCGCACGCTCGGTCGGCTTCGTTGCGGACCACGATTTGAACGCCTTGCGCGCCGCCGCGACGGCGCGGTCCACATCGCTCGCGGTCGCTTCGACGATGTGACTCAGCGGCTCTTCCGTCGACGGGTTGAGCGTCGCAAAGCGCTTGCCGCCTTTGCTTGGCACGAAGGCACCGCCGATGAACAGGTCGTACTCCGGCCGAATGTGGACGGGGACTGTTTCGGGGGCCGGTGCGTAGATCCACGGCTGACCGTCGGAGTGACCGGACGCGCGGCTGGACTGTGCGGGAGGCGCTGTGCTCACGGATCACATCGTACGTGCAAGGACGCCCCGATTTCGGCAGGAACGGCGCTCGAAGGCACATCCGTGCACAATCTCGTATCGTCGAAGGCGAGGACTCACTCCTTCGCGCCCAGTCAGCATGAGTTCGCTTTCACTTGCTTGCTGAGGAACGGAATCGCGCGTGCAGCTTCGGCGCAGCCCGACGCGTGACGACGACCTCAGCGCGATTGAGTACGTGCAGGCGGAGTGAATGACGCGATCTGATCTTCACGCACACGAACGAAAAACGACGTTCGTCCTCTTGCCCGGACTCGAAGGGTCGGACGTGCTTTTCGAACCGCTCCTCGCCGCGCTGCCGGCATCGATCGACGCCCGCGCCATTCGCTATCCGACCGATCGCCCGAGCGCGTACAAGCGCCTGCTTGAAGTCGCACGTGCGGCGATCAATCAATGCGACGAATGCGTGCTGCTGGGCTGGTGCTTCTCGAGTCCGATCGCGATCACGCTTGCGGCTGAGATGTACGCGAGCGTCTTCGCGCATCGAACGTGCCGCTCCTCTATCTCGCAGCGAGTCACGATTGGGTGGTGCCGGCGCGCTGCGGTCGTCAGGTTCAAGCGCTTCGCCCGGATGCGATCATGAAGCGCATCGAGGGCCCGCATCTCGCGCTGACGACGAATCCGGGCGCTGCGGCTGAGAAGATCATGGAGTTCATTGCGAGTCTTGGGACCAAATCGCCTTCGATCACGAGTTAAGGCGCTCCGCGCAAGCGCATCGCGTCGTTCGAGGCGGATGCTTCACACTTATCCTCGGCATCATGTTCGTCGCGCTGGTTACTGGGGCGTGGTTCTTCGCGAGTTTGGCCGTCTCAAGCCCTCATCAAAGCAGCGATCGACAATGCGCGGACGCCGCTGCCATCGAAGGGTCGAGGACCGTTGGTCATCCAGTCAATCTCGGCGAAGCAGCGACCGCGGCGTAAGGTTTGACGAATCGGCAATGAACACGCCGAGTGTTCTCCCTCGGGTATGTGAATCACCCGCATGTGCTGGACCATGTATCTCGGATCAACGATTGAGGCACCATGCATCGCGTCTGAGCGCGAGGGACGCAGCGTGTTCGGCGTCGCACTGATTGAGTCAGAGGAAGCGAGCCTGCTCGAAGTCCATCTGCCATTCCCACATTTGCGTGGCTTGATCTCAAGCGGGAATTGTGGCTGTGATTTTCCAACCAATCGCGGCAATCGGTTACGTCGCACAGACCGCCGGCGCTATGACGCAGATCGCCAGGCGCTGTCGGAGTACCTGCGGGCGCTGCTTGCTGTTGGCGCAACGGTGTCGATGTATTGCTGCTGGGCTGGCGAACTCGATCGTCCGCGCGCGCTCGCACGTGATCTCTCGCCAGCGACCCTTGCATCTCGATTCACGCGGAGCGGTCGTAGCTGACGCTGCGCGCGGACAACTGCGACGCGAGCGATGACTGACGGCCGACGAGCCCGATTCCGATGATGCCAGTGACGATGAAGATGTCGATCAACTTCGACATGGATCAGTGCAAGTTCTTGGAACCGGTAGCGACTCATCGCGCTCATGCAACCCGCTCGTCCCGGCTACTCTGCCTCCATGCATCGAACCCTCGTCTTCGACGCGCGAGCGCGGGGAATGCGACTCATCACTGACGACGTCGCGGCGGTCGTGCGCGACGCGCGTTGCGTCGAAGGGTTGTGCGTCGTCTTTCTGCGGCACACGTCAGCCAGCCTGCTGATCCAGGAGAACGCCGACCCCACGGTCGGAAAGGACTTCGAACGATTCTTCGCGCGGCTCGTTCCCGACGGCGATTCGATCTTCGCGCACGACGACGAAGGTCCGGACGACATGCCGGCGCATGTGCGCTCCGCGCTGACGCAGACGAGTCTCGCGATTCCGATCATCGACGGACGCCTCGCGCTCGGCACGTGGCAGGGGATCTTTCTGTGCGAGCATCGCACGATGGCGCATCGGCGCGAAGTCATTGTCGGGGTGTATGGGGATGGATGAGCGCGATTGCTTGGTGGCTCGCGGTGCGCGCCCTTCGCCGCCAAGAACTCGGCGCGATGCGCGTTGACACGGCGGCGCTCCGAAGTTCCAGGAGTCTCACCCGTGGCTCGGTCCTGCGCCGGGGATGACCCCCAAATTGGGTCCCGAACGGCGTTCCAGTGGCGCGCAGGCGAAACTCGTCGGTGCCGCTGAACCTGGCACAACCGCCACCCGATAACGTAGGTGCTATGCGCATCCTCGTCATCGATGTTGGCGGCTCCAAGATCAAATGTCTGCTCGCAGGCGATACCGAGCGTCGCACGGCGCCGACTGGTACTGCGTATACGCCCACGAACTTCGTCGCGGATGTGCGCACGCTGCTCGACGGCGCGGGCTACGACCGTGTGACGATCGGCTTTCCAGCGCCGATCAAGAGCGGTCGGATTGCGAAGGAACCCGTCAACCTGGGGCCCGGCTGGATGGACTTCGATTATCGAAGCGCGTTCGGGTGTGGTGTGAAGTTCGTCAATGACGCGGCGATGCAGTCAGTGGGCAGCTATCAGGGCGGGCGGATGATGTTCCTCGGCCTCGGCACCGGCCTCGGCACCGCGCTCATCGACAACAGCCATCTGATCGCGCTCGAAGCGGCGCATCTGCCGTACAAGAAGCGCCGCACGTTTGAGCAGTGGGTCGGCAACGCCGCAAAGGTCAGACTCGGCAAGCGCGTGTGGCGCGTCGAAGTCGCGCGGGTCTGCGACATCTTCCGGCGCACGTTTCTGCCGGACTACATCGTGCTTGGCGGAGGCAACTCGAAAGAGCTGCGCGAGCTGCCCGCGGGAACGCGTCTCGGTGACAACTCGCTCGCCTTCGCCGGCGGCATGCGGGTGTGGGATACCGAGTGGGACCGCAGCGTGCCGGAGCTTCCGGAGTGCGCGCCGCACGCGCCTTGACGTTCGCAGCGCGCGAAGAAGGGCCGACGGCCCCTCAGAAAGCTTTCGCTCCCAGAGGGGCCGCGTCGTCGTCCGTCTTGCACGCCGCAGCGGTCAACGGTGGCGGCGGGGGGACCGGGTCGACGAACTCCTGTTCGCCCGTCATGAGCTGGACGATCGTGCGGAGCGCGGCAACTTCGACCGCCGACTCCTGCTTCGTCAGCTCACCCGGCGGGTGGCAGCACGAGGACGCTGGACGCGACAACGTGCGAAGGACGACCACGATCAGGTTGGCGGCGAGGGGAGCGTCGGGCGCCGAAGAATCAGCATCAGCTGAATCGGGAGCGCAGCCTGCTCAATCCGAGCAGTCCAACACCATCGCGCGCGAACCAGTCGGTTTGCACACAGGCGTTGAGGATGGGCTGATCGATGACTTGCATTGACGGGCTCCGGAGGCGGCGCGCACGCACCGGCGAAGAGGGCAGAAGATAAGCCTCAGTCGAGCGACGTCAATACAAATCTTTCCAAAACGCATGAATTCATGCGTGAGTCCCGAGCGAACTGCGGAGACGGCGTTTCAGTTCCAGCGACGGCGGAAGTGTGGGCAGCGACTCGACGAGGCCGTCCACGAAGCGCGGCGCAGGCGCACTCGATGTCGCGCTCAGCACCTCAGCTCACCCCGCCTGACTCGTGCGCACGAGCGGCATCGCGGCCGGCTGCAGACTTCGCTGAATTTCTTCCAGCTTGCGCACGACCCAGCCCAATTTTACGCGTTGATACGGCTTCTCTTCGAGGCAGCGCATCATCAGCACCGAGAGGTCTTCTGGAATGCTCGGATCGAGCTTGCGCGGCGCCGGGACGTCGCTGCCGCGCTGATGACGTGTGCTTCCGTCCGCCTGGCACGCTTGCGGCGCCTGGTTGCGAAGCAGCACCCACCACATGGTGCAGCCGAAGTTGAAGACATCGGTCTGCGGCGTGATCTCGTCGCGCGCCGCCTGCTCAACCGCCAAGTAACCCGGCGTTCCCTGCACGCGGTCCTTCTTCGTCCCGTTCTTGCACGCCTGACCGAGATCGATGATCTTGGCCGTGCCCGACTCATCGACCAAGATGTTCAGCGGCTTCATGTCGGCGTGAACAAATCCGCGGTCGTGCATGTGCTGGAGCGCGTGGGCCACCTGCAGGAACAGATCGACGCACTGTGGCATGGGCGGCCGTGGAAGTTCGCTCAACGGCGTCGCATCAACGAGCTCCATAACCAATCCGAGTCCGCCGACCTTGAAGAGTCCGATCCGCTCCTTGCACAGTTCGTGCATCTTGCGAATCGCCGGGTGATCGAGCTTCGCGGACACTTCGTACTCCTGCGTCACCTGGTCAAGGAACCGCTGGTCCTTGTCGGTGTCGGTGAGGAGGACGTGCTTGAGCGCCCAGATCTGCTTCGTTTTGGGATGGCGAACGGCGTAGACGCGGCTGGCAGCCCCGTCGCCCAGGTGCTTGAGGACGCGATAGCCAAAGAGCTGGTTCGCCATGCGTTTCTGCGCAGCGCTCATAAGCAACGCTCCCCCCGCAGCACGAGAGCGCAATAGAGAGCGATCGCGCGGAGCGATTCACAGCGAAGCATGCGATGAAGAAAACGCAAAGACAATGATGGCACGCAGATGCCGCTCGTAAGCGGCAACCCCTCCAAAGACGTATTGACTTCCCCGCGGCACCGACTGAGACCGTCCAATGGCCTGCAGACCGGCGAAAGACATGGTGGCAATCCTGCCGTGGAGAGAGTACGCATCAGTTCAGGCTTCAACGTCTGTGAGGTGCATGAATTCTGTGAAGTAATGGCCGCCACGTCCGAATCCCCGCTCGGCAAAAGCTGCATCGGCCATTCAGGGGGGGAGGGGACATGCAGGGAAGAGAGGATAGATCCGAACGGGACATGCTGCGGCGGCGCAGGTGGAGTGACGCGATCGACTGTCGCCTCTTACCCAATCCTCCGCGCTGGCCACCGGGCGGCAAGCGTTGATGGCGCGGGACGAATGCGAGGACTGATAAGGCGACCCTTGCGCGGAACCGGCTTTCCCCCGACACTCGTCGCGCCCAACGGAGGGCCACGTCACGCCTCGGAGAGATCGCCGCTTCCTGCGTAGCGACCACGAATCTCTTTCAGGAGCTGTCGAAGCAGGTCGTTCGCGAGCGTCGACGCGCCGAACCGGAACAGGTGGGGTGAAAGCCAGTCGGGGCCGAGCGTCTCTTGCACCATGACGAGATAGTGAAGCGCGGACTTCGCTGTGCGAATTCCCCCGGCCGGCTTCATGCCGACACGAATGCCCGTGCGCCGATACGCGTCACGGATGGCTTCGAGCATCACGAGCGTGACCGGCATCGTCGCCGCCGGCGCAACTTTGCCCGTCGATGTTTTGATGAACACTTCGCCGTCGTCGCACTGGTGCCCGTCAGCCGGCACCGTGAGCGCGGCCTGAATCGCAAGGTCGCTCGCGAAGCGCACGGCGTCGAGCGTCTCCAGCTCGCCTGTCTCGAGAATGATTTTCAAGTGTGCGCGTCCACACGCCGTCTTGATGGCGCGGATTTCATCCATGACTTCGCTGTAGCGGCCCGCCAGGAAAAGTCCGCGCGCAATCACCATGTCGATCTCGTCAGCCCCTTCGGCGACGGCGTAGCGCACATCGGCAAGGCGCACATCCAGCGGAAACTGCCCGCTCGGGAATCCCGTGGCGACGGACGCGACCTTGACGGAGCTGCCGTGGAGCGCTTCCTTGGCGACGCCGACCAGCGTCGGATAGACGCAGACTGCGGCCACCGACGGAACAGGTGGTGTCATCTCAAAATCAGCGGGTCGAATAGCCTTTCGACACAGGCCGCGCACCTTTTCGACGCTGTCTTTTCCCTCGAGGGTCGTCAGATCGACCATCGACAGCGCGAGGCGCAGACCGTGCACCTTCGCGGCTTTCTTAATCGATCGTTTGGTGAACGAGTCGGCGCGCAGCTGCGCGCCGACGGGATCAACAGGACGGCGCTGCGGTAGGGTCCATCCGTTCGCCATCACCCTCCACGCGCTGCGCGGAACAGTGTGGGCAGATTCGCGCCGCCACGAAGAAGGATGCGGCGATCAGTCGCATTTTCGACGCCGTAGACGTAGAACATCTGCGTCTGGCTATCGATGACGAGGAGCACTTCGTATGGCCTTTCGGCGGGGCCGAAGCCGGTCTTTGCGGTGACCAGGCTGAAGCCGCCGGTGCCGTTGGTCGCCATGCTTGCGTGTGCAGGGCTTTCGGGAAGGCGGCCGGCGGTGACGAGAACCAGCGCGGTCACGATGATTGCGGAGCCCCAGAGAATCGCGGCAGATGAGCGCATGAGCGTTGTCCTCAATATCAATATGTAGTCGAGATTTCGCGTCGAGAACGACTTGTGGCAATCGCCGCCGGCAATCAGTTGCGGGCGCGGCCGACTTCGGTGGCGTCCGTCAGCAGATTGCGATAGCCCATGCCAATCAGCTCCCGTCTCTGTTCATCCCACGTCACACCGACCAGCTCGGCGTTCGATTCATCGACGATGTAAACGATGGGCATCAGCTGCCCGTTCACGGTGCCGGCGACCATTGCATAGGTGCCGCGGCTGCGCCCCGCCTGAGCGTCGGCCTTGGGCGCGAACGTCACTGCACCGAGTGCAACGAGCAGCACGCCATTGAGCGCAAGCAGTCCAAGAAACGGACGACGACGACGGGAGCTCATGCGGTGTCTCCAGAGAAGGAAGGCGTCGTGGGACGACGCGTGGAAGTGCCGGAAAAAGATCCGTACAGGCGTGCGAACTGGGCGAGCGCCGACGGAAAATCAGAGATCAGAATGTGCCCGTTTCGACGGATAAAGACTGATCGACAGAATGGCAATCGCCATGACGGCCAAGAGCGCGTAGCCGATCACCGGGCTGGGCACCGAGTCGATCTTCGGCTGACGGGGTCCCGAGTTGATGCCCTGTGCAAAGGTGGCCGAAGCGAGCGCGAGCGCCATGAGCGCTGGCGCAAGTCGGGTGACGAACGTCGTGACCCGACTGACGGTGGTGGTCGACAGCTTCATAGCCGTGCAGAATACGGGGGTTACGGACCGAACGGCAACCCTCCAGTCCCGATTCTCGCAACGAGTCCGCATCAGACCGGGACGAGCCTGATTCGGCTGGAGTCCTTGGGATCGGCCGCCGCGCGGACCACCGGGGTCGCCGGGTCGTGGTCAAGCACGAGCGTCCAGCCCTCACCCAGCGCCTCGGCGAGAAACTCGCGCTTGTTGATCATGTTTTCGTACGGCAGCATGTCGTAGCCCATCGACGCTGAGAGATGCGCGTGATGAACGGTCGGCAGGAGGTCTGCGGGAAACACAGTCACTCCGTCGGGTGTCCGCACGAAGACGCCTTGCTGCCCCCATGTGTGTCCGATCAAGGGTCGCACCGCGATCCCCGGCAGCATCTGAACCGCACCGTCGTGGAGCGTCATCGCGTCTCTGATGGGCAGCAGATGCGACGGGAGATAGGTCTTCGTCATCGTTGATCGATTGTCCAGGGCGTCGAGCCACTCGCGCCGCTGCACGTGAATCCGCGCTCGCGGGAAGGTGCGCACCGACGACCCGTCAGGCGCGTTGCTCGTCAAGCCGGCCGCATGATCGAAGTGAAGATGCGACACGATGACATCGTCGACATCATCAACTGCAACGTTCTGCTCGGCGAGCGCATCGACGACGGTGCGTGATTCCAGAGCGTAAATCTCGCGATCCTTCGTGCTCCACTTGTCGCCGTATCCGCTTTCGACGAGCACCGTGCGCGAACCGTCCTGCAGCAGCATGCAGTTGCAGCTCAGCCCGATGCGGTTGTGATCGTCGGGAAGAATCCACGTCGACCAGAACGTGCGTGGAATCAGGCCGAACATCGCGCCGCCGTCGAGTCGAAAACTTCCGGCGCGCAATGGTGTGACTTTCCACGGATGGTGGTCCGGCAGAATGCGATGGGTGGCAGGCGCCATTGGATGTCGCACGATACCGGGCGCGGTCACGCGCCGACGGCGCAGTGTCGACGCCCTCACAAACCCTGCAAGAAGCCGGTGCCGCGAAGCTGAAGAATTCTGGAACGGTCAAGCGGCGCTCGCGCGGGAGCGCGGCACAATGCGCGCATGATCGCCATCAACATGCTCCTCGTTGCGGCGCTGTCCGCGTCGGCATAGACGCCGCCCGCAAAGCCTGCCTCGCCCCCAGTCGTTCCACCGGTTGTTGACACGTCAGGAGCGAAGGCGCCTGCCCTTCCCGCCGACGGTGATCGCGCCACGAAGGCGCTGGTCGACTCACCGCGGCACGGCGAGTGGGTGAACATCCCGTTCACCGCGGCAACGGGCGAAGCGGGGGCACCGAAGAGCGCGCTAAAGACATGGGTGTCGTATCCCGAGCGCAAGGACAACGCGCCCGTAGTCATCGTGATTCATGAGATCTTCGGACTGACCGACTGGGTCCGCGGAGTCGCCGACCAGCTCGCTGCCGAGGGGTTTATCGCGGTGGCGCCGGACCTGCTGTCCGGGAAGGGACCGGACGGCGGCGCGACGGATTCGTTCGAAGGGGACAAAGTCCGCGCCGCCATCGGCGCACTCGACAAGGACGAGATGGTCATACGTCTCGATGCAGCGCGCGCGTACGCGACCGCGCTGCCGGCCGCGACGAAGAAGTGCGCGGTGATCGGCTTCTGCTGGGGTGGAACGACCGTGTGGACGTATGCGACGAAGCAGCCCGCGCTCGACGCAGGCATCGTGTACTACGGGACTGCTCCCGACGACAAGGATGCGCTCGCCAAAATCACCGCGCCGATTCTCGGCTGCTACGGCGAAGACGATCAGCGCGTGACATCAACAGTGGAGAAGACGGAGACGCTCACGAAAGAAGCCGGCAGAAGCTTCGACGCCAAGATCTATGACGGCGCGGGCCACGGATTCCTTCGCCAGCAGACCGGCCGCGACGGCGCGAACGAGAAAGCGGCGCGTGCATCGTGGGCGGAAACGCTGGCGTTTCTGCGGGCGAAACTGGAGGGGAAGGGGTGAAGGTGGAGAGCCCGTTGGCGCGGATCAGGCAATTCCCCTTTTCCGCCTTTGCTCTTTCTCGACCGACAATGGACTTGACGTTTCTCGGCTATCTAGGTCACCAATTGACCTAGATGAGCGAATATCGTCAAGTGCTTAAGGGCACCTGACTTGCCGGTATTGGGCTGAACTGGTAGAAAATTACTACCGATGACTGAGAAACGTCAAGTCCAGCTCGATGCATTCTTTGCGGCGAAACCGGTGTTCACACTGGATCAGATCGCGAAAGCCCTCGGGCCCTCGGTCGCTCCTTCCGCAGTCAGAGCTCGACTCAAGTACTACAGCGGAACGGGACGCATCCGAGCCGTCTCGAGGGGCATCTATGCAGTCGTTCCGCCGGGCCAGTCGCGCGCGACGTTTCGCCCGGGGGGCCGAATGATCGCGTCGAACTCGACATCAACTTTCTTTGGCGAACACCGCTCGCTGGACTCCACACCGCAGCGCTCTGGCAACCAGGCGAGCTCGATCGGGTCGGAAAGATGCTCGCGTTCCTCGATCGCACGGCGCCGCGCGATGCGTGGGATATCTCGCGTCTGCCGCTGATCACCCCGGAACTGCCGCAATCAGCTGCATTCCGTCGCTGGTTCGTCGCGATGTCGTTCATCTTGGACCACGGGCTCGAGACATACGGTCAGGATCGCCTCCGGGAGCGGCTCGCGACCAGCACAATCGAATCGCAGCTTCACCCGATGCTGTCACGAGGCGAGCGCCTCGAGCCAGGCGAGCTTTTCGCGAAGGCGTGGAGTGTCGTCGGGCCGCTCGTTCGGTTGACGGAGTCGGAAGCCGAATTCGCGCGGCGGGCGCAGCAGGCTGACTTTGAAGGCAGAGCTGATCTTTGGAGAAGATACGCAGGCCGCGAGACGGTTCGAGTCGCATCCGCAAGTCGCATGGAAGATAAGGAACCTCAGTGACCACCTCAAGCGAGCGAGGGGGCGAGAGCCACGTGTCCAAGAGCCACGTGTCCAAGAGCC
>JAWXBD010000039.1:0-8212 GCA_034439815.1 Phycisphaerae bacterium
CGGCGACAACCTGCTGAATCTCATCAACGACATCCTCGATCTCTCCAAGGTTGAAGCCGCGCAGCTCGAGCTGGAACAGACCGGGTTCTCGTTGAACGACCTGCTGGAGAAAGTGACGGAGATGGTGGAGGGCAAGGCTCAAGGAAAAGGGCTGGCCCTCGTGTGCGAGCTCGCGCCTGACGTGCCCGCTAACTTGATCGGGGACCCGACACGGCTGCGGCAGGTGCTGCTCAATTTGATGGGCAACGCGATTAAGTTCACGGAATCCGGCGCAGTGTCCCTACGAGTCACGCCGGATGTGAACTCCTCCGTCCCGACCGCATTGCGGTTCACGGTCTCGGACACCGGCGTCGGAATCCCGGGTGAGAAATTGGGCCGGGTGTTCGAGCGATTCACGCAAGCCGACTCATCCACCACTCGCAGGTTCGGGGGATCGGGGCTGGGCCTCACCATTTCCAAGCGCCTGGTGGAGCTGATGGGCGGACGCATCTGGTGCGAAAGCACAGTCGGAAAGGGCAGCGTTTTTTCTTTCGTTGTGCCGTTCGAGAGCTGGGTCGGGACTCCCACGCGGCTGGCCGTGCTGGGCGACACAGGTCCCGAGCCGCCGTTGCGGGCGCTGCGTATTCTTCTGGTGGAGGACTCGCCCGACAACTGCACCATCACGGTGGCCTACCTTGAGGACACGCCGTACCAGGTCGAAATCGCCGAAACCGGGGCGAGCGCCTGTAAAATGTTCGCAGTCGGCCACTACGACCTCGTCCTGATGGACAGGCAAATGCCGGTGATGGACGGCCTGACCGCGACGCGGAAGATTCGAGAGTGGGAACGGGCGAACAGTCGGCCGCCAACGCCAGTCATCGCACTGACGGCCTCTGCCTTGAAGGGGGATCGAGAACAGTGTCTGGCGGCGGGGTGCACGGCGTTTTTGACGAAACCAATCAAACAAGAGGTGCTGCTGCAAGCGATCAAGGACCATTCCATGGTCGCGCCGCCATCATCGCAAGTTTCGACAGTGGAGAACATCCAGAACATCCAGAAGGATCCGAGCCTTGTGCTTGCGCATCCTAAATTGGCAGCGCGGGTCCCCTCGTTTCTGAAGAACCGCAGGCAGGATGTCATCACGATGCTGGACGCCTTGGCTCGGGGTGAATTTGAGACCGTGAAGCGCCTGGGGCACTCTATGAGGGGCAGCGGGGCCAGCTTTGGATTCCAGAACATTACTGACATTGGCGCCTCCCTCGAGCAGGCGGCCGGGAGCGCCGACGCCGACGCGTCGCACAGGTGGGTAAGCGAATTGTCCACGTTCCTGGACCGTGTCGAGCTCGCGCAGAGCGAAGGCCTCGGGCACGGCGCCGAGCTCACCGCGCGACTTCCGCCCCCCCCAGATGTGCTGGCCGATGCGCGCAGGATCGTGCTCGTGGATGACAGCGACGACCTGCGCGAGGTCTTTCGCGAAGTGCTCGAGATGTGCGGGCATGACGTGAAGGAAGCGGGGGACGGGATCGAAGGACTGGCGCTCATCATCGCCGAAAAGCCCGACGTCGCGCTCGTCGACATCGGCCTCACCGGAATGGACGGCTACGAAGTCGCGCGGCGGGTGCGCGCGGCGCTCGGACATTCGGTGTACCTCGTGGCGCTGACGGGATACGGGAATGAGAGCGATCGCCTGCAGGCGCTATCCGCCGGCTTCGACACGCACATGACCAAACCCGTCGACATTGAGCTGGTCGACCGGATGCTCCAGACTTGCCGGGTCAGCTCTTCGTCCACGTTGACCGCCGGTTCCTGATGGTCAAGTAGCGGGCCCGATCGCCCCGCCCACGGCCCGCGATCCGATGAGGACTCCGGCGACCACTTTGCGATCACCATCTGCTTCATCGCGCGGGGACCTCGCGGTGAAACGGGACGGCGAGCAACGGCGGTGACGCGAAGGCCGTGCAATCGATCCCACACAGACGACAGCGTGCCGAAGTTTCGGTGCAGGTGCGCTCGGTCACGCGAGTGATGGATCCCGTGAACGCGCGGCAACCCCCAGCGAGACGACCTGGATCGCGCGGAACGGAACCGATAACAGAAGCCAGTGCCAGTGCCACAGGGTGTCGTCGAGATTCACGCCGACCCGACGCAAACCGGGATCGGCAAATGTGCGAAGCGGCCACTTGCGCTCACAAAAATAGAGGGCGACGAACACGATGGCCGCGAGTGCAAACCGGAGGATGCTCATCGATTACCTGACATTTTGGTAGATCCTCGCGAGTCGCTTCGGTGAGATCCCGAGCCGATACAGCGACGGAAACAGATTCACGGCGAGCGTGTAGAACACCGGCCTCGCCAGGAACCGTCGTCCCGACACCTGCACGTTGGCTGACACCGTACAGATCCGCCCGATGCGGCGCAGGCGTCGCGATAACTCGAGATCTTCCATCAACGGTTGATCGGGAAAGCCTCCGACGCGGTGAAACGCCGTTGTGCGGACGAACATGGCTTGGTCGCCGTAGGGAAGCGACGTGTACCGCGACCGCAGATCCGCGGCATGCAGAAGCGGCGCGAACCATCGCGTCTCGCCTGGATCGGCGACCGTCCAGGTGCGAAACGCACCCGCGACAACCGCGGGATCGGTGAACGCTTGCTTGACGTGTGCGATCGCATCCCGCGGCAAGCTGGTGTCGGCATGAAGAAACAACAGGATCTCGCCCGCCGCAATCGCGGCGCCGGCATTCATCTGGATGGCGCGACCACGCGAGGCGAGTACAACGTGGACCGGCTTCTGGCGCGCAATTTCCAGTGTGCGGTCGCGACTCCCACCATCGACCACGATGATCTCTTTGCGTCCGGGTAGCGCGAGCACATCGTCGATCGCTTGTCCGATCCGAAGCGCCTCGTCGAGCACCGGCATGATGATCGAGACGCGAGGGACGCCGAGCACAGCGCGCGTCGCAGGCGCAAAGATCCCGCCGGTGTCGAGCAAGGTGTGGAGCCGCGACAGATCATCGGCGCGATCGACATCGAACCACCGTCCGAGCTCGACCACGGAGAGGCCCCATGCGCGCAGGCGTGCGCTGGTCTCGGCGTAGGTTGTCGGCGCGCTCCACGGAAGGTCGGCGAGCAAGCCGGGGGGACAGCGCCGGAGACCGAGCAGGTAGAATCCCCCGTCGTCCGTGGGACCGATCACCGCATCCGCCGTTGTCAGCGCCGCCCGAGCCTCGTCGAATACCCGGGCTCGGAGTCCGGGCGAGTCGGTGCCGACCGCGATCGCGATCGGCGCATCGGTGAGGGCTCGCGCGAGCACGCGTTCCATGCGCGCGCCCAGATCGCCGTCGCCCTGCGGCCAGACCGGCACGCCGACCTCGGCCTCAAGCCCGCGCTCGAGCGCACCGGTCGTTGCCACGATTGTCTCCGCCCACCCGATCGCGCGCATCGCAGTACCCGTGTCGACGAGGAATGCCCGCGCAAGCTCGGTCGCGCGCGTGGCGCCGATCTCCGCGGCCAGGCGCGTTTTGACAAAACCTTGCACCGGTGGCTTGGCGAAGATGCAGATCCGCGCGCCACTCATCGCCGCCACCTCAGCATCATCATGTCGACCTAGGCCGTCGCGCCGCCACAGCTTGATCCCGCGCCTGCGGTGCACCCGAAGCAATGCCGGTCGACCGCGATCGCGCGCCCGGCGAGCGCGTCGAGATCGACGTCGTGGATCGTGCGCCGGTGGGTCGTGATTGGCAGCTCAAGCATTTGATTGAAGTCGCAGTCGTAGAGGGTTCCATCCCAACCAACCGACAACGTGGTTCGACACATGACGCCCTCGACCGCAGCGGGGTTGAACGCGGTCACGAGTCGATCCATGTAAGACGCAAGGTTGCCCTTCGACTCGAGCCATTCGAGGTACCGGCTGATCGGCATATTTGTAATACAGAACAAGGCATCGAACTCGATGCCGTGCAAGCGGCGCAGCTCGCGTTTCCACTCGGCTTCGATTGATCGCTGGCTCGCCGGGAGGAACGCGCCAACCGGGTTCGAGACCAGCACCAGGCGGCGCTTCGGATCGCCCTGCCCGTAGCCCACCTCGTTCAATCGACGGAGCGCGCGCAACGAGCTCGCGAACACGCCATCACCACGCTGCGCATCGGTGCTGGGTCCACGATAGTGCGGAAGCGAGCAGACCACCTCGACGTCATGATCCGCGAAGAACTGCGGCAGGTCGCGATACGGCCGAGTCTCAAGGATCGTGAGATTGCAGCGATCCATCACATGCCGGCCCCGTCGATGGACCTGCTCGACGATCCAGCGAAACTCGGGATGTAGTTCCGGCGCGCCACCCGTGATATCGACCGTCGCGATCGCGCTGCGATCGAGGAGTTCGAGGCAGCGCACCACCACCTCATGCGCCATGACTTCGGTGCGGTCGGGTCCGGCATCGACGTGGCAGTGTCGGCAAGTTTGATTGCAACGCTTTCCCAGGTTGAGCTGCAGCACCTTGACGCCCTCGGCCCGCAGCGGATGATGCCCGGCCTCGGCCAAGCATGCGTCGAGCTCGCGTGGCAAAGCGAGCGCGTGCAAGCGATCAAGCTGCGTGGATGCGGACGCCAGCGGCGATCTCCGCTCCTGCAACGTGGGCAGGTGGCGCGGCACTTACATCCCGATCTTGTCGGTAGTATTTCGCATCTGTACGCCGTGAACGAGCGAGGCGCCTCCGCGGATCGCAGCGGCGACGTGCACCGCTTCGGTCATCTGGTCGAGATCAGAGCCCTTCTCAAGCGCGTCCCTCGTGTAAGAATCGATGCAGTAGGGGCACTGGACCGCGTGAGCGACCGCAAGCGCGATCAGCGACTTTTCACGCGCCGATAGCGCGCCGTCTGTGAACACCGCACCGTACCAGGCAAAAAACTTCTCCGCGAGGGGACCGACGTTGTTGCCGATCTCGCCAAACCGTCCGAGATCGTCGCGGTGATAATAGTGGTCGTGCTTGTCCATCGTCACTTTCTTTCTAGCTCGGTTTTTGCGCTTCGTTTAGGGCGAAACGTCGCGTCGCGGTTGAGTCCTTGGTCGTCTTGGATCTGCGGGGAAGAGCCTTCGGGTGCGTGGCCGAGACTCATCCGCACCTGTCGCCACTTCAGCTTCAGATCGGCGAGGTGATGGCTCGGCGCTCGGTAGCCCGCAGCCCGGTATTCGCCCGCCTCAACCTTGCCTTTGTTGCGGACGTGCTCCGTGATAGCGGACGTCCACCCATCAAAGGCGGCCAGAAACGCGGCATCGCCGGCGAGATCCTCCGCCTGCGCTTCGCTATACGGTTTGCCCTCGCCAAAGTATTCGTGGGTCCAGAGCGCGTCGGGCACCTCGATGCCACCATATCGGCACTGCCAGACGAGAGGCTCGTACGCTCGGCGATCATCTTTGATCTCGGCGGTGGGATCGAAGTACGCCGGGTGGCGCAACAAGCGTGGCCGTCCGTCCGCGTCCAGCTCGTCACCGCCACCGTCTCCGTAACTGAAGAACGCAGCCGTGCGACCCTCGAGATGATTCTTGCTGATGGCGCGCCACTCGGCAGTTTTGTCGAGCGCCATCGCGAGCTCGGGGTTCTTGTGAGCAATGAGATCTTCGCGGGGATTGCCACCGTTCGCGCAGATCAAGCGATCGAACATTAGTTTGAGATTGCTCGTCGGTCCGTACCAGTTTACCGGGCCGATAATCGCCCATGCGTCCGCACGTTCGAGGCGCGCATACATGTCGAGGTCCCACATGAGGTCGGGCTCGTCGCTATTTCCGCTTTCGTAGCAGTTGCAGGGCCACACGCACAGCGCCATCGAGGTAGATACGCACCCGTTGCAACTCTGAATACGTGAACGGCCGTAGACGTTTCCAATGTCCTCGATGTCTACCTCCCAGTCGCCAGGCAATTGATCCGCCATGCGCAACATCAGCATGCGCGCCTTGGAGTCAACGCCCGGGCAGTTGTATTGACGCCGGTTCGACCCGGCGATCACGAAGACACGCAGCGGTTTGGAGGGATTCGTCTTCGGCATCATCTAGTGTCACAGTTCGCGAGCTGGTCGAACGTGTCAGCGGGAACCGTCTTGTCGACAAACCGTAGGCGCACATACTTGCGCGGCATTGCGAACTCATGCGGCACATCGTGACGGTGCAGAAGGATGCGCTTCCAAGCACCGCACTTTCCCCAGACGATCAACCCGGTACCGACCGCTTCAGGAGGTCCGTGTGCTGCGATTGTCACCGCCGCCGCCTCCTTGGTTTCCTCAGGCCAGCCCTGCATATTCTTGTCGATCCAGTCCTTGTTGATTTGCATGGCCTCCGACTCCCGCTGATTAATATCGTTCGCTGACGCCAGTGGTACCAGCGTAAACGCGCCACATGCTGCCAAGAAAGCTTTCATGACCGCGCCTCCTCCAATGTTCCTCTGACCTCGATGATCTTTCCCATGGGACTGCTGCTTTCAACTGTGAGTTAATGGCGGTGTCCGCCGACTGGCACTAACCGACATTACCCAGTGCAAGAGCCATACCTGGGTTGTCGAGGAGGCAGAAGAGCTGATTTCCAGGCCTTACGTGGGAAAACCCAATCTCGACGTCACGCGCGCGCCACGTCGTGCCGGGACGTCGATCCGAATATGCAACCTCTTTCCTTGTTTCGTGCGTTCCGCGAAAGCGTTAGCCCGGCTCTGTGCGCAGCAGGCGCCTAGCACGCTTCTTGCTTTAACTGCAGTCGTACGCATGGCGGTTAGACCACCAAAGGAGAAACGATGATCTCACTCACGAAAGAATCGCTCACCGAGCTTCTGTCCCCTCGGCCACCCTGTCTCTCGCTCTACCAACCAACGCACCGACGGCACCCAGAAAACCGGCAGGACCCGATCCGGTTCCGAAACCTCGTGAAGCAGCTCGAAGCATCTCTCCTGCAGGCCTATCCCACGAGCGAGGCTCGATTGCTTCTGAAGCCTTTCGAGGCACTTGAGCACGACCACGACTTCTGGAATCAAACGCTCGACGGGCTGGCGGTGCTGGGCGCACCCAACCTCTTTCGAGTGTTCCGCCTGGCGCGTCCTGTCACCGAATTGGTTGTTGTGGCGGACGGCTTTCACATCAAGCCGTTGTGGCAGTTCCTCCAGTCGGTCGACCGCTATCAGGTGCTTGGGTTGAGCCTCGACAAGATCCGTCTTTTCGAAGGAGATCGCGACGCCCTTGAGGAGGTCGAGTTGGCCGATGGCGTGCCGCGCACGATCACCGACGCGCTCGGCGAGGAGCTAACGGAGCCGCACCAGACGGTCGCATCCTACGGGGGATTGGGTGGGGCGAACCCTGCGATGCACCACGGCCACGGCGGAAAGGCCGACGAAGCGGACATCGACGCGGATAGATTCTTCCGCTCGATTGACCGCGCAGTGCTGGAGCACCATTCGCGCCCCACGGGCCTGCCTCTCATCTTGGCCGCGCTACCGGAGCATCACCATCGTTTTCACGAAGTCAGTCAGAATCCCCATCTGCTGACCAAGGGAATTACGGTCAATCCTGACGCGGTGACAAACGACGCCCTGCGAAACCTCGCCTGGCAGGTTGTTGAACCGCAATACGAAGCGCGACTCGCAAAGCTCGAGAATGATTTCGTGCGGGCCAGAGCGACCGGGCACGGCACCGACAACCTGCCGCAGATCGCCGGAGCCGCAGCCTCGGGGCGCGTCGCCACGCTACTCATCGAGGCTGATCGTGAGATCGTAGGACACCTCGACGGCGTGACCGGGAAGGTCATTGGCGGCGCGCTGAACAACCCACGAGTCGATGACCTGCTCGATGACTTGGGCGAGCTGGTTGGCAAGATGGGTGGCGAGGTCTTGGTCATCCCGGCGGCGAGAATGCCCACACGTGCCGGCGCGGCCGCAATTTATCGATACTAAGCCAACCAAGAACAAGAGGAGATTCACGCATGCAAATCCAAGTCAACACCGACAAGAACATCGAAGGGCGCGAGGAGATCGTGGCTCAGGTTGAAGCGACCGTCGCGAGCTCTCTTGGTCGTTTCAGTAAACGTATCACTCGCGTGGAGATTCACCTCAGCGACGAGAACGGCGACAAGAATGGCCAGACCGACAAACGCTGCATGATGGAAGCCCGCCTAGAGGGGCGGCAGCCCACGGCGGTAACCTGCGAGGCGGCAACCATTGCCCAGGCAGTCGCCGGTGCGGCAGACAAGATGAAACACTGCCTGA
>JAWXBD010000040.1:0-2561 GCA_034439815.1 Phycisphaerae bacterium
CCTGGCAGTGGACCTGATCCCGGAGAAAGGTACTGCGGCAATCCAGTCGGAGAATGCGCGCGAGCTCGCCCGCAAGGCGTTCCGTGGCTCGCGCACTCGTTGACACCGGCGCGATCGTCGCGCTGGTCAACCGTTCGGATCGTCACCACTCGGCGGCAGCCGAGTGGTTTGCATCGGTCCGCGGCGGGCTGCTGACCACTGAAGCCGTGATGACCGAAACGGCTTACTTGCTTGCCGCGTCGCCAGCGCACCAGCGTGCCGCGCTGCATTGGGCCCAACGCGTGCGTGCCGCCGGAATGATGAATGTCGAAGCCGTGGACGACCATTCGGTCCTGGCGGCCATCATCCAGCGCTACGCGAGCCTGCCTTGCGACTACGCGGATGCGACGCTGATTGCGCTCGCCGAGCGCACCGGCGTGAGCGCAATCGCGACGATCGACCAGCGCGATTTTTCCGTCTATCGCATCAAGGGGCGCAAGCGCTTCCGCGTTCTCATCGGGTGATACGTTGTTCCCGCACACGGACGATGGCAACATATCCCCCGCGGACACAGTAGTGGCGCGGTATCCATGCAGAAAATGGCAGCATTCACCGACTCGCGGCCGGGACCGGTCCGATCAGTCCGAGCAGGTTCGCGCGCGCGACCCGCTCGCGCGTCGCAACGCTCAACTGCCGCAGAAACGCCTGCACGCTCGAGTGCTTCATCTCCTCGCTTTGCGCCGAGCGGTGGCTCGCGTCGGTGCCGACCAGGAAGCGCTCCGGCATTGCTTCGATCAGCGCCAGCCACTGTGGCCACACGTTGATTCCGTCCCTGAGGATCGTGTAGTCCGGAGAGCGCGGGTGGACCGGCCAGGTCCGCGCGCTGAGCTCGTAGTACAGGTTCGGATGCGCCTCGAGCATGCGACGGGCGATGAAAAGCGGCGTGTAGCCGCCGTGCGCCCAGATCACCGCGACGTCCGGAAATTTCGCGAGCAGCGCCGACAGCTCCCGCATGCGTGTCGACTCGACGTGCACCATCACTGGCACGCGGTGCTTGCGCGCTAGTTCCATGATGGCCTCCATCATCGGCCCGGAGGGGTCGTAGTCCGCCTCGGGCAGGCCGGGCGATGGAAAGTGCGTCACTGAAATTTCGCCGATGCCGCGAAAGCGCCCCGAAGCGAGCAGGTCGTCGAGCGCCTTGATGAGCGTCAGGTCGTTCGTGTCCCAGGCGCCGCGATAGGCGCGCCGCTCCGGCGAGATCGAGGCGAACCCGATGAAGCGCTCGGGGTGGCGGCGCACTGCTTCTGCAATCGTGTCGTTGTCGCTGTTGCGTCCCCAGAAGATCACCGCGCGCTCCACGCCGTGACGGCGCATGAGCTCGAGCTGCATCGCTTCGTCGTTGAGGTGGACGTGCGAGTCGATGAAGGGCAGCGGCTCCGACGCGGACGCAGCGGCGCAGACAGCGAAGATGAAGGCGAGGGCAGCAAGGCGCATGGGCATCGAGTATATTGGCGGCGAGCGGCCGGAGAGGCCGCCACATGAGTTCATAAAAAGGAGGCAGGACATGATCGGTCGCTTCTCGTCGTACCTTTGCGCGCTCCTGGCCGCGGCCGGGCTGTGCATTGCTCCCCAGGCTTTCGCACAGGCCTTCCCTTCGCGTCCGGTCACCATCATCGTTCCCTACCCGCCGGGCGGGCTGATCGACCTGGTCGCGCGCGCGCTGCAGCCGCCGTTCCAGGCCGAGCTCGGGCAGCCCGTGGTGGTCGAGAACCACGCCGGTGCGGGCGGCAACGTCGGCGCCGAGATGGTGGCCCGCGCGGCGCCCGACGGTTATACGCTGCTGCTCGCCAACCCGTCGCTTGCGATCAGCCCGACGCTGTATCGCAAGCTCAACTACCGGCCGATCGAGGATTTCGCGTATGTCGGCCAGTACGGGTCCGTGCCCAACGTGCTCGTCGTGAACATGACGCTGCCGGTGAAGACGGCGCAGGAGTTCATCGCCTACGCGAAGAAGAATCCGGGCCGCCTCAACTACGGGTCGCCCGGTTACGGGACTTCGCCGCAGCTCTCGAGCGAGCTTTTCAAGACGATGACGAATACCTTCATCGTCCACATCCCGTTCCGCGGCGCCGGTCCGGCGATCCCCGCGCTGCTCGGCAACGAGATCCAGATGATGATCGACAACATCCCGCCGCAGGTGCCGCTGATCAAGGCCGGCCGCGTGCGCGCGCTCGCGGTCACCAGCCTCAAGCGCGTGAACGTGCTGCCCGATGTGCCGACCATGGACGAGATCGGCCTCAAGGGTTACGAGATCGTGTCCTTCTTCGGGCTGGTCGCCCGCGCCGGCACGCCGCGCGAATCGATCCTCAAGCTGAACGCCGCTTTGAACAAGTCCTCGCGCGACCCCAAGCTGCGCGAGGTGCTCGAATCTCGCGGCGCGACGATGGTAGAAGGCACGCCCGAGGATTTCCTCAACTTCATCAAGACCGAGACCGCGAAGTTCGCGCCGGTGATCAAGCGCGCGGGCGTGGTCGTCGACTAGCGGCCCCGAGCCGGATCGCGTCGTCGACGGTGAGTTGCGC
>JAWXBD010000041.1:0-4067 GCA_034439815.1 Phycisphaerae bacterium
CCCATCAGCGGCGTTCGCGTCAGGATGTGGGTCAAGCGGCTCTGCCCGGTGGCCCAGTCCAGCTTGAAGGCCATGGAGGCCTTCTCCATCGGAGCCACGCCGTGCGGATAGTAAAAGATCGTCTTGTCCACCGGATCGAGCGTGCCACCGCCGCCATACTGCGGTCCGCCGTAGGTGGCGAGGAGGAATTTTCCCGTGCCCGCATTCCACAGGCTGATCCGCTTCGGCACATGGGAATTCTCCGCGACCCAGAGTTGACCCTGCGCATCCACGGCCATGCCGTCCGGCCGATCCATGCGCTCCTCGTCGTATTTGCCGATCTGCGGCCCGCCTGCCTTACCGATCGTCCGCACCAACTTCCCTGTCTTGTCGAAGACCTTGATCTGATGCCGCGTGCCCCATTCTCCGACATAGAAATTGCCCGCCGCATCAAAGCGCAGACGACGCGGCTCCAGCAGCCCGGTGACGACTTCGGCCTCCTTCGTCGGCACTCCGGCCGCGTCGAGCGCATAACGCACGACCGCCTGACCGATGATCGCGTAGAGCTTGCCGTCCGGACCAAAGGCCACCCCACGGCTGGGACCGGTTTCGAGGTTCGCCAGCATCGTCTGCTTCGCGATGTCCACGACGAGCAGGTTCCCCGTCGTCGTATCCATGTTATCCCCATTGTCGGTGTTCGAGATCACCGCCACGCCCCCACGCACGGCGAGGTCGAGAAAGCCATATTCATCGATGGTCGGATACGGCTTCTTCGGCGTGTATTTGAAAAGCACCTGATGCTTTCCCTTTTCCGTGAGGCCCGCGCACAAGCCGACGTTGTTGACAAAATAGACGACGCCCGCCTCAGCACCCGGCGCCACGTCTCTGGCGATCGCCTTGGCGCCATTGAAGTTGTCGCTGTTGATGCCCTTGAACTTCTTCCCGCTCAAATCCGCGTAACACAACGCATGGCCGCACTCCGCGCAGGAGGTGGCCAACACCATGGCGGGCGAGCCATCCGGGCCCTTCGCCAGATGCAGCACATCGCTCGGCGCGGCATGGTCGCCCATCCACGTCCCCGAGGTGTCCTCCGTCTTCCACGGAGGCGTGCCGGGACTATAGACCGACATCTCATAGCGCAGATCGATGCCATCATGCACCAACCCGCGCACCGTGTAAGTGCCCGGCTTTACCAGCGTCCGCGTGTAAGGCTCCTTTTCGCCCTTCTGCACACCCACATCGTAGAAGTCCCAGTTGAACGTGATCGGGCCCGCTTGAGCCTTCACCTCGCTGGCCAGATTGCTGACACGCCGGCCATCCGCACGCTCGATGACGGCTGTCACATAGCCCGGTTTATCCAGTGCGAGCGTGACCGGCAGACCTGCGGAACGGAACGACGGTTGTGGATCGGCTCCGAATGCAGACGATGCGATGAGTGTGTAGGAGAGGATTATTAGGATGTGTGTTTTGTGATTCATAAGGGTTCATCGACAAATGAAGTGCGCGTCGTAAGTTTGTGTTGCCGTAAGAGTTTACAAAGCGTGGTCAAATCGGTCTGATGAGCAGTGTCTAAATCTGACTTATCAGGAGATCCGAAATGACCACGAGAGAATTGTACAAGTAATTGATTACCGCATCGCGCTTGCGCGATTTGTCGGCAGCGGATATTCTCGGCGATCATGGCCGCTGATCGCTCCCTTCCGCCGTGCCCGCGTTGCCGCGAACTTGAGGTTCGTGTGGCCGAGTTGGAATCGTTGGTGCGATCGCTGAGCGAGCAGGTCTCGAAGCTGACTGCGGCTTTGGAAGAGGAACGTCGTCGGGGCAAGCGTCAAGCGGCTCCGTTCTCGAAGGGACCGCCGGTCGCCGAGCCGAAGCCGCCGGGCCGTAAGTCGGGGAAGCGGCACGGCCCGCACGCCCATCGCAGCGTGCCGCCGCGCATCGACGAGACTTACGACGTGCCGTTGCCGCCGGAGTGCCCGCACTGCGGCGAGCGGCACGTGAGTGAAACGCATGTCGCCGTGCAGTACCAGACGGAAATTCCTCGCACGGTGATTTATCGCCGCTTCGACGTGCATGTCGGCACATGCGATGCTTGCCGTCGCACCGTCGCCGACCGTCACGTCTTGCAGACCGGTTCGGCCCGCGGCGCGGCGGCGAGTCAACTCGGACCGCGCGTGCACGCCCTGCTCGCGCTCCTCAACAAAGAACTCGGCTTGTCGCACGGCAAGAGCGTGAAACTGCTCGGCACGCTGTTCCCCGAACTGCGGATCGCACGGGCCACCAGCGTCCGTTCGACGTTGCGGACGGCCGAACGCTGCGCTGCCGCTTATGAACGACTGCGAACGGACTTGCGGGGCGCGTCGGAGGTCGCGCCCGACGAGACGGGTTGGAGGGTCGGGGGCCGCTTGGCTTGGTTGCATGCCTTCGTCAGCCGTCGCACGACGTATTACGCGATTGATCCGACCCGCAGTCATCGACCGGCCGAGGCGCTGCTGGGGCTCGATTGGCCGGGCACGCTGGTGCATGACGGTTGGAGCGTCTACGACCGCTTCACCCGAGCCTTCCATCAACAGTGCCTCGCGCACTTGCAGCGACGTTGCCGAGAACTGTCGGAGACGGCCGTCCGCGGGGCCGTGCGCTTCCCACGCGCGGTGCTCGGACTCATCGATCAGGCGTTCGCTCTGCGGCGGGCCTGGCGCGGGCATCGGTTGAGCGGCAATGACTTGGCCGAACGCGGCTTGGGCTTGGCGTGCGAGTTGGAACAATTGGCTTCGGGCCGCTTCACCCACGCACCGAATCGCCGCTTGGCCCGGCATGTCTCGAAGCATGCGATGCAGTGGTTCTGGTTCTTGATCGATCCGGCGATTCAAGCCACGAACCACTGGGCCGAGCAGGCCATTCGTCCGGCCGTCGTGAATCGCAAAGTCTGGGGCGGCAACCGCACCTGGGCCGGTGCACGTGCGCAAAGTATTCTGATGTCGGTGATTCGCACCTGCGATCAACGGGCCGTCGAACCGTTCGCCTTCCTCCTCGAAGTGCTCTGCCGAGCGCAGTCGCAGTTCATCACGGCGTGAGACGGTAATCAATTACTAAATGAGTTGGCTCGCAATGGAATAACTCCTTGAGTGGCGCAGGCTTTTGAGCGCAGCGACATTCTGCATTGTGATCGTCTCACTGTCGAGAGAGACGCGAGGAGGCGCGGACAATTAATTTATGAATTGTCCCTTCTCGCCTGATGTATGCCGCTTAGCTGAGCCGAAACTCCACACCGTCGACCGGATCACTCTCCCGGTCGACACGCCTTGCACGGCTCGCGTGTTTTCTTCGCCTCGTCGAGCGGGATCGCGGTCGCCGAAGCGTTCAGATGTCGGCAAGTCGCCGTGTGATACTTCTTTCCCTTGGTCGTGACGTAGACCATGCCGGGAACCGTGGGCATCGTTGCGGGCTTCCGGAAATCCCAAGGTGCGATCGGTGCCGGATCGGCCCAGAGCCCGAGCTTCTGCTCACGCGCCGACGCCTCAGCCGCGGCAAGCTCTTTGTCGTGCGGTGCGTACTTCACGTAGTGCCAGGCGAATCCCTCCGCCACGAGTTCGCGGTTGATCAGTCGCTCCCCAACGTAAACGTCGGCCACGGTCCGCCCGTAGCGATCCACGTCGCGTTTAACGAGCCGCAACTCGCGGCCGAACACTTTGCCGGAGAGGGCTTCCTTCGCGCGCGAGCCGAAGTCCTGCTTCGCCTCCGGAGCGTCGATGCCGTTCAGCCGGATATTGGTCTGCACGTTCGCAGCGTCGAGGACCGTGAGCGTGTCGCCGTCGGAGATGCCGACGACCTTGGCCGTGACGGTCTGCGGCTCCGCCGCGAGTACGGAGCCGAGCAAGATCGTGAGCGTGACCGAGGCCAGGGCGGTAAGCGGGGTTTTCATAGCCGTTATCCTACTGCGACCGACAGTGGCGAGCGACATCCGGCCGAATCATAATCATGGCATGAAACCCGACCACCGCCACCAGCTCCGCTACGGCCCGTACGCCGCGCCTCGCTTCCGTTACGGCTCTAAGGCCTCTGACGCGTGCCGCGGCGACGTCGTGATC
>JAWXBD010000042.1:0-19657 GCA_034439815.1 Phycisphaerae bacterium
ACCGTATTTCGAGCGACCCACCCCCCCAACCCAAACTTGGAGGGGAGTGGGAGAGGGTCGTGCGAAGAGTCGGGTCGACGTCCTCTCGCTGAACGGGTTGATCCTCCTCGCGTGCCAAGAGACGCTCGAAATGCGCAGGCGCTTATCGATAGCGCAGCGTACTTTCTCGCCGTCAATTGCATACGTGGAACGATCGTTTCTTGCCTAGGCCGGCGCGAGCCCGGCATCTATCCGATGGGAACCGGTCTGTATGCAATTATCGTTATCCTCCAGAACCCTTACACTCAGCTCCGCCTCCGCAGTCCTGCTTGGAGCCCAAGTCGCAAGTGCCGCACTCATAGCGAGTTACGAGGTGGGAACCGGCGCCAGCTCCTCCATGCTGCAGTTCGACTTCGAGAATGGGAACAGCTATCTCTACACGGTGTACTGGAACGGTGAACAGACAGGCGAGGATTTGTTCAGTGTCGTCGCAGCCGCACAGCCGGAAACGTTTATGTTTGAGGTGATTGAGTTCTCATTCGGCAATCAGCTCGTCGGCGTGGGCATCGGCAGCGACTATAACTTTGGTGTCGGGACCAAGCCGCTGTATCTCGACTTCTGGCACTATTGGAGACGAGACTCGTCTGATCAGGCGTGGGCGCAGCCCGCGATGGGATTCTCTGATCGCATCGTCACCGACGGCTCGTGGGACGGTTGGGTCTTCGGAAGTAACGGCGTTCCCGCCGCCGTTCCGGCGCCGTCGGTTCTTGCTGCAGCCATGCTGTACATCGCGGGCGCGCGGCGGCGACGCGGCTGAGAAGTCGACACGAATCCGCGCACGAACCCCCGCCATTCTTGTGGCGGGTTTCATATCCACTCATCGAAGTGTTGATAGATACTCGACCGCATCACGTAGCTCTTCCAGCGTCAACACCGGTCCCATCGACGGCATCGCCGAGTGCGCACCGAAACCCTCGACGACTACGGCGTCGGGCTGGACGAGCGATTCAACGAGTTGGTCGCGCGTGAGCCGCGTCCCGACGCCGTCGAGCGGCGGGGCGGCATCACCGCCATGGCCGCGTATCGCGTGGCACTTCAAGCACGTGGCCGACGTGTGAAAGTGGACGATCTCGTGGCCGCGCGTTGCGTCACCACCCTCGGCCGTCATGGCGAACCGCGCTGAGGGACCGGCGCGATCCTGCGACGCTACCCATGCATCAGCTCGGGCCGCAAGTGTCGTTCCGGCACGGCTTTGCGCCGCTCGGACCACGTCGAGCTGCAGCCCCCGGTCCAAGGGTCCCGACTCCAGCTGAGCGATGAGTTCCATGATGATCGGGTCGAGTTCGGCACCTTCGGCGCGGCCCAGCGCCACCACCGCGGCCTGCCGTTCCAGCGAGTCCGCTGCGGCCAATCCTTCGCGCAGTGCCGCCGCTCCGCTCGTCGCGTCCCGTAGCGCGAGCTGTGCCCGGCCTTCCGCGCGCAGTGCGGGAGCATCCGACTCGATGGCCCGTGCGATCGCGTCGTCGGCCCGCTTATCTTTATCGTTGCACAGCTGTCGCAGACATGCGACCCGCTCCTGGGCCGGCTGCTGCGGATCGATCACCACATCCCAGTTCGCGCCACCGTCGAGCGTGATGCCCGCGACGGTTGCAAGATCACGCGCGGCGGCCTTCACAGGCCCCTTCCCGAACTGCACGAGCCCCGGGAGTTTCTGCTTCAGAACCGTGCGATACGCCTCGGTATCGCGCGCCGATGCATCGATGGCGCGGTAGGCACCATTGACCCGGTCACGAGGTCCGGGGCGCGACCATTCCGCCAGCGCAGCGAGCGCTTCCACCTGCATTGATTCCGGCACAGACGCCGCCCGCGCGAGGTCAGCGAGGGCGGTCACCGACGCGGGGTCGTCGGAGCGCACGCACGCATTGATGATGCGGCGCAGCAGGGGGATTTCGAGCGGCTGCACAGTCCCCGTGCCGATCGGCCTCTCCATCGTGCCGTCGGGCAGCGTCCACCCCACCGCGACGAAGTCGTCCCCGCCGCCCTCAGCGTGGCGGGCTTCAAGGTAATAATCAACGCCAGCTTCGAGCATGACGGGCTGCGACGTCTGCCCCGGCTGCCCGCTCCAGTCACCGCGGCCGGCATATCCCTCCACCCGTGCGATTTCAGCCTTTTCCGCAGGGCTCTTAGAGCTGCTCAGGTACAGCGCCGAGTGATCGTCGCTCGTGATGTGAAACGTATAGACGCCGCTGACCGGAGGCGTCACGACGCCGGAGATACGCTGGAGATAATTATTCGCGAGCTCCTTCGGGAGACTCGCGGTTCCGTCAAACGTTGTCGCGGTCTCGGTCTGGTCGGCCGGGCGACGAAACGTTTCGTCCTCACCCAGCACTGAGCCGCCTGCTGTCGAGATGCCAGTCCAGATCTCCCGCTGAAACGTGGCCCGCGCCGTTGTTTCGTCCACCGGATCGCCGATGAATCGCCGGGCAAGTTCCGCAACGCGCGGTAGGGCGGAGGGAATCGGCACATCGTTGATCGCCCGTGCCGCTTCGATCACGATCCGCTCGTCGCTGTCCTGCAGCATCCGGGCGACGTTGGGGTCGTGCCAGCGGCGCAGGATCAGCACCGCGCACAATCGCAATTCCGCTAACGGTTCCGTCGTCAGCGTCATCGTTTGCTCGCGGTTTCCCAGCCACTCGAGCGCCGCGACCCCGGCATGCCGCACGAACACGTCATTGCCATCATTTTCGGCCAGCATGGCGACGATCGGTGCGTGCGCTTCCTTGACGCCCATCCGCCCGAGCGCCATCGCCGCGAAGTAGCGCACGCGGAGGGCGTCATCGCTGAGCAGGCGGATCAGGTCCGCATGGACCCCGTGAAACCGCGCTTCGCCGATGACCTTCGCGCACTGGGCACGGATCTCGGCGTCAGGATCTTGGAGCAGGGGACCAAGGTCCTTGACCGCTTCCGGCCAGTATCCGTCGCCGGCGATCATGCCGAGCGCCCAGATCGCGTGGACACGCGCGAGATGATTCGCGCCGTTCATCGCCTCATCGGCAAGCAGCGCGACGACCTGCGGACCGCGCTCAGCGATCGCGAACTGCGCCCGCAGCCGCACGCGCTGATCGGCATGGCCCAGCAGCTGCCGCAGTTCGCTCGAGCTGCGGCCCCGAAAGCCCTCGCGAAAGAGCTGTGCCACGTGCGCAATGCGCGGATCCTTGATCGCCTCGGGATCCCACGCCGAGTAGATCTCGCCGTACCCCTTGCTGTACCAGCCGCCGCCCCAGTCACTCACGTAGATCTTGCCGTCGTAGCCAAAGTCGATGTCGGTGGGCAGCACGTTCTCTATGAAGGGTGCGACCTCGACGACCTTGAATCCCGCGCCGACCGGCTCGGTCTTGAAGCTCAATACGCGGCTGTATGCGTCGCCACCGAGAAAGTCGCAAAGGAAGAAGCTGCCGTCGAACGCGGCCGGCAGCCCGAGGCCCGGATAGTGCACCAAGCCTGACGGCCCGCTGCTGACGTGCGCCAAGGGGGGGATCGCGTAGGCGGGCTGCAGCTTCGAGTATTCGCGCGCACGGTCCGGTGCCAGATCGGGACGCAACGCCCACGTCTCCTCCTGGTTCCACGGTCCGCGGAGGTTGGCGCCCTCGAGCGTCTGGTAGTCCATCCGCCAGCCCGTCTCGCCCGCTTCGACGCAGTACACAATGCGGGCCTTGTCGCCGCCGTCTGAATTATTATCGCCGGTAAAAAGATTTCCATAGTTATCGAACGCAAGCTCCTGCGGATTTCGCAATCCTGTGCAAAACAGTTCGATATTGTTTCCGTCGGCGTTGCAGCGAAAGACCGCGCCGCTCCGGGGGTCGGCCAGGACGCGTCCATCCGGCAGCGTAACGTTATATCCGCGGTCGCCGATTGACCAGTACAGTTTGCCGTCAGGGCCCCATGCGAGGCCGTGCATGTCGTGGCCGCGCAGCGCGACCCGGACACCAAATCCCGTCCACGCGCGATCCCGCTGTTCGGCGACACCGTCGTGGTCGTTGTCACGAAGCCGCCAAAGCGTCGGGATATTCGTGTACCAGACGTCGCCCTCACGGGCGATGATGCCGGCACCCGTGCCATCCAGCGGGTCGTTGAAGGGAGCCGCGAAGATCGTTCCCCGGTCGGCGCGCCCGTCGCCGTCGCTGTCTTCGATACGCCGGACCCGGTCTTCGTATTTGCGATAGAAATCCATAGCCCCGTCGCGCTTCTCGGCCCACTTTTCATACATGCGCAGCCGGTCACCGACGGTGACACTTTGCAGATCATCCATCAGCCACCACGAGCTTGATCGATTATCTTCAATACCCCGCTCCTGCCGCGAGCTTTCGGCGATATAGAGGCGCCCGCGATCATCGAAACAGAATGCCACGGGATCGGCGACGAGCGGTTCCTTCGCGAACAGTGCCGTCTGAAGTCCGGCGACGGGCTTGAGCTTGGTCGGCGCGTCGTAGCGCGGGCGGTCGGCAGGCAACTCGGTGGGGTCCGGCGGCGGGACCGCCATCGCGAGCGAAAGAAGCGTTGGCCAGGCCACGAGGAGAGCGGTGAAGGATGCGGGCGGCGATTCGGGCGGCATGGCTTCACCGGATCCTAATGGCGGCCGTTGATCCCTCAAGCGTGTCTGGACCTCGCATGGAAAAAGCCCTATCGTCGCTGCCCCATCGGTTTCCCTGTTTTCACAGGCCGTAAGCCGCTGGATCCCACCAAGGAAACAGAACCATGACCATGCGCCCGCTCACCAGTCTCGCTTTCGTTGCCGTCGTCGCTTCCGGTGCCGGTCTCGCCCTCATCGCCGCCGCGCCGGCCGTGCAGTCCGAACGGACGCCCGCTCCCTCGTCCACATCGATGAGCGCGTCGACATTCGACGTCGACGATGTCCATTCCGCCACGTTTTTTCGCGTCCAGCATCTGGGCGCCGGTCAGTTCTGGGGGCGCATCAATGATGTGTCCGGGACGTTCACTTCCGCCAACGGCTCGCCGGAAGGCGTCCGCTTCGACATCACGGTCAAGGCGAGCAGCGTGGACACCAACACCGAGAAGCTGAATGAGCACCTTCGCAGCCCTGACTTCTTCAACGCGAAAGAGTTCCCGACGCTCACCTTCAAGAGCACAGGCGTCAAGGCGGCGAAGCAAGGCTTCTTCGACGTCACCGGCGATTTCACACTGCACGGCGTCACCAAGCCGGTCACGGCAACCGTCGAATTCACGGGCCAGAAGGCCGGCAAGGCAGGCGATCGCGCGGGCTACGAAGCGACCTTCACCATCAAACGCAGCGAGTTCGGGATGAATTACGGCGTCGACAACGGCATGCTCGGTGACGAGGTTCGCATCATCGTGAATCTCGAAGGCGTCAAGAAGTCCTGACCGTCGCTCCTCACACCTGATGACATGTCCACACGGCGCGGCGGGGATGGAGTAGCGCTCCTCCCGCCGCGCCGCTGTCCTTCCAGCGCGAGGCGATTCCCCATGGACCCTGTTGCCGCACTCATCCACGTTGGAATCGGCGCACTGCTGGCCGCGATCGTTGCGTTTGCCGGTCGAGGCCTGCGCCGCGCCGATCCGGCGGTGACTGTCGGACTTGCGCTGGCGTTCGCCTTGGGCTGGAACTTTGTGACGCAAGAGGGGTTCCCGGCCTGGCCGCTCGCCGCCAAGTGGCATTCAATCCTGATCGTCGCGGGCGGGCTCGGTCTGCTTGCCGCCATTGATGGGCTGATCGCCGAGCGCTGCTCGAAGTTTGCGTATCGGATCGTCGCCAACACGATTCTTGCCGCGGCCTTGGTCGGCTTCGCGCTGCGCCTCCCTGACGCTGACATGCCGGGAATCCAGTTCATCGCGATGGGAACGCTGCCGTTTGTCCTGGTTCCACTCGCCGGTCTAGCCGTGCGCGAGCGCCGCTTCAGTGTTCCCGCCGCGATCAGCTTCTGCTTCGCCGGCTTGGCCGGTCTCTGCCTTGAAGGCGGCTTTGCGAAGCTCGCAGTGCTCTGCGGGTCACTTGGCGCTGCCTTGGGTGGCATCGCACTCCTCGGACTCCGTTGGCCCGTCGGACTTGGTGTCGGAGGGCTCGCAGCGGCGCTGGGGCTGCTCGTCTCATTCGCCGCCGCCGGGGCCGCGTACTACGAAGGTCAGTTCCCAGTCTGGATCTGGGCGATGCCGGTGCTGGCACTGCTGCTCATGCTCGTCGCATCCTCCAACAAACTCGCAGGCAAGCAGAAGCTCGCTGCCGTTCTTCGCGTCGCGCTCCCCGCAGCGCTTGCGCTCGCAAGGGTCGGCATGGCCATCGCGATGGGCGGGGGGCAAACTGCGAGCGAGTCGACCACGGAGTATGAGATCGACTACGGCGGATAGCAGCGGTTCGTTAGCATGATTCCATGCATGCGATGGCACTCGCGAGTTTCGCCGCGGCGCTCATGACTGGTCCACTCTCTGGTCCACTCCCCGTGTCACCGCCCGCTCCCGTCACGCCAGTCCCGACGCCACAGCAGCTCGCGTGGCACGACCTGGGCATGTACGCGTTCGTGCACTTCAACATGAACACCTTCACGGGGAAGGAGTGGGGGGAGGGCATCGAGCCGCCGAGCAAGTTCGCTCCGTCCGAGCTCGACACTCGCCAGTGGACCGAGGCGTTCAAAGCGGCCGGCATGCGCGGCGTGATCATCACCGCGAAGCATCACGACGGCTTCTGCCTCTGGCCATCGAAGTTCACGGAGCACTCGGTCAAGAACAGTCCGTGGCGCGACGGCACGGGCGATCTGCTGCGTGAGCTGTCGGACGCATGCAACCACGACGGCCTGCTTTTTGGCATCTATCTCTCGCCGTGGGACCGCAACCATCCTGACTACGGCAACTCCGATGTCTACAACGAATACTTCAAGCAGCAGCTCCGCGAAGTGTGCACGCAGTACGGTCCGCTCTTCGAAGTCTGGTTCGACGGCGCATGCGGCGAAGGTCCGACGGGCAAGCGACAGGTCTACGACTGGCCGGCGTTTCACGCGGTCGTCCGCGAGACGCAGCCGGACGCGCTGATGTTCAGCGACGCAGGCCCCGACATTCGTTGGGTCGGCAACGAACGCGGCTATGGCAACGAAACGAACTGGGCACCGTTTCGCCGGGGCGAGTTCTACCCCGGCATTCCCGACAAGGAAGCGGAACTCGGCACCGGCCATCGCGACGGCACGCACTGGGTGCCGGCGGAATGCGACGTGTCCATTCGGCCAGGGTGGTACTGGCGTCAGAGCGAAAACGACCGCGTCAAATCGTTGAACGAGCTCGATGACATCTGGTACGCGTCGGTCGGGCGCGGCTGCAATCTGCTGCTCAATGTGCCGGCGGACCGGCGTGGACTGATTCCCGAACCGGACATCGCGCGACTTCGACAGCTGCGGGCACTGCTCGACGCGACGTTCGCGGTTGATCTCGCAAAGCATCGGCCCGTCGTCGCGAGCAATCTCCGCGGCGCCGATCCCTCGTTCGCCGCCGGCAACGTGACTGATGGCGATCCCGCGACGTACTGGTGCGCCGACGACAACACGATCGTCGCCGATCTCGAGATAGCCCTTGGCGCGCAGCAGCCCGTCAATCGCGTGGACGTGCGTGAAACGATCGCTCTTGGCCAGCGGATCGAGCGTTTCCAGATCGACGCCCTGATCAGCGGCACATGGCGTCAGGTTGCCGAAGGGACGACGATCGGACCGCGGCGCGTGCTGCGATTTCCGACAGTCTCCGCGTCGTCGCTGCGCGTGAAGATCCTGGCCGCAAAGGCGTGTCCCGCGCTCAGCAGCGTCAGCTGCTACTGCGCCCCGCCGGAAGTCGCGATCACAGCCAGCGACGTGGCCTTCACCGACACGACGACGGTCACGATGCAGACCGACATGCCGGATGCCACGATTCATTACACGCTCGACGGCACCGGTCCGACGAGCGCCAGTCCCTCCTACACCGCACCGTTCGTGCTGCGCGACTCGACGCGCATCCGCGCGGTTGCCATTCGTGATGGCCGCGCGAGCCTGTATCCGGCGGCGGCACAGGTCATCCTCTTTGACGAAGCATCATTCCGTCCCGGCATTCAACTGTTCGCGCCACCCCGCCCCGGTCTGCGCATGCGCCGCTTCGACGGCGCCGTCACGTCGCTCGAGGGACTCGACAAGCGAACCGTTGCGGCCGAAGAGATCGTCGACCAGATCGCGCTCCCCAAAGCGCGGCCGGCGGATCACTTCGCGCTCGTGTTCAACGGGTACCTTACGATCGCGCAAGACGGCATCTACACGTTCACGCTGCGGTCAGATGACAGCAGCCGGCTTTACATCGGCAACGAACTGGTGTGCGACGCGGACGCCCGTTCCGCGTGGGAGTCGCGCGAGGGACGGATTCCTCTGCGCGCCGGAACCCATCTCTTCCGCGTCGAATATTTCGAGGCGAAGGGACAGGAGCTGCTGCGCGTGCGCTGGAGCGGGCCGGGATTTGACGATGTGACGATCCCAGCCAACGTCCTTGGCCATTGACGCATTGACGCACCAGTTGCTTCAAACTCGCGTTTCCTCGCCGCATCGTTCAGGAGGGCGCCGCTATGTGCATGCCCGCGGCGCGCGCGAACAGGGAATCTTCGATCTGGCGCTCGACAACCACCGCGTGCTGCTGAAGCAGTACCTGGATGCGATCGCGGCCATGGGTGATACCGACCCCCAAGCTGAGTTCGACCGGCTCTATGTCCTGCACGCAGACGGTGTCACGCGCAATCGACCCGAAGGGTTTGACGGTACTCGCGACGTCGGCGTCTGCATCGGAGCAGGTCAGACGATCGATGCGGATCTCCGCCGGCGCGTCCTCGCAGCGCGGCAGGTGATTGCCGAGGCGGGTCCGGCGTGGCACAACCGTTTCCAGGATCTGTACATCACGCTTCCCGAGAACGCGATGATTCTGTACTTTCGCTGCGATCCGCTGCGCCTCCGTCAGGTGCTCACGAACCTGGTCGGCAACGCGATCAAGTTCACGGAGCAGGGCGAAGTGACGGTACGAATCAGTGCGAGCGACGTGCCCAACACGCGAAGCGTCGTTCGATTCGAGATCATCGACTCCGGCACCGGCATGACCGCCGAGCAGCTCGACCGGCTTTTCCAGCCTTTTTCGCAGGCCGATGCATCGACGACGCGGCGATTCGGCGGGACGGGACTCGGCCTCATCATCTCGCAACGATTGGTCGCGATGCTGGGCGGCACGATCGACGTTCGCAGCGAGTACCGCAAGGGGCACGATGACGCACGACTACAAGCGGAACGGGACGACGACGCTCTTCGCCGCGATCTCGCTGCTCACGGGTCAGCTGATCGGGACATGCCTGCCCCGTCATCGGCACGAGGAGTTCCTGAAGCACAAGCATCCCAGGGTGAAGCAGTGGCTGAAGCGTCATCCGCGCTTTCATCTGCACTTCATTCCGACGAGCAGCTCGTGGCTGAACCTGATCGAGCGGTGGTTCAGGGAGATCACGGACAAGCGGATCCGCCGCGGCGTGTTCCGGAGCGTGAAGGAGCTGATCACCGCGATCGAGTCGTACATCGCCGCGCACAACCGCGATCCGAAGACGTTCAAGTGGACCGCCAGGGCCGAGACGATTCTGGCAAAGGTGCGCCGCGCGAGGGCGGTGGTTGATAAGTTGCAATCAGCGTGACTAACTACACTAGTTTGCACTATCTCGAAGCGACGGTCCCGGCCCATTGCCACAACAGAGCCAAGCCGGCCAAGCTTCACCACCAATATCTGCGGACCAGCGTCCGAAAGAGATTCGACGATGCCGGGCAGCACATCGAGCCACCGACACAGTCCCCGATTGCGAAAAGTGTGATCGGGAACTTCCGAAGTATCCGCTGATACGGAAAGCAACGGACACGCGTCGCGCGAGTCCTTGGCGAAAGCCTCTAATTCAGCTCCCTCAATCGGACCCAACACGTTGAGTCCGCCGATATGCAAGTGTGACGCTGAATCAGAGCACAGACGCATCTGCTCCGTGATGCGAACAACCAATGTTCCGCGGGACCGAACCATCCCGTCGGACCTGTCCCGAGCTACGTCGAGGGAGAGATCGTCGGATGCCCGAGCTCGACGGATACAGCGCAACCAGCGAACTGCGCCGCAAGGCGTGGCAAGGCTCGATCATCGCGACGAGCGCCCACGCCATGCGACCGCGCGCGGAGGTACGCTCCCTGCACGGTCGCATGCCTCACTTCGAACCCGTCAATATCGCGGAGAAGCTCGCGCTGATCGCCGAGCACTGGCGCCCCAAAGTGGTCGCCGCGCTGAACGGCCAGGAAGTGAAACTGGTCAAGTTTCAAGGCACGTTTGTCTGGCACCATCACGAACACGAGGATGAACTGTTCCTCGGCATTCGCGGGCGATTTCGAGTCGAGTTCCGCGACCACGCCGTCGAGATCGGGCCGGGGGAACTTGTCGTCGTACCGCGCGGTGTCGAGCATCGCACCGTCGCCGATGAAGAGGTCGAGGTACTGCTCTTCGAGCCCGCCGCGACGCGCAACACCGGCAACGTCGAGCACACACAATTGACTGCACCGACCGGCGTGAAGATCTGACGTTTCTATCCGCCGTGTTGGGTGACGAGTTGGGTGACGAGTGGGGTGACGTGTTGGGTGACGTGTTGGGTGACGTGTTGGGTGACGTGTTGAGAGGAGAACTCATGGAATATCGACAGCTCGGCCGTTCAGGACTCATGGTGCCCGCACTCAGCTTCGGCAGCGGCACCTTCGGCGGCAGTGGCGAACTCTTCAAATCGTGGGGGGCGAGTGATGTCGCCGAAGCCACTCGGCTCGTCGATGTGTGTCTCGAAGCCGGCCTCACGATGTTCGACACAGCGGACATCTATTCCAACGGCATGGCGGAAGAGATCCTCGGACAAGCGATCAAGGGGCGGCGCGATCAGGTGCTCATTTCGACGAAAGGCACGTTTCGCAAGGGAACGGGACCGAACGATGTCGGTTCGTCGCGCTTCCATCTCACGCGCTCCGTCAACGAAAGTCTGCAGCGGCTTGGCACGGATGTCATCGATCTCTATCAGCTGCACGGCTTCGATGCCATGACGCCGACGGAGGAGGTGCTCGGCACACTCGATGATCTTGTGCGCGCCGGCAAGATCCGTTACATCGGCTGCTCGAACTTTTCGGGCTGGCACGTCATGAAGGCGCTCGCGGCTTCCGAGAAGTACGGCCTCGCGCGGTACGTTGCGCACCAGGCGTACTACTCGCTCATCGGCCGCGATTACGAGTGGGAACTCATGCCGCTCGCGCTCGAGCAAGGCGTCAGCGCAGTGGTCTGGAGTCCGCTTGGCTGGGGACGTCTCACCGGCAAGATCCGGCGCAGTCAGCCGCTTCCCGAAACGTCGCGTCTGCGCAGCCAGCGTTCGATCGATGCCGGACCGCCGGTTGACGACGAGTATTTGTATCGCGTCGTCGAGGCGCTCGATGCTGTTGCGAAGGAAACCGGCAGGACAGTTCCGCAGATCGCGCTCAACTGGCTGCTGCAGCGGCCGAGCGTCGCGACGGTCATCATCGGCGCCCGCAACGAAGAACAGCTGCGGCAGAATCTCGGCGCCGTCGGCTGGAACTTGACGGCGCCACAGGTGGCAGCGCTCGACGCCGCGAGCGCCACGACGCTGCCGTATCCGTACTGGCACCAGCGATTCTTTACCGAGCGGAATCCGGCGCCTGTGTGACGCTCGATTCCTGCTCGAACGCGACACCTCATGTCAAGTGGCTCACGCCCACCGCTCGATCAACGCGGCGCCGGAAACTCCGCGAGCTCGAGGCGGAGACGCGCGTACAGCTCATCGATCCACGGCGGCGCGCCTGCATGCGCGGGCGGGTCGGTCCGACGAAAATCAGTGGGGGCGATCACAAGGCGGATCGCCTCGACGCCGACATCGGCGCACAGCAGAAACACTCGCTCGATCGCGTCGTCGCCGATCGCCAGACATCCGATCGAGAGCGAACCCCCGTGAATCATGATGTCGCCGCCCAGTCCGGTACGCTGGTCCGTCGCCGCGCGGTCGCAATCGAATTGATTCGGATAGCCGACCCGCAGCGCGAGGTGAAATCGCGAGTCGGGATGCAGGGACTCGATGGCGTAGATGCCTTCCGGCACCTGCCGATCGCCCTCGGCGAGTTTCGGTCCCAACGTGCCGCTGGCGCCGAGGATGGGCAGCATGACCAGATGCTCCCACGCAGCATCCGTGCGGCCAAATACGTGCAGCTCGCGCTCGTTCTTGAACTCGACGAGTGCAACCTCGCGCGGTGGATAGTTCACGTCGGCTTGCGTGCACCATGCACGGACGTCGTCGCGCACGCTGCCATCAAACGCCGCCACGCGGTCCGCAACAGTCGCGCGGCCACGCAGGCGTGACCATGCGGACCATAATGCATTTCGTCCGGACGATGTCGTCAGCCCGGCCGCGAGCCCCAGCGCAAACAGCGTGGCCATTGCGAGCGCGATCTTCATGAGACGGATTCGTCGGTGCTGTGGCATTGTGTCCAAGCACGCGGGTCGCTTCCACGCGCGAGCGCAGAATCTCGTCCTGATGATCGGGCGTCTTGATGCAGTCGACTGTGCGGCCGACGAGATTGACGAGGCCTGCCGCGCCGTCGAGCTCCCGCTGCCAGTCACCGAGCGTCCGCGCATCCAAGGCGACGTGACGCCATGGGCCGTTCACCGGCGGAGCCTGCCGCGAAAGAAGGACAACAGACGTGCCCGCCGCCGCGAGGTGCAGCGCCAAGGAAACGCCGAGAAATCCGCTGCCGCCGGCGATGATGACAGGCCGATCAGACGGAGACCGATCGCTCATTGCTGCACGCTATCAGCAGCGGGGCGGGATTCCGGCGATTGTGAACATTGTGGGGTCGAGCCTGTCGCATCGACGGGGGTGGTGTCGTTCGTGGAGGTCGGGCGCGAACCCGGCCTATCGAAAGGATGATGCAGTCATGATCAAAGCGATTGTCTGTGGCGTGCTGGTGGCGATGGTGTCGGGTGCGGGATTGGCGCAGGAGAGCGCGAGTACGGCTCAGCCGCCCGCGGCACCGGGCGACACAAAGACGCACCTGCTTCCACTCCCGCGCGACCGCTCAGTGAACGATGTGCTGGCGCTCCTTCAAGCGATAGAACCTCCGGTCGATGCCTCGCTCGTCGGCGCGCACGCGCCCCATCAAGGCAAGACGGTTCTAATCAGGCTGCGAGGTCAACAGGCCGAGGTGGAAAAGGCGCAGCAATGGCTTGCCCAGGCCCTCGCGAACGAGACGAACCGGGACTCAGCGAAGCACGCAGAACTTGAGGCACGCACTGTGTCAGCGAAGTTCCCCGGTGGATCGGTCGAGGAGTTCGTCGACGCAGTTCTCGGAAAGTTCGGATTCGTGCCGCCGATCTATCAATCCGAAGAACTGCGCTCGCTGCGCATGCGGCCGGTCGAGATGAAGCTGATGTCGATCAGTGACGCCCTGTCGCTTCTCTCGCGAGTTCCTCCACAAGACAAGAACGGCGAGCCCGTTCGACTCATCGCGCGCTGGTCGGATGTGTCGCCGGGCATCCTCCCAAGACCTTCCCCCGAAGCCCTTCTTGAACTTTACGAGCGACAGGTGCTGGTCATCAATCGCGAATCGTCCAACGCGGAGTCGGATGGCGACGTGCGTCGCGCCGCCTTCACCCTCGGCGACGAAACCGTTCCGAAAGAGGCGCTCGACGTGATGCTCGACGCCGTCGCGCTGGCGACGAATCTCGACGGCGCTTCCACCACATTTCGCGCGAAGTTCCACGCTCCCACCAACCTTTTGATCGTGCGAGGCACGTTCGACGAGCTCGGTGTCGTGGCACAGATCGTCAAGGGGAAGTTTCCAAACGCCCGCGTCGAACTGCCGGTCACAGATCTCTCGACGGTGACCCCGAGTCCCACCGCTGACGGCGCGATCGGCGGTCGCCGCTGACGCGGAGCCGATGCCGCGCTCCGACCTCGATGACCTCGACGACACCTAGGCCCGCCGCATCTCCGCTGGAGTCGCGGCGGGCTCGCGTGATGCGCTTGAGGCGCTCTACGCCGCGAGTATTTGACCGACGATCAGGCCATCGACGAACTCCGCGCAGCCGGCATGGAAGTCGGCATCGCGCGCACCACTGACGAGGTGATGATTGTTGGAAGGTAGGAGGGGGTCGAACACAACATCAGCCTGCCGGCAGCATTCGCGCCATCCGCGCCATCCACGCCGTCATCGTCTGATCGCCACGGAAGTTGAGCCAAGCCCGTTCGATGTCGTCGAACGATCCCGTCGTGGCGTCATTCGGCCATCCCGGCACGGGCGGCGACCACACGAGCCGCGCGATCGCGTCGTTCGCGCGGTCGATGTCGACCAGGGCCGCGGCGCGCATTGCGTCAAGCGTCAAGCGTCAAACGGAGCGGCTCAAGCGCGTCGGCGGCGCGGTCGATCAGAGCGTCCATGAGCTGCGCGGCCTGCGTTCGGTAGTCGACCACTCCGGGCGACGCCCCCCAGCGGTGCACACGCTCGATTCGCTCGAAACTCGCCGCGTCGAGCGTGTTCCGCAGTTCATCAGCGACCCGCTGCATCACCGCTGCCCGCGCGGCAGCCGCCGCGTCCACCAACTGCAACGCGTGCTCGAGCGCTGTCTCGCGCAGCGCCTGCCGCTCACCGGTCGGCGACGCGTCGGACTCCCCGTCCGGACACCAGCCGTCCGCGAGCAGCGACGCCTCAATCTCATCGACGTCGTATCGGCGCGCGGCTGCAATCATCGCGTCGCTGTGCTGCGCGATCACAGCGCACGCGGCCCCATGCGACTGGGCCGGCAGTCCAGCGTCGATCGCCGCCAGCGCGAGATTGCCGTGACGATCCATGACGCGCGACGCGTCGCCGAACGGCGCATGCACGCGCGACAGGACGTTCGATTCGCTTGCCATAGTGCGTAACGCATCGATGACGGCAGCCATCCGTCGGCGTATCGCCTCGTCCAACGGAAGCTGCTGCGCCAGCCGCGCGAAGAGCGCATCGTCCAGCACCGGCACTGTCCACCGTTCCGGTCTGTCGCGCCGAAGCCGAATCTCCAGCTGTGCGGCCGGGCTTCGAAGCAGGCGAGACGCAGCGAGCTCGGAGGGAACTGCGCGCAGCGCATCAGGATCTTCTTCAGACGGCTCCTCCGTCACGTCGAGCAGTGCGCGCACAGCGTCGTGCAGCCGTTCAAAGCGCGCGGCGCGTGCGGTTCGCAGCGCCTCGAGCTGCACGTTGATCTTCGTCGCGGCGGCCTCCATCGCGTGATAGCGTTCCAGACGCGCCGCCCGGCTCATGTCTGTGACGCCGAGATCCATTGTTTCCCACAGCTCGTCGCGCTCGCGCGCCAGCTTGCGCGCGGCGCGAGAGTCGACGCTGTCCTGGTCGATCGCATCGAGGATCGAACGCGTCGCCCATGCGCTGTCTTCCTTCGCGCAAACCATTGACGGGTGTCCTCCACTGGAACCCCGTCAGGCGCATGCGGTTCGGGACTGAACACCTGCGGAGTCACGAACTGCCGGCGCAGCTCGTCCGATCGTTCGAGGTAACGCAGGTACGCGGCATCAATGCGGTCCCACGGGAGCACGGTGTCGGGAGCGACGAGCCGCATTGCTTGGACGAGATCCGTGTAACGGACCGTCGGCGGAAACACGGGATCCTCAGCGCGAGCGACAGACCCGAATATCCACGCCGCGAGGATCCACGCCAGCAGGACCGCGATGCCACGCGACGTCTGGTTTCCGCACATCGAACGCACTGTCGCCATAAAGGTCTCCCGCGACGAATCGTACCGGCTCGCGAGCGCGTGACGCCGATCAAAGAGCGCAACGCGTTGCAGCGACGCCGCTTGTTCTTCGATGCCGAGGCGAGAGAACGGCGACAAGATTTTCTGCAGCATTTTCAGAGAGAGCGCAAGAGCGCAGTAGTATCGGCGCGTGCGAGCAAATTCTCATTCATCGAACGCGAACACAGACGGCTCGGGGCGCCCGAGCGACGTCTCAGCGCCCAACGCGACGCCCGACGTGACGCCCGGCAGCGAGCGCACTGCGCTGTTGTACGTACTCACTCCTTTGGGGGGAGGCCAGAACGCTGAGTGCCGACTCGACTGGCATCAACGCCACGTCGACAAGGGCGGAGCGGTCCAACCGCGCGGCGGACGGATCCCCGAGCTCCTTGCCTTGCATGACTCCTCCGGCATCGCGCTCGACGATTTCGACGTGGCGATCATGCGTCAGCTTCGGCGGCTGGACCCTCGCGAGCTGGAATCGCAGTGGGAGAACCACGTCGCAATTCACGTCATTACCCGGGCCGCTAAAGCCGGACGGCTGCACCTCGCCGCCTCGCCCAACATCATCGGTCCCGCGCTGCGCTGGCGAGGCGACATGGCGTGGAACTGCGAACGGCACGTTCTCTGCACGGCCGACGGCGCACGAAGCTGGATTCGGCTCATCGCTGAGAGACAACCCCACATCGACTGCATCGAACCAGCGGTGGCTCGATTCGCACAGCTCGTTGTGGTGAAGGATGTCGTTCTGGATTGCGGGCGGAAAGGCGAACTTGAAGGTCCGCGCGCAACGGAGAAGGGCACCCGTTCGACGTGCTGGCTTGGCACCATCACCTATGCGACGCGAGAGGTGCTCGCCGGGGCCGAGACCCACTCACGCGATGCGCTGCCGCTGCTGATGGACGAACTGCGACATCAGAACGACCGATACCCTCGAGCCCACGGCCCGCGGCCCGTTCTGAATCTCGACACTCGACTCGGGATCTCGTTCTTCGATGCGAAGCCCTTTGCAGTCCTGCGCCTGGACGGCGCTGCCCACCGCAGCACGGTCGACGTGCTTCCGTTGGCCCGCTACGTGCATCCCGACCATGCAACCATCGTGGTCGATCGCGATCCGCGCACGCACCGCATCGTTGACAATCCATCGAGTCCGGAACTGACTGTGCCGCGCGGCGATCGGCAGTTCGAATCAGGGTTTCACTCGCTCGCCAGAGACATGCTTTACAAGGCTCGTGGCGCCGGGCAGTCCCAATGGCGCATTCCGCGCGTGCAGCTTCCCACGCTCCTTGGGGCTGCGGCCAAAGCGCAGTTCCTCGTCGAAATGCAGAAGCAGATGGCGCGCATAGGCGGTGCCTGGTCGCTGTCGGTCAGGAGCGGCATCGACTGGTTCGACCTCAATGGTGCGCTTGAAACACCTCAAGGGGCGATCCCGCTGCGCGAACTCGTGGACGCCGCGCGAAGGGAACCCGATGCGATCGAGATTCTCCCGCTGTCGGATGGCACGTCGGTGCTTGTGCCAGCGAAGATGCGCGCGGTCCTGCGGCGATTAGCGCGAATCATTTCGACCCGCGAACCCCGAGTGGCGTCCGCGACCGGATCCACCTCGGGCAACGACCCATTGCAGTTCGCGCGGAGCGAAGCGCTGCTGCTCCATACTCTGCTTCAGCAAGCCGACCGCTCCCAAGAGGACGCAGCCTTCCGTGATCTGCGGCAGCGGCTGGAAAGCTTCCACACGCCACGCGCCCTCGCGCCCCCGGCGTCGTTCACCGGCACGCTGCGCGACTATCAGCAGCTCGGCCTCGGCTGGTTCGAGCGACTCCGCGAGCTTCACATGGGCGGTTGCCTCGCCGACGAAATGGGACTTGGCAAGACCGTCCAGGTGCTGGCCCTGCTCGCGTCGCAGCACGAGGCCAGACCGCGCCCCGCGTCGAGTGACCGCCCATCCGCTGTGCCGACGGGTCCCTCGTTGCTCGTCGTACCGCGCTCGATCGTCCGCAACTGAATGGACGAGGCTGCGCGATTCGTCCCGCGGCTCCACGTCATTGACCTGTCGCAGCAAGATCGCAAGCTGTCGGACCAGACATTCGCGGCCTGTGATGTCGCTATCGCCACGTACGGCACACTGATCCGCGACATCACCCAGCTCGCCACACGCACGTTCCATTACGTCATCCTCGACGAGGCACAGGCCATCAAGAATGCTGCCGCGCGGGCCGCAATGGCGACCAAATGTCTCCAAGCGGAGTACCGGCTCGTGATGACCGGAACACCTATCGAGAACCATCTTGGCGAGCTGTGGAGCCTGATGGAGTTCCTCAATCCGGCGCTGGCCAAGCGTCTCGAACGATTCTCTCGGAACGCGAGGCCAGAAGAACTCCCGCTCGTCCAACAGGCCGTGCGTCCCTTCCTGTTGCGTCGCGCGAAGCGTGATGTCGCCAAGGAGCTGCCCGCGCGCATCGAACAAACGCTGCACTGCGACATGACGGACCTGCAGCGGGCGCATTACGACGCCCTCCTTGAACGCGTGCGCGCGGACTTGCTGGGCGCCGTTGAGGAGGTCGGGCTCCCGCGAGCGAAACTCCTCGTCATCAGCGGACTGCTACGCCTCCGCCAGGCGGCCTGTCATCCCGTCCTCGTCGACGCCAAGCGGCGCGGCGCCGGCAGCGGCAAGCTCGAGGTGCTGGCGCCGATGCTCGAAGCCTCGGCGCTCGAGCGTCGAAAGACGCTCGTATTCTCACAGTTCACGAGCTTCCTCGCACTGGTCAAGGAGCAGCTCGACGAGCGGGGCATCGTCTACGAGTCGCTGGACGGCCAGACGCTTGATCGTGCGGCACGCGTGCGGCGATTCAACGCGGACGACGACTGCGCGGTGTTTCTGCTGAGCTTGAAGGCAGGAGGTGTCGGACTGAATCTGCAATCCGCCGAACGGGTGATCCTGCTCGACCCGTGGTGGAACCCGGCGGTCGAGGCGCAGGCGATCGATCGCGCCCATCGCATCGGCCAGAAGCGCACGGTGCACGCGATACGGCTGATCAGCGCCGGGACGATCGAGGATCGCGTGCTGGAATTGCAGCGGCGCAAGCGCTTCCTCGCCGACGCGATCGTCAACGGTGATGCTGGTCCGATCGCGTCGATGACCCGTGAAGATCTGACGTTTCTGCTGGACGCAGCTCCGCTGCACCCCGATCAATCCGCCGCGAAGGAGGTGACATTCAGCAATGCGGCCGGTGCAGGGTGATCGGTGCAGTGCGATAAGCTATTGCCCAGCCGCCGCCTCTTGCGGTGCTTCCGCGGCACGCAGAGGCCCTCGCGGCGCCACAGCCGGTAGATCCGCTTGTGATTCACGAGCCAGCCCTCAAGCCGGAGCCTGCCGCAGACCATGCGGTAGCCGCGCCGCGGATGGCGACGCACAAGCTCCAGCATCCACCGCGCGCAAGATGGCGCACCAGCGACTCAAAGAATCGCTGCCCCGTCGCGCGCGATGTGCCTTCCAACAGCGCCCGGAGAACACGATCTTCGTCATCATCGGACGCGGTAGCTTGGTCGTTCATCGGAAGACTGTCACCATCAGCGGCGGACGGGTCGACGAACGAATCAAAGAACGAATCGACGAGCGGTTCGACGAACCGTACGGCTGTGGGCATTGAACCATCACCCGCTCGCGACACGCAAGCGAATGCCGACCGGATTCCTGCCGGGCGAAGAACGGCTCACAACTTATGGCGCTTCCGGCTTTCGTGTGGGTAGCGGACCGGTCCGGAGACAGATCAGGCCCCGTTGGCGCTTCGCCTTGGCGGAAGCTGCTCGGGCCAGCCCGGTC
>JAWXBD010000043.1:0-10842 GCA_034439815.1 Phycisphaerae bacterium
AGCCGGCACCGCGCCCTCGAAGGGACAGGCCAGAGACAAGCCCCGGTCCGAGAAGAGATTTCGGCACGCGCGGGGGGAGATGTGTAGAGAAATCACCCGAGAGGAACGGATCGCCGGGGAGAACACCTCTCCCGCCACGCTACGTCACAGAGCCAGCGGCTGGCCCGACTTGGCGCTGCCTTCGGTCGGCTCGATCGCAAGTGTGGCAAGCGTCATGCCTTCGAGCGCGTCGCGCTGCATCTCTCGCAGGCGCTGGGTCAGTGCCTTGGCGCCGGCGACGTCGTCCGGCACGGCGCCAGGGCCATCGCCGAGGCGATCGACGCTTCCCCACGCCAGTTTGAAGACATCCGTCACGAGGATCAAGTCGGCAGGTTTGGCCAACGTCAACTCGTCGGTGCCATCGATTCGCCGCACGAATCCCGCCTCCTCCAGCCGGTCAATCAGTGCCATTGTGGACAGGGGAGGAAGGCGTGACGCTCCGCTCAGTTCCGCGAAGCTCGTGGTTTCCCCGTTCCGGAATCGATGGGAGATCACGCTCATGCTGCGGATGAATGATTCGGAGTCGGCGACCTGGAGCGTGGGTGCATCCCGCTCGCGACGGCGGATCGCCTGCAGCAGCGCCGCAACTTCCGCACCGAAGAGGATGGCGAGCCACATCAGGTACACCCAGAACATGAAGAGCGGAATGGCGCCGAGCGAGCCGTAGAGCACGCTCATGCTGAACGCGTTCTGAAGGTACAGGCCCAGCGAGCGTTTGCCGATCTCGAGCAGCACCGCGCTGACGAGGGCACCGATGACGGCCGGGCGCCAGGCGACTCGCGTCGCGGGGATCGTGACGTACGCGACCCACATTGCCGCCCAGAAGATCGCGAGCGACAGCATTAGCCGGCCCAGCGCCGCCAGCCACGCCCAGCTGTCGACCGACGCGGTCATGGCGGCGACCCAATTGAGGAGCAGCGGCGCGAGGCTCAGCACGAGCGGCGCCACGGTCAGAAGGAACCAGTACACGAGCAGGCGCCGCACCCAGCCGCGGCCGTACTCGCACCGGAAGATGGTGTTGAACGCTTCCTCGATAGTGATCAGCACCCAGATCGCCGACATCAGCACGAGGACGAACCCGGTCCATCCAAGCGCTGTGACGCTCTGGTTCGCAGCGTGGTCGACGAGCTTCCCGAGCCAGTCGTCCAGTCCGACTGACGCCGCCACACCGAACGGTGGCAACTGTGCGTCAGCTTCGTCGCCGGTCGTCGTCACGGGCATCTGCACGTTCGACAATCCGACGCTGTCAAACAGCGAACTCATGGTCGATGCGAATTCGTTTCCCAGCATCGCCTTCGCGGCGAGCGTGACGACAACGAGGACCGGGACGAGTCCAAAGAGTGTGCGGAAGGCAAGCGTCGCTGCGATCTGCGGCGCGCGGTCTTCGCGCAGGTGACGAATGCAGAATGTGGCGATCTCGGCTAGCTCGCCCATGGAGAAACGGCCGATGCTCATGTGCCGCAGCGGCGCCAGCCACTCGAGCAGCCAGCCGTCGGCGCCGTGCGTGCGTCGCACGAGCTGGCGGTATCGCTCGTGACTCAGCTGGCGGCTCTGGCGATTGGAGGAGGAGGCTGTCATTGGCGAGGAGGCTGAGCCGTCGGTGCCACACGATCGATGTCAGCGGGCGCGTCGATGAAGAGCCCGTTGAGCGTGCTGCGGGCAGGTGTGTTCGAATTGACCGTGCCGAGCTTCATCGTCGTGTTTAATGGTCGCCCTGTCGAAAAGTGATCGCGTTGACCTCCGAGGTCGAGCAGCAGGCTCCAAGAGTAGGTGCCGCCAATCGGCGCGGGCCGGTCGAAGTGATACTCATTCGGTCCAGAGTGGCCCTGTGCCGCAACGTCTTCTCCACCAGGCGCGGCCACATAACGATCTTCGCCCTGCAGATCGATCAGCAGTGCGACGGCTTGCTGCGCTGCCGCGCCCTGCGCCAGGACGTCAGCTTGATACGAATCGTTGCCGGACGCATCGAGGAGAAGCCCTACGGACTGATCCCATGCAGCGCCCTGATTCGCACCGGTCATGCCGACGTACGTGTCGTCGCCACCGCCATCGATGAGGGCGCCGGCGGCCTGATGCGCCCCCCAGCCTTGACCGTAACGGTTGCCCCAGTAGCGGTCGTTGCCAGCGTCATCGACCAGCAGTCCAAGCGCGAAGAAGTATCCGCCGCCCTGCGCGAATTCGCCCGCGCGGTATCGATCGTCCCCGGCGAGATCGGCGAGGAGACCGATCCCGCCTGCGGCCGTTCGGCGAATGCCGACGCCCACTCCCTGGCTGAAGCTCGCACACACTGCGGGCGTTCCGTAATGCGACGGCTGCGAGCCTTCTGCGTCGTAGAGGTCATTGCCAGCGACATCGATGAGACCGCCGAAGCCGCGCGGTCCACCGCATCCTTGACTGAGATACTCGCTCCGCACGCTGTCGTGGCCGCTCATGTCGATCACGATGCCGGCACCCCAGCACGCCGCGCCGAAGGTCCAGTCCGTGCCTTCGTACACATCGTTGCCCGCGCGATCGATCAGCAGTCCGACACCGAAGCATGCGCTGCCGCCGTGCAATGATGTTCCGATGTACCGGTCGTTTCCTGCACGATCGTCGATGAGGAACAGCCCGCACACGCCGCTCGCCATCCCTTGCTGCGCGCCGCCCTCGTATCGATCGTCTCCGGCCAAATCGATGATCGCGCGCATGCCGAGCGCGAGATCGGACATCGTGTACGTGTCGTCGCCGCCAACATCCAGCACAGCCGCGATCTTCGACATGTCGTAGCGATTCGGTCCAAGGCCGCCGACCACCGTCCATCCGACACCGGCCCTCAGTTCGGTCGACAGCACGTCGCCTTCCACGGCGCCGACGAGCTCCTCGCGCAGTGTCTCGACTTCACCGGCGGCGAGATCGGGCGCCAGCGCGAGGTCCACGTCGAGGTGCGCGATGGCGAGCACGAGCTGGTTCATGTCGATCTCAGCGCCACGGCGAACGACAGCCAGGCTTTTCCGCGCGCCATCGCCCTGCACGAGAAGTGATTCGCGCATGCCGCGCGCCACAGCCATCGCATCTCGTGCGAACTCCGGATTGGCGTACACATCGCCAAGCGCTTCCTGCATCAGGAGCCGACCTTCGTTGAGCAGAAAGTCGAGAGCGAAAATCCCGCCCTGCGAATCGGGGACCGGCATGCTCCCGTGGCCATCGAACGCCGGCAGTTCTGCGTCAAGATGCTCCGCCGCGAGCATGGCAGCGCAGCGAAAGGGACGTTGCACTGCCAGCGTCCGCGCCGGTGCCGCGCTTGCTGCCGCGATCGCCGGGAGCATGAGCGGCTGTTCAAGCGCGGCGGTCACCCGCGCGAGCCGCCGCGCGTCGGGCTGTGCTGCGGACATCGCACGTTGCGCCTGCTGCATGCGCTCGAGCGCGGCACGAGCCTCCGGTTCGGCGGCGAGCGCGGACTCGAGCGGTGCGTACTTCTGCGCTGCATCTGGCAGCGGCCACGGATGAGCCGGCAAGACCGGCTGATTCCAGGTGCCTGTCCACGCTGCGGCGTCATCGAGTGTCACCGTGAGGGTTTCCAGCGCTTCGGCGTGGGCGGCGACCGTCGGAAAATTCGGACCGCGTTGCAGCGCCCGGCGGAACACGAGTTCGATCGACGCTCCTGGTGCTTTCTTGGCGAGGGCGGCGGCGAGACTCGCGCTGCTCGCGGGAACGCCATCGACCGTCACAAGGAGATCCGGCCGCGCGAGCGTCGGCGACTCGATGCCGCGGCCAAGGAGCGGACCGGGCTCAATCCACGAGACGACGCAGCCGACGTGCGCGATATCGCGCACCAAGAGTCCCAAATGAGATCCGCGCTGTGCCGGCGAAGCGCGAGCAGGGTCATCGGCGGCAGCGCGGGAAAGGACCGTGAACGGCGTGAGAAGTGCGAGAAGCGCAATGACGCAGAGAGAAAGGGGGGCAGCACGCACGGCGGGCATCCTACTCGTCTCCTCGCCGATCCATCGCGTCCTCTACAATGAAGCCCATATGGCGATCCGGTCCAGTTCATCTCGCAGGCGCGGTCATTCATTTACGCTCGATACCCGTGGTCCGCGCCTGCAGCGCATTCTCGCGGACGCCGGATACGGTTCGCGCCGCGCGTGCGAAGAGCTGATTGAATCGGGTGTCGTCCGCGTCAATGGCGAGTTCGTCGAGACGCTTCCCGCGTGGGTCAACCCCGATGAAGACCGCATTGAGATCAGCGGGAAGCCGCTGCGTCGCCCCGAGCGCCATGTCTACATCCTCTTGTTCAAGCCGCGCGGTGTCGTGAGCACCAACTCCGATCCCGAAGGGCGTCCCCGCGCGATCGATCTCGTCAAACATCCGCAAAAGCCGCGACTGTTTCCGGTGGGTCGGCTCGACCTCGACTCGAGCGGCCTGCTGTTTCTGACGAACGATGGCGAGCTCGCCAATCGCCTCACGCATCCCCGCTACGAAGTCCACAAGGGATACGAAGTGACGGTCGGTGGTTCGCTGACCGACGAGGAAGTTTCGAAACTCGAAGGCGGCCTGTTCCTGCATGATCGCGAAGGCGATGGCAAGCGCACGAGCGAGAGTCATCTCAAGATTCTGAAGCGTGATCGCGAGCGCACCAAGCTCTACATGGAACTGCGCGAAGGGCGCAATCGCCAGGTGCGCCGCATGCTGTTGCGCGTCGGCCACCCGGTGAAGAAGCTCCGGCGCGTGCGCATGGGTCCACTCGAATTGAAAGGCCTTGCCGTCGGCGAGTGGCGAGAGCTGACGGCACGCGAACTTTCCATGCTGCGCAAGGCCGCGTTCGTTCCGAAGGGGCGCGGCACAGACAAGGGTGCGACGAAGATCGCCCTCAAGCCGGTGTCCAAGCCTGAATCCAAAGCGGCGGTCAAGAAAGTTCCGGTCAAACTCGGGGATCGCGCCGCGGACCGCATCGCCGACAAGTTCGCGCGCAAGTTCACCAGATCCGACACCAGATCCGACAAGAGCGCTGCCGCCCGAACTCCGACCGCTGCGAAGCGTCGCGTGGAGCCTGTCGTCAAGAAGAGGAGATGAAACCGCCCAATGCCGCTCTATGAATACAAGTCAGAGTCTGACGGCGAAGTCCTGACACTGCTGCGGCCGATGCGCGACGCGGATGCTCCGGTGGACGATCCGCTCGGCCAAGGGCGCCAGTTTGTGCGCATGCACTCCACCTTTGCAACCGCTGGCGGCGCTGCGGCCGGCTCTTCAGCGGGGGGTGCTTCGATGGGGGGTCCGTCGGGAGCGGGCGGATGCTGTCCCTGCGGCAAGGCGTCACATCACTGCGGTCGAGCCAACTGACGGATCTTTGCAAAGGACAGTTCTCATTTGATTCTTCATGGTGTCGACTTCTCTGGCGCTGAATCGGGCGGCGCGACGAAGATCCGAGTCGTTGAGCGCAACACACGCGATCGGTCGGCGCCGATCGTGTTTGTCAGCCGCGTCGATCGCAAGGGATTGCTTCGGAGTATTCGTGAGAGCGTCGGCGACAATCGCGAGCACCTGTGGCGGATCGATGCGCCGTTTTCGCTGCCGATTGAGACGCTCGACGAACTGTCGATTGCGCACGACTGGCTGACGATGGCGAAGTGGATGCGGGACTTCGGTTCGCCGCGCGGCTGGCGGCACGATGTGCGCGCGGTGACGCGCAAGGAGCCGAAGCGCGTCTGTGACCGAGAAGAGCGCACGCCGATGGCACCGATGAATCTGCGCGTGTTCAAGCAGACATGGACGCTGATCTGTGAAGTACTGCTGCCGCTCGCTGAAGAGGGTGTGCGGATCGAACCGGTGGTGAATCGAAACGCCGATGCGAAGGTGATCGTCTGCGAAGGCTGTCCCGCATCGATACTGCAGCGATACGGATGGCCGTCGCGCGGCTACAAGGGCACGGGCGAGCCGCCGCGCGAGGCGCGGGCGATGATCGCATCGCGCCTGCGCTCGGTCGGTGTGATCATTCCGGACGCGATGGCTGAGAGCGCCGTTGCCGACGAAGAGGGCGATCTGCTCGATGCGATCGTGCTGACGACACCGCCGACGCACACCGTCGCGCCGCACCAGGCCGGCGTCGAGGCGTGGGTGTATTAGCTTTAGCGCTCCGTACGGCCCTCCGGGCCGACACTCGCTCTGGCGCCGCGGGCGCGGCCGAGTGAATCGGCCGCTGCGGGTTGGGCTGTGGGGCGCGCGGGCTTTCTTTGGCGCTCTCCCTCCGGGAAAAACTCGGACCGAAAAACTCGTACCCAGACACGCGCGATCACCCTCCTGCCGTTTTGTGTTTGAAGCCGCCGCATGCGAGAATCCCTCGCTCAGGCAGAACTTGGTCGTTTCAACGGCTGTGGAGGCGCACGCAGTGGGGCAACAGGTTTCCGAGGAGCACCCGATCTCCCCGCTCTACGTCGAGCTGCGCCGACTCGCGGCCGCGATGAGCGGCCCGATCACACGCTCCAGACCACCGAGCTCGTGCACGAGGCGTACTTGCGTCTCGGGAACAGCCCTGTGCTGGTCGGAGCGTCACGCGGCTTCGTATTCGGAGTCGCGTCGAATGTGATTCGACATGTTCTCGTCGACCACGCCCGAAAGAAGAGCCAGGTCAAGCGCGGCGCAGGTTGGCGGAGAATCGCGCTCTCGGAGATCGAGGTCGTCGGCAGCGGTGCGCGGTCCGCAGACCTGCTGGACCTCGATGAGGCAATGACCGAGCTCGCCGTGGAGCATCCGCGTCGGTCGCAGGTAATCGAAATGCGCTACTTCGGCGGCCTGAGCAACGAGGAGATCGCCGAAGCGGTCGGCGTCTCGGTGCGGACGATCACCGAGGATTGGACGCTTGGTCGCGAGTGGCTGCATCGACGACTGTCGCGCGGAGCATCGAGATGAGGGACGAGACACCCGCGCCGCACGATGCCCGCAGCGATCCACCCCGAGGCTTCCTTGCCCTCCCGTTTCTTGGCGCCGACTTCCACGTCGCCCGCGCGATGCACGATGCCGCCATGCCGAGCGAGCTGCCCATGCCGGAACGAGTTCGCTCGTTCACGATCGGGGCGCTGATCGGGAGCGGCACGTTTGCGTCGGTCTACTCGGCGACGCAGGATCAGCCGGTCTCGCGGCGCGTCGCGCTCAAGGTGCTGCACGCGGGCATCGACCATCGATCCGCCAGACAGCGGTTCCTCCGCGAGCAGCAGTCGCTCGCCCGGCTGGAGCATCCCGGCATCGCGCGACTGTACGAGTCGGGTATGACGCCCGACGCGAGGCTTTACTTCGCGATGGAGTTCGTCGACGGCGAGACCATCATCGACGCGGCGACTCGGCACCATCTTTCGGTGGCGCAGCGCGTTCGCCTTGTACGCGACACGTGCCGCGCGGTGAATCACGCCCACGTCAAGGGACTGATCCATCGCGATCTCAAGCCCAGCAACATCCTGGTGTCCACGATCGAGAAAGAGCTCGCGGTCAAGGTCATCGACTTCGGCGTCGCGAAGGCGATCGGCAGCCCGATCGACGCTTCATCGCTCAGGACCGTTGCCGTTCAGCTTGTCGGGACGCCCGCGTACATGGCCCCCGAGCAGCTCGAAGGCCGTGTGGGTGATGTCGATGTGCGGAGCGACATCTATTCGCTCGGCGCAGTGCTGTACGAACTCCTCAGCGGCGGCCGACCTCATCGCACCTGCGGCCGAGCACCGGGTGACGCCGCTCGGCTCATTCGGGCGCACCGGCCGCGTCCTTTGCGGGGAGCGGTCGCCGGCGTGTCGGATGACCTCGACCGTGCGGTCGCTTGCGCCCTGAGCGCCGAGCCGGATGATCGCTATCAGTCGGCGGCGGAGTTCGCTGCGGATCTCGATCGCATCATCAACGGCGAACCCATCCTCGCTCGCGCGCCAGGAGCATGGGAATCGGCACTGCGATGGTCGCGCCGGCATCCGATCCCGACCGCGCTCGCGATTGCGGTCATGGCCGGTCTTGCCACAACGGCGACGTTGTCGTGGACGTTCGCTCGCAGCGCCGCAATGGAGTTGCGCAGCGCCGAACGCGAGATCGATATGGCGCTCGCCGTGATTGAGGAGTTCATCAACGCGGCCGCCCGACTCGCCGATCGGAGCGGGGTCGTGGCCGAACGGCGGTCGTTCATCGAGAAGGCCGTGGCCATGACGGGCGAGCTGCTTCTGCTACACCCCGAGCGCTCGAAGCTCCAGCGCGTTCGCGCGGACGCACTCCTGGAACTCTCGAAGATCCTGCGGGACGCGACGCCGAGCGAGATGGCCGAGGCCCGCGCCTTATGCGCCGATGGTCTCACCACGCTCGCTCGGCTGGTCGCGGACGGCGGGAGCGATGATGACCGCCGCGCTCATGCAATCGCGTTGATTCTGTGCGGCGACATCGAGAAGGAAGAGGGAGACCTCGCCGAAGCGCACCGACGGTACGAGCAGGCCCTCGTCGAGCACGAAGCGCTCAGCGCCGAATTCCCGAACGACCTCGGGTCCGCACGCCAGAGCATCCTCGGGCTCGAGCGGTTGGGTCATCTGGCCGAACTGAAGCAGGAGTGGGCGACCGCCGAGCACTACTACCGTCGACAGCTTGCGGGGATCGAGGCACTCTGTTCCGCCCGCCCCGACCGGGTCGACTTGCTGTGGGACCGATGCCTCGCGCGGGCACACTTCTTCTGCTTTCCTGAGATCGGGGTCGAGGTGGATGCCGCGTATCTGAAGGAAACACTTGTGCGCGTCGAAGCGTCTTGCGCGGATGCGTCGATCCTGCTGGCCACGGATCCGAACAGCCACCCGTATCGCGACCTCCTCGCGCGGTGCCAAGTTCAGAAGTCGCAGCTCTTGCGACTTCTCGGAGACAACGATGGGGCGAAGGGGCTGCTCGTCGAGGCGCGCGCGGTCCTTGAGGATCTCGCCGCCGCCGACCCCACGTACATCGATGTGCAGGGTCGACTGACGAGCGCCCTGTGCGAGGAGGCTCGCGGACTCCAAGCGGTTGGAGACATCGAGGGCGCGTTCCGGATTTCGGATCGAGTGGTCGCCATATAGGAGGCGCTGCTGCGTGATCGACCGGACGACGCGACGGTCAAGCTCAGCATCCGATCGGCGAGGTCATTGCGCCAGAACCTGGAGATGGCTGCGATGCCGAGAAGGACCGACCTCACGCCGCCCGACGAGGTTCCTGCACCCAACTTCGACGCACCGTAGCGCGGGGCACGACACGATCCACCAGAGCATGCCGCGCTTCCTCGTCGGCATACCCACGGAAGCGGCACATGTCGCGTGCGCCGCGGCGGTACCTGAAGCGCCCCCACCCTCGGCCAACGACCGAGGGTGGGGGCTCCCTGCGCTGTCCCTCTCTGATCAGTTTCCCCATGCGCCGAGCAGGATGGCGAGATCGCTGGCGCCGGTGGTTCCGTCGCCATTCAAGTCGCTCGGTCGGTCAGGTTCGTCGCGCTGCTCTCGAACACCACGAATCGGCTATCGGCGCTCATGCTCCCTCCGAGGCTGGTCCCGTTTCCGGCGGTCCCATCGCTCGTCTGCGAGATCAGTTCGACGGTTCCCGTCAGGGTGTCCTTCAGGAAGACGTGCAGGCCGCTCGTCGGGTCGCCGACGCTCCATTCCGCCTGACTTGAGACGCCGATGGTTCCGCCGCCTGCGAGCTCGGCGACTGCCGCGTGCGGAGTCGTAACGCCGATCGTGGAAGTGATGGGACTCGGCGCGATCGTCATCTCCGTCGCGTCGACTTCGAATCGAACGCCGTCGATCCAGACGGTGAACGTGACGGGTTCCGCCGTAGCCACGAGAAAGCGTGCGAGACGTCGGCGTTGAAGACGTTAAGAATCGTATCCTTCGATGCGCTGAAGTCTGCAAACACCTCGATGATGGCGTGGGGTTGGCCATCGATGGAGATTTGCTGTATCTCCGCCGAGACAACTTCAAAGTCGCCGTCCGCGGCAAATCCGGCAACCAGCGCACCCACGGCGGCAATGGAGGAAGTAAGTCGAGTTGATCGGTTCATGGGATGCTGATCTCGATGGTTGGCGAAAGGGAGTGAGGGAGGGACGGCGAGCGCGAGGTCCACGAGCCGAGAAGGATTCCGAGATCGGTGCCATCCACAATGCCGTCGCCGTCTATGTCAGCTGAGAGGGTCGGCTGTACCTCGAAGCGAGTGACCTGCTGATTCACGCGGAGGCGCTGGAGCTGTACTCCCTGCGCGGAGTGGCCCACACCGTCAGATCACGCGATCCGCGAGGCCTGCCGCGTCTCACCCGGAGGGGACACGCGATTGGAACGGTGCGAGCGCCGCCGCCGACGCGCCCAGCGCAGCGAGTGATCCCAAGGCCACGAAAGCGGTGAGCCTGATCCGTTGGAACATCATTCATCTCCAGATTGTGAGAGGTTGGGGTGGTTGGGCGATCATCGAGACGCGCACCCGTACGGGTCGCGTTGCCGCCCCCCCCCAGTAGATGCGCAGTAGGGGAGAACTTGCGGAAGCAGATTCCCGAAACAATGACGATCGGCACCGGCCCATAAGGGATCACCGGTTCCCCGTTGATCACAACCGCTTTCGTACGGGTCGTGGGTCGGACCAGGCGCGGCAACGTGGACAGGCGCACTCCGACGCCCGTCACCGACGAACTCTCGGAGGATTCGGCCGGCCGCAGGACTCGCCCGGCGGATGCGCATCCCCGGCGCGAAAGCAGCGCCGCCCCAAAAATCGCATTCATCTGCAGGAAAAAGCATAGTTTTTCCGGGGTCGGCATTTTCACGACGGCATCATCGCCGTCACCATGACCTTCGCGCGAAAACTCCT
>JAWXBD010000044.1:0-4518 GCA_034439815.1 Phycisphaerae bacterium
ACTATAGAGTGGGAGCCGCGACGCGGCTTCATCCGCAAGATACGGCAAGTCGCGGCGACGCCGCAGCCACCCAATGTTGAGAGCTAACAGCCTCGTTCGTAGCCCGAATGACGTTCGCCACGGGCTGCTAGAAGGCCGGCGATCCCGCCGGCCTCTTCTGCGCGCCGGAAGTGCGCGAGCGCTTCCACAACTCAAGCGCGAACATCACCTAACGCGCGCGATGCGACAGCGCGATGACGACGCTTTCATTGCGGGCCTCTGTGCGCATCTTCCATCGCACGCTTACCCGACGCGAGCCGAGAGAGGTGAGAGTTCTTGCTGCGGCGTGGGCGCGATCGGATCGCCGCTCGCGGCGCTGGAGGACACTCATGACGACTCAGAGCATCTGCCTCAAGAAGCACGGACAGCAACCATCGTTCGCCACCCTCAGACGCCACGTGCATCACTTTGCGGCGACAGTCGCGTTGTGCTGCGTGTCGCATCTTTGCGCCGCCTCGCAAACGCTCGTTGGTCGGGCCGTGCTGCCCGCTCAAACGTTCGCCGACGGACCGACAAGCGGCACGCTCATCGGCGGGCCGACGGTGAACGGCATCACAACGCCGTTCGTGAACCAGCAGCCGGTGCAAGGTTTCTCGGCGATTCTCGACGAGAACGACGGCACCTATCGAATGATGTGCGACAACGGCTACGGCAGCATCGAGAATTCCGCCGCCTTCAACCTGCGGGTCTATCACGTGCAGCCGTCTTAGGAAACCGAGTCTGGCGGCGACGGATCCGTCGCCGTGCTTGGCTACTTCCAGTTGCGCGATCCTGATGGCCACGTGTCCTTCCCGATCGTGAATCACTTCAGCGAGGATCGCGTGCTGACCGGCGCCGACTTCGACATCGAATCGATGCAGCGGACCGCCGACGGCACGTTCTGGTTCGGCGACGAGTTTGGTCCGTTCCTGATCCACACCGACGCGACCGGCAAGGTGCTCGATGCACCGTTCCGGCTGCCCGACTTTGACAACCCGGGTAAGGAAGTTCGCGCTGCCCAGAATCCGTATAACGAGGAGGGCACCACCGTTCGCATCATGAACGCGATGACGGCGCATGCTCGCGCCTTCGGCTCGCTCAAGACGCCGGTCTTCAGCCCGTCGCATCTCCTCCTTGCCGACAACAACGCCACGACCTTCGTGGCGAATCGCCAGTCGCCGCCGATCGGAAGCGGACTCGTGCCGGCGTCCAGCGAGATCTTCAACGTGAACTCGCTGCGCAACGCGGGCTACGCGACCGTGCGGTACACGATCAACGATGCGGCGCGCATCACCGAGCTTCTCCAGCTCAAGGTGCGCGGCGTCATCTCAGACTTGCCGAACGTGCTGTACAGCGCGATCGCAGCGTTCGACGCGAATAGCGACGGCACGCCGGGCGACTGGATCCTGCCCGACGGTCGCATCGACGCAACAAAGATCGACGCGCAAGGTCATCGCGGCGCACGCGGACTGCGCCCGGAGAACACGCTTCCGGCGATGGAAGCCGGACTCGACCATCTCATGACGACGCTCGAGACCGACTGCGGCGTCACCGCCGACGTCATCCCGGTGCTCGATCACGATCCGTACATCAGTTCGACGAAGACCCGCCGTGCCTACGGCACACCGTATGGTCCCGCTGACCAAGTGCTCGTCAAGGATCTCACGCTCGTCGAGATCCAATCGATGTTCATCGCCGACAAGCTGCTTCCGGCCTTCCCGAACCAGCAGTACGATCCGGCGCTGTCGCCGGTCGCCGTGGCCTTCGCAACGGCGCAGGGCCTTTCGCATCCGTACGTGATGCCGAGTCTTGACAACCTTTTCGACTTCGTCGACTTCTATATTTCTTATTACGAGTCCGGCGCCGGAGCGTCGGATCGCAGCGCGAGCAAGCGCGTCGCTAACGCCACGCTGGTCCGCTTCAACATCGAGACGAAGCGGAATCCGCGAGCGCAGTTCGTGCGTCGCACGGTCGATAGCCAAGGCTTGGTGACGGCAGTCGCCGGCGCGATCTCGGCGAACGGCTTGTCCCAGCGCGCAGACGTACAGAACTTCGACTTCTCGACGCTCTTACTTGTCCACGTGCAGTACCCCGCCATCGGTACCGTGTGCCTGTTCGGCGACTTCCCCCTCTTTACCAATCCGTCAATCCCCGGCAGCGACGAAGGCACGAACTTGCAGGACGAGAACGGCGCGAACACGCCGTGGCTCGCCGGATTGCAGTGGCCGTATCGGGTGACGACGCTGGCGCAGCCGTTCCGCGCCCTGACCTCGGGTGGCTTCGAAGGCATGGCGATCACGACCGACGGCAGCACGCTGCTCCCGCTGCTGGAAAAGCCGCTCGTTGGCGGCACGCCGAACACGATCCTCTTCCACGAGTTCAGCCTTGCGACGAAGACCTACACGGGCAAGCGCTGGAGCTACGCGTTCCAGCCGGGCGCCGTATCGATCGGCGACTTCGTGATGTTCGAACCGAACCGCAGTCTCGTGATCGAGCGCGACGGTTCACAGGGATCGCTCACCGGCCTCAAGCGCGTCTACGAAGTGCGCTTCCCGGCGGTGGGCGGTCCGGTCGCGAAGGGACTCGCGGTGAATCTGATGGACATCAGCGATCCGAATCTGATCTCATTGCCGGCGCTCGCCGGCGACGTCGGTCTCGGCGATCCCTTCGCGTTCCCGTTCGTGACGATCGAGGACATCCTCGTGAAGTCTTCGAACGAAGTAATCGTCGTGAACGACGACAACTTCCCATTCTCGATCGGCCGTCACGTCGGAAGTGGCGCGCCGGACGACAACGAGTTCATCCGCGTGCAGACCAGCCAGCCGTTAGGAACGTTGACGCCGAGCCCGATCGTCGGTGACCTCGACGGTGACGAGCGGGTCGGCGGCACCGACCTCGGCCTGCTGCTCGGCCAGTGGGGCGGTACCGGAACCGGCGACCTCGATGGCGACAGCGTCGTCGGATCGGCGGATCTCGGCATCCTGCTCGGCGCTTGGACCGGGAGTTAATCGAGCGGCACGACCAAGAGCAACGGATCTAGACCGCGGCCCCCGGGCTAACCCGGGGGCCGCGGCTGTTCCGGCGCGGTGGCTGCTAACGGGTGTGTGTCCACCATCAGATCGAGATTGGCGCGGGAGAGTCATACACGACACACACGTCCGCGCGGACTCAGTGGGCCATGCACTCGAATGTGTGTGGCCACTGTGGCTACTCTTATTTAACCTGCTTTACCTGCGAAAGCCTGATCGCGTCGCGCACTCGACCGTCGAGCCAGTGAGCATCGGTGGATGGGCCAGTACCCTTCCACTCGTCGGCGACTCCGCTGTAGGACGATGTGCCAGCGTATAAGCAGATTCGCCCGAAGTTCGGATCGAGAGAAGTCTCGCGCGAAAGAACTCCAATCGGGCGGGATAAATGTGCGTCGGCAGACGGCGCACTCGCTCGATCCGACGACCCAGATTGGAAAACTCCCATCGCTTCGAGCCGTTCGGCGGAGAGCTCTGGCTCGTTCACTCCGATGCATCGGTCAAAGCTCGTAACTTCGAACGGTTCAGCGGCGCTCGTCACCCGAACATTTGCAATCGCTACTCCACTGGGAAAGGTGCCGCTCACTGTTCCACGCGGGGGCAGATCGAGTCGAAAGCTGGTGACCACGTTGCCCTGATCGTCTAGGAAGGCAATGGTGGATGGTGTCCAAGGCCCGCGGTGATAGATGCGAAGCCGCTCGCCCAAGCGAATCGTTGCGACATCAGGAAAGTCAGGCGTCAACTCGTCTTCGGAGTACTTAAATCCGCTTGCCAATTGAATCGCGGGCGGTGCCGGCGCGGCGGGCGGTGATACAGATGCCTGCTTTGAGGCTGGATCGGCCGGCTGACGAGAGCACGCCACCGGAAAGCACAGATTGAGGATCGCGACGCTAGCCGCGGCAACGAGGAGATACAACTTTGAACGCGATTCGTTGAGTGGCATGGATGATTCTCTCCGGTCCCGCATTCTACCGAAAACAGTGGCATGCCTTTCTGGTGAGTATGCGGTCAGCCACGAGTGGCGCGAAGCCTGCGGGGCGTTGGCACAGAGTACAGGTCATAGTGGACAGCGCCCGTTCGTCGCACGAATCACCGTGGAACTGTCGCTCGAAACTGGCGCACGCCCGACCGTACCGGCGTGAACGAAGTGAGCGCACACCGGAACGCTACGATCGTCGTGCATGGATGCAGCAGCTTCATCCACAGTGTTCGTCACCGGCGCGACGGGCTACATCGGCGGGCGCGTAGCCCCGCGGCTGCTCGAGCGCGGGAGTAGTCATAGTGGCCACACCCATTCGATTGCAGCTCGGCGCTCGGCGTGCGCGGCTGAGCGGCTGACCCAGGCGTCAGTCCGAGGCGCGCCGTGCGCCTTTTAGCCGCAGCTGCAGCCGCCGTGATGTCGATGGCGAGCGAGAGGTTGTCAAAACGTCACAGCTCGCGCGCAGCCATCCCGCAGACGCTCGCTCGTCCGTTC
>JAWXBD010000045.1:0-17189 GCA_034439815.1 Phycisphaerae bacterium
GTCAGGTCATCAGGGTCAGGTCATCAGGGTCAGGTCATCAGGGTCAGGTCATCAGACGTGCGACGCAGCTTCACGCGGCGTTGCAGAAAGGCGAAGGATGAAGCGACGGAACGGACGCATCGGATCTGCTGTGACGGCAGCTGTGACAGTTTGGGGAATGACGCTGGCGATGACTGGCGTCGTGATGGTCCCCCTGACGGCGGCGAGCGCTCACCCCTTGGCCGCGAGCGAGCTGACCCTCAAGAACGGAAAAACGTGGCGCGGCGAGATCAACGACACAGTCGAGGCGGTGTTCATCGAGGGCGGGCGCGAGAGGAAGATCGAAGGCAAGATCGTCCGCGCTGACAAGACGATGGTCGTCATCGAAGTCGAGGCGAACGGCTCGACTTCACGAAAGAGCATCTTCTTCGGTGATCTGCGCAGCCTGAAAACCACTGCCGCAGCGGCCGTGCCGACTGATTCAGGCGCTGACGCGCCCACGGCCGACCCGAACGGCGGAAGCGGCGAGGCAGTTGGCGCCGTCGCCACGAACGAAGGTGGCGAGAAGGCCGTACCGAGCAACTTTAAGGGCGTCTTTATTCTGCCGATGGAAGGCATGGTCGGTACGGGCCTGCGCCACGAGCAGATTGAAGAAATCGGCAAGGCGGCCGACAAGTTCGGCCCCGGTCAGATCATCGTGCTCCAGATCGATTCCGGCGGCGGTCTGGTGCGCGAGTCGGTCGAGATCAGCAGGGTCATGATTGACATCAAGAAGCGTCACCGCGTCGTGGCGTGGATCAAGGAGGCCATCTCGGCAGCCGCGTTCACCGCGCTGCATTGTGACGAGATCTACTTTATGAACGTCGGTGCGCTTGGCTCGATCACCATGTTTGCGGGCACGGTGGCGATCAAGGGTGACGTGCTTGACGCGTGGGTTGCGGAGGTGGGAAAGGTCGCTCGGATCGGCGGTCGCAGCGAGAAGGTGATACGTTGCATGATCCACGCCCCGTTTGAGTGTTCCTACACCATTCCCCCGGGCGGCGGCCCCAAGGACGCGATCTTTTTCGACGACCTCAGCGGCGAGGTGGCTCTCGACGACAAGAGCTCGATGCTCACGCTGAATGCAACGAGGGCGTACGAGTGCGGCTTCTCCGACGGCACCGCCGACAATGAAGAGCAGCTCGGACGACTGCTGGGCATCCCCGAATGGAAAGAGGTCGACGACTCCGGACGCAAGATCTATCGCGACTGGCAGCGCCTCCTGAAGGATGGCAGTGAAGATATCGTCAAGCTGGTCGCTCAGTTCAACTTCAAGGGCGCGGGAGGCGGCGACAAGTTATTTCTCCAGTCGCGGATTCGCATCCTCACCGACCTCATCCGCTGGTATGACAAGTGCGAGCCCTGCATCTTTGAAGCGGCGCAAAAGGGTGCTGGTCTGCCGCCGAAGCAGGTGCTCCAGGACGAACTTGAGCGACTCAAGGAAGACCTCTCCCGGATGAACAGGCAGCGTCGGTAGCGCTGTACGGCTGCAGTGTGCGTGATGCGGACTGGCCTCGGAAAAACGAGCCGGCGAGCGTGCGCTTGTCGAGCGGCCATCGCGGTCGACGCCAAAGAATCACAGCCGGTTGCCTTGCGGCAACCGGCTGCTTTGGTCTTTGCGATCAGATGTCGTCCGCTTACGCGGTGCGACGACGACGGCCGACGAGTCCCGCGAGGCCGAGCAGCGCAACCGCGCCCGGTGCAGGCACGAGGCCCACGAGGTTGATGTTTACGTCGTTGTACTGCGAAGGTCCGCCGGCGGTCCAGCCGTTGTAGATCTTGAACGTCCACGCGCCGTTGCCGCTCAGGCCGGCGGCGGGATTGCTCACGTCGGCGTACGGACCAGAAGCGGTCGACGCTGAACCGTCGAACGACCAGAACGCGACGAAGGTCGACGCCGGGGCCGGAACGACGTTGAAGCCGCCCCAGTGACGTGACGCGCCGTTCGGATCGATGATCTGGAGGATCATGTCGGACGACCACTCGCTCGGTCCACCATCGACGTAGTTGAACGCGATGGAGAAGTTCGTGAGGGCCCCCGACAGGTTGAAGACGTAGGTGTTGGACTGGCCACCCGTGAGGGTGTTGTTGCCGAGGCTGATTGCCTGATCGGCCGAGGCCACGGTGGCGATCGCAGCAACAAGGCCGCCCGCGAGAACTGCAAACTTCATCTGATCTCTCCTCTTAGTCAAACCCAAAGAGCAGCCAGTGTTCCAATCGAGCCACAATGGCTCATCGAGCTCGGCTCGATTCAGGAACTGACCGCCAGAAACTCGGAATGGAGCGACAGCGACCGCCCGGTATAGGCACCACAACCCTCTTAACCTTTGTTCGCCGGTTCGGCGGAGAGGTCCGCCATCATGCGCAGCTCTCTCCAAGCGCTGTACACCCCTTCCGAACATCCATACTGCTCTGGAATGACAAGACTTGCAAGCCAACGTGAACCAAAATCACAATCTGCCGGGCGCGCTTCCCATTGAAATCGGCCTCAGCGGCCGCTGGGCGTCGCCCGGCTTTCCCATGCCTCACAGGTATAAACCCAAGGTAGTCTGCTAACCATGAACGACGCTTCGCCGAGCGAATCCTCAAACCCGTCGCCCAGTTCCCCTGCTCAATCCAGCGGTGCCTTCCGCTGGCACATCGTGGTCGGCGTCCTCGGACTGCTTTACGGCGTGGGCGGCATGCTGTTGTGGCTCTTCATGGCGGCGTCGGCGATTCTCTGGAAGCCGATGATGAAGTTGGCTGGCGTCGGGGACGTCGAGCCTCCGCCCGGGATGCTGCCGATGGGCGCGCTCGCGCTTGGCCTTGTCATTGTCGGAGGTCTGCTCGTGATCGGTAGCGCGATGGTGCTGGCGCAGCGCCCGCGCGGCCTGACGCTTTTGCGCGCGTGGGCTTTTTCCCGCCTCGTTCTCGTGGCGATTGGACTGGCGTTGGGCATCGCGACCATGGCGGGCCAGGTCGACTTTGAGATCAGATTCAACGAGGCCATGCGCGACAAGGTGCGAGCGGACGGCGGGGATGCGAGCCGGATTCCGGACGTGGATCGCGAGTCCGCGGAGCAGAAGGCGCGCTACATGACTCTGGGATTTGCAGTGGTCCTCTCTGCGTTCCCGATCTTCATCGCGATCCTCACTACGAGCCGCCGCAAGATCGAGGAAGTCGAGACCTGGCACGAGATCCTGCGCTGAATTTCAGCCGACTTCGCGCCGCTGGAAGAGCGCAATCGCAATCAGCAGCGCCGCACCGATCATGCAGAGCCCGTACGGGACAGTCTGCGCGACATATGCGGCCGGGATCGAGCGGTCCTGATTGATCGCATCGGCCAGCCAGAACACCTGGAAATTCGGAACGATCACGTAAGCGACTTTGCAAAACCACGCCTGCACCGTCGTGTCGAACGTGAGTGCTTCGGGCCGACGCGCGACCAGCATGTCGAAGTCGTGAATCGTCCGCGCGAACCACCAGTCGGAGAGCAGCCCGGTCATCAGCACTCCGATCGTGACGCACAGCGTCAGCACCTGACCGAGGCGCGTCGACGCGGCGAGCGCGATGGCCGCGAGGATCATGACCGCGAGCGTCATCATGCCGATCGCGATCCAGAGCTGCCCCTTGAACGCCGGGTCGTCCATCACGGCGTACACCTCCGTGGGCTCCTGGCCGAAGATGTCCGTATAGCTGTGCACGGTCCACTCGGGCCCCCAGAGGAGCGCGAGCATGTAGGCGATCGCGGCCAGCGGCGTCGTGAGCATGATCGCAGTGCTGGCGAAACTCTTGCCGTAGAAAAAATTCGCCCACGTCGCTCCGGCGACGCCGAGCACCGCGGCGAGTGTGCCGAACAGAAGGACGGGCTGATGGATCGGTGTGCGGACCGTCTTGAGCACTCCGTGGGCCTCGACCAGCATAAAGACGAAGCTCATGTAGAGGACGACGAGCAGGACGGCAAACACGACCCCGAGGTATTTCCCGATCACGAACACCGGCCGGGGCACCGGCTTTGAGACGACGGTCAGGACCGTGCGATTTTCGATCTCGCGGGCAAGCACGTTGGTGGCGATGAAGGCGGCGATGACGGTCGAGGCGATGAAAATCGTGGAGAACGCGATGTCGACGAACATGCGCTGATCGTCTTCGAGCGTGTACGCGGCGAGCGGGTTGCTCAAGATGATGAGGAGGGTGGCGATGACCGCGACGACAAAGACGATCGGCTGCCGGATGCTCTCGAAGAATGTGTTTCGCGCGATTGCGAGCAGCTGCTCAAAGACGGTCATTCAGAGGGCTCTCCCAGAGGTGCGGCCAGCGTGCTTGACGCCGCGAACCTGCGGCAACTCGGCGTGGATCATCGGACGGTCCGCTCCCCTAGACATGGCTGCGGCGTTTCGGTCGCTGCGCTTCGGGGCGCTTCGGGGTGACTCGGCTGCAGCAGGGGAGCGATTGTCGTGTGTCGGCATTGATCGTCGACCCTTCGGTCGGCAAATGTACCGGCTTTGCCATAAAGTACCCGCCGGTCTCGAACCGGGAGTCGGGTCGTTCGTAGCGACGCACTGCCTGTCCGGTTCGCCGGATCGGACGACTCATCGCGAATCCCCCAGTTCGTAGACCTCCGTGTAGACCTGCAAACGGGGAACCTCCGAGAGTCATCAGCTCGAATCGGCCGCTGCGGGATGTCCGCAGCCACGTCTTGCCGAGTCGAGCACGTCGTGCACCGCTTCCTCTCGACCACATCCCCGGCAGTGGACTCGTGACGAGCGGCAACTGTGCAGGACAGGATTTGGACAGCCGCGCCCACCCGCCGCATGCTCGCGACGGCGCCGATCGTTCGATGCACAATGGCGCTTCTCGCGCCCCCCTCACCCGTCATTCGACTGATCACGACTCATGAGAACTGACCATTTTGCGTACCAGCAGGCTGTGCGTGTCGCAGGGGGAGGACTTCTCCTCCAGATCCTGCTGGGCCTTGCGCTGCTTTTGTATGGACGCGTTGCCGATGACACGGCATTTTTGTTCGCGTCCACCTACGTGCTCGCGTGTGTGCCGATCTGGGTCGGCCTGACGGTCCTTTTTCACCAGCACCGGCTCGAACGGCTGGAGGCGCTCGAAGAGGACGAACTCGCCGCCACGCGCGTCGAGGGGGCGACCGCTCTGTTCGAGCAGGATGGCGCGAAGGTTGCCGCCCGGCGTCTCCGGATTATGCACGCTTGGCTGATGCCTGCGGTCAGCCTGCTGGTGGCAGCGGCACTGATCGGCGCCGCGTGGTGGATCATCCAGTGGTTCAATTCGCTTGACGACGCCAGCGCCGAGTCAGGCCGGTTTTCCGTCGGTGCCAATCTCGGCTGGCAGCTCGCACTCACGATTTCGTTCGCACTCGGTGCCTTCATCGTCTCGCGATTCATCGCGGGCATGGCCCGCCAGCCGGCATGGCAGAACCTTCGCGGCGGCGCCGGGGCGATGGTCGGCAACGCGATCGTCCTCTTGGCGATCGCGATCGGCATCGTCTTCCACTTCTTCCAGAAGCCACGAGTGCTGGAAACGGTGGCGTACGCGATCGCCATCTTCATGATCGTGGTGGCGTCAGAGATCCTGCTGAGCTTCGTGCTCAATCTGTACCGGCCGCGGCGTGTGAATGAGACGCCGCGCCCCGCGTTCGACAGCCGCGTGCTCAGTCTGTTCGCCGCGCCGGACTCGATCGTCCGCAGCATCAACGACGCCGTCAATTACCAGTTCGGTTTCGACATCACGAGTTCGTGGGGCTACCAGCTGCTGTTGCGCAGCGTCGGACGGCTCGCGCTGTTCGGGGTGATTGTGCTCGTTGCGCTGTCGTGCGTCGCCGTCATCGAGCCGGGGCAGCAGGCGCTTCGACTTCGCTTTGGCGCTCCGGTCGGCGGTGTCTACGAGCAGACAGCGATGCTGAAACTGCCGTGGCCGTTCGAAACCGTCGCGGTCTACGACGTGAGCCGTCTGCGGCAACTGCCGCTCGGCAATCCGCCCGCTGCCAAGGAGCGCTACCGAGCATGGGGCGACGACGGCGAACTCAGCCCGTCGCGCAATGTGTGGATCGTCGCCGCGCCGCCGAAGCGCAGCGGCATGTCACTCGTGAGCTCGCTGCTGCCAGCGGCGCTGCCCGGCGGAGCAGCCGCGGCGTCACCGTCCGAGTCAGGGCTCGCCGATCAGTTCGCGCTCGTCGACTCCGACATCATCCTCAATTACCGCGTCCGGGACGGCGAACTCGACAAGTGGCTGCGCTTCTCGAATGACTCGAAAACCCGCCGCGGCAATCTCGACATGCGCGAGCGGGCAATTCGCAATCTCGCCATGCGCGAGGTGACGCAGTATCTGTCGACCCAGCATTTGAACATGCTGCTGTCGGCCGGCGATACGTCGCACGCGATCGAGCTGCAGAAGCGCATTCAGACGAGCTTCGATGCGCTGAACACCGGCGTCGAGGTGGTGAGCATCGCGATCACGCGGCTGCGTCCGCCCGGCTCCGAAGCCCAGCAATTCCTGGAGCCATCGATTGCTTTGCAGAACGCCCGCAAACTCGTCGAGACACAGCGCAGTCAGGTGGATACGACGATGACGGCGATCCTCGGAGATTCCGAGACCGCCCGCCGCGTGTACGAATCCATCCTCAAGCTTCGCGAGATCGAGCGTACCGACGGCGAGAAGGCGCGCGCGGCTGCACCGGCCGGGTCGGATCCGTCGCGCGTGGTAGTGCCGGACTCCCGCGAGGCGATTGATCAGCGGCTTGCGATTGAAGCGATGATCACGGCGACCCAGTCTCAGGCTGCGGTTGTGATCGCCGGTGCCCGCAACGAGCGATGGCAGGCGCACATGGAGGCGCGGCGCAAGACAGCGGAAGTGCTCGGACAGGCGCCGTCATATCGCGTGGATCCTGAGCTCTATCGACAGCGCAAGCTCATGGAAGCGCTCAGCGCGGCGCTTCCGGGCGTGCGTTCAAAATACATTCTGGGCATCGATCCCTCGCGTGTGAACTTCGAGTTCGACATGCAGGAGGGTGACGGCGGTTTGAGTATTTACGATTACATCGAGAAGAAATGAGCATCGTCGCCTCGCGCGATGCCACCCACCGCTTCTTCGCTTCAACCCGACTCTGACACGAGCCTCTCTGCACCATGACCCGCACACTTCCTATCGCGATCGGCACCTTGGCGGTTCTGATCCTCGTGCTGTTCAACACCACGTACACGGTCAAGTTCTACGAACTCGCCGTGGTCACACGATTCGGCAAGCCCGCGCACGTCAACAGCGACGAAGGGCTGCACTTCAAGCTGCCGTTTTTCATCGACCAGGTGACCAAGCTCGATACGCGCCTGCAGATGGTGGAGAGCCCCTTTGAGACCGTGCTGCTCACCGATGATCAGCAGGTCGTCGTGCAGGCTTTCGTCATGTGGAAGCTCGACAAGGCGATGGCGAAGGAGTTCTACGTCGAGAACCTGTCGCTCGAGCAGGCCAACCGGCGGATTGAGCAGGAACTCCCCAGCGCCATCGCGCGGGTCCGATCGTTCCGCTTTGCGGATCTCATCGGTGCGGAAAGCAAGCTGCATCTGGCCGAAGCGGCGGTGTTGAAGGAACTGCAGGACAAACTGCAGACCAAGAAGCTCTCCGGCATCATCCCCGTGTCGGTCGGCATCAATCAGGTCGTCTTGCCGCCCAAGACGATCGTCGCGGTGCTCGGCCGCATGGCCGAGACGCAGAAGACACTGTCCACGGCGCAGGAACAGATCGGCGTATCGCAGTCGACGGCGATCGAGAGCAAGGCCCGTACCGAAGCCGACACCATCCGCACATTCGCCTCGCAGTGGGCCGCGCAGATTGCCGCGCGGGGTGACGCTGAGGCCGCGCGCTACTTCGAGCAGATGAAGCAGTACCGCGATTTGGCGATCTACCTCTCGTGGCTTGACACACTGAAGGCGAGTCTCGGCGGCCCGACGACGTTCGTTGCCGACATGTACTCCGCTCCGATGCATCTGCTCGATCCGAACGCGCCGGTCGACGCGAACGGCATTCCGCAGCCAACGCGACCGGCCATCCCCGAGCCGATCGCGCCGCGCACAGATGCGCCGTCGTCGAAAAACGCCGCCGAAGAAGGGCAGGAGTAATTCACGATGGCTCAGCGACCACCCCGCAACCCTGACCGTGACCCTGACGACATCGACGCGATGGACGACGGCTCCGTGCTGCCTCCTCCTGATGTGGAGGAGCCCCGTCGCGAGGCGAGCGCCCGCTTTGTCGTGCAAGATGTCGAGTCCAAGCAGGCACAGATGCGCGCCGCGATGGATCCGGCGAACCAGAGTCTCGCCGAGGCACTGCGGCTGTCATACCGCGTGCTGCAGGTCGGCATTCTCGCGCTGGTCGTCACGTTCCTCGTCTCCGGCTTTCAGACCGTGCGCGAAGGTTTTACCGGCGTGAAGACGATCTTCGGCCGCATCGTCGGAGGCGACGAAGCCGAACTTTCTCCCGGACTCCAGCCATTCTGGCCCGCACCAATCGGTGAGCTCATTGTCTTCGAGCAGCGAAAGCCGATCGAACTGCTGCGCGAGTTCCAGCCGCGTCAGCGCCCGAACGAAACAACGAGGCAGGACGCAGTCGATCAGGCGAACAGCAGCGAGCTGTTCGCGGAGCGCGACGGCTGGGTTCTCACCAGCGACGGCGATGTCGCGCATCTCTCGCTCAATGCCGAGTATTACGTCACCGACGCAAAGGCGTTTCTGAAGGCCATCGATGTCGCACAGGTGGACAAGCTCGTGCGCAAAGCACTGATGCGCGGCACCGTCTCGGCAGCGAGCCAGTTCACCCTGCAGGAGCTCGTGCAGTCGAGCAGCGATCCCGTGACGGCTGAGATCAAGGCTCGATCGCAAGATGTGCTCGACGATCTCCAGATCGGCCTGACGATCACGAGCGTGACCTTCACCGACCGCGCGCCGCCGCGTTTCGTCGAGAAGCAGTTCCTCGAAGTGCAGGTCGCGCGGGTCAACGCCCAACGAACCATCGAAATGGCGATGCAGAAGGTCGCGGGGATCCGCACGGGTGTCGCAGGCGGCCCGGCCGAAGGCGGCATCTACGACGAATTGATCAACCTGATTCAGGATTACGACGCTGCACTCGTCCGCGGTGAACGCGAGATTGCGGACGGGATCATGCAGAAGATCGGTGATCGCTTTGAACGCAGCGATGTGGGCGGCGAGGTGGCGAGCGTCATTCAGCAGGCGCGGGCGTCGACCGAATCCATGCTGGCGCAGCTCAAGCAGGATCAGTCGCGCCTCGAAGGACTCGCGCCGGCGTTCAAGGAGAACTCGCGGCAGCTCGTGCAGCAGCTGCTGCTCGAAACGCTCGCCCAGGTCTACGGCGGCGCTGAGGTGGAAATCCTCACGCCTCCGACAGCGCTCTCGTCCGTCACGCTGAGAGTGCGCTCGTCCCAGGACATCATGCAGACGCGCCGCAACGCACTGCTGCAGCGCAAGAAGGCGGCGAACGAGGCACAGTCGGTCGGCGGTCCGTGGTTCCTTCGCGGCAATCTCATGACACTCGGGCAGCGCAGCGGTTCGCGGCTCGACAAGGATGCAACGAAGGGGGCGGGGCGCGATGACATTCGAACGCCTGCCCCCGGCGCAGCGCCTTGACCCGATGCGGCAACACAGCTGGTTTCAGAAGTAGGTTCACCACATGGCACAGCGGCAAGATCGGACAGCTCGAACTGGTTCACTCGACGGCGAGAAGATCGTCGAAGCGATTGGACTGACAAAGATCTTCAGCGACTTCTGGCTTCGCGCGAAGGCGCGGGCAGTGGATGGCATCGACTTCGAGATCCGTCGCGGCGAGATCTTCGGTCTGCTCGGCCCCAACGGCAGCGGCAAGAGCACGACGATCAAAATGCTGCTCGGACTGCTGCACAAGACGAAGGGCCGGCTGCTGGTCTTCGGCAAGGATCCGAGCGACGTGATCGTCAAGCAGCGGATCGGCTATCTGCCGGAGGAGTCGTACATGTACCGATTCCTCAACCCGGAAGAGACGCTCGATTATTACGCGAAACTGTTCGGCATCGGGCGGCGCGAACGGGCACGGCGCGTGGGTGAGCTGCTTGAGATGGTCGGGCTGCAGCACGTGCGCCATCGCGCCGTGGGTGAGTTTTCAAAGGGCATGACGCGGCGTCTCGGACTCGCACAGGCGCTGGTGAACGACCCGGAATTTCTCATCCTCGACGAACCGACCAGCGGACTCGATCCGATCGGCACGCGGCAGGTGAAGGATCTGCTGCTTGAACTCGGTCGACGCGGCAAGACGGTGCTGCTGTCGTCGCATCTTCTCGATGATGTCGAGGACGTGTGTGACCGCATGGTGGTGCTGTACGGCGGACGGATTCGCGCGGCCGGAACCGCCGACGAGCTTCTGACGGACACGTCGCGCACGGTCATCACGACCACGCGGCTCTCGGGCGACACGATCGCGCGGGTCGACCGGCTTCTGCAGGACACGCAGGGCGTCGGCGTCGACAGCATCGCCAGTCCGCGCGAGCGCCTCGAAGACTTCTTCATGAATCTCGTCGAGAAGGCGCGGCAGGAGCAGATTGCCACAAGCGGGGCGCAGCACGGCGGGCGCACCGCGTCCTTCCTCGCGGAACATGCCGAGCGCGAGCCGGGAGCGCTGATCGAGGATCTGACGCGCGACCGGGATGCAGCGACCGTTCGCTCGGTCGAGGTCGCGTCCCGCACGCCGGTTCCCAGCGGACCGCGTGCCGATGTGCTGCAGGACCTGCTCAACGAGAAGAGGGCCGATCAGCCGCCGCCCGGACCTGCGCCGGCGCGCGGGGCACCGGCGAAGCCGGCCGATGTCGACAGCAGTGTCATCGATGATCTCTTGAGTGATGACAAGCGCGATGACGGAGGACGCCGCGAGTGAGCCTCCTCACACTGCTGTGGCGCCGCATTGATGAACTCCAGCGCAAGAGCGGCGTGCGGATTGCGCTGACCGCGATCGCGATCATCTGCGTGGGGCTTGTCTTCGGCTGGATCTACGCGCGTGGCGCCAGCCTGCGTTCGGATGCGAGCGCGATCGTCGAAGCCGTAAAGGACTCAAACCTCCAGAGCAGCGACACGGTCGCGGTGGACTTCGCCACCAAGGGAACGGTCGAGGTGGACGGCCGCATATTCGGGAACGCCACGCTCGCGGCGGAGGCGCGGAGTCTGTACGACGACAGCGGCCGCATGACGAGTCCGATGGCCGCGGCGCAGATGCTGCTGCGCGACCGCGTTCCGGCCAACGTGCCGCGCTTTCTGCTGGAGCACGGTGACACTGCAGTGCTGCTCGGCTCGGCCGTACTCATCGCGCTCGTTCTGTCAATCTGGACTGGACTCGCTGCGCATCTGGTTCTGACAGCCATCGCAGCGCTCCTGCTCGCGGCGCCCTTCTACCTGGCAGGCAGTCTGCCGTGGTCGGTCGCGGCGATCACTGCGGTGACGCTGTGCTTCTGCTTCCTGCTCCTGGTGCGCACGACCGCGATCGGGCTCGGCGGGGCGCATCCCGTTGCGGCAATCGCAGCCAACGTGCTGCGCGAGGCGCTGCGTCTTCGCATAGCGGGGTTCTTCATCGGCGTCTTGCTGATCGTGTTGCCGCTCCTTCCGATCTGGATCGATCCCGGGGAGCCGCTCCGCTACCAGGTGCAGACGTTTCTTTCGCGCAGCATCGGGCTGATGTTCTTCCTCGCTGCGTGCATGACGGTGTTTCTCTCCTGCGCGACCGTCGCGTTTGAGATCCGCGACCGGCAGATCTGGCAACTGATGACGAAGCCCGTCGCCCGCCTGCAGTACCTGCTTGGCAAGTGGCTCGGTGTGGTGGCGCTCAACGTGATTCTGCTGGTCATCGGAGGCGTCGTCATCTTCGTCTTCGTCCGGGTGATCAGTGCCCGTCCGGCGAAAGACAGTGAAGATCAGCTTGCGGTCAATGAGCAGGTGCTCGTCGCGCGGCAGGGGACGTATCCGGACTACACGCGGCTGAGGCTCGAGGAGCTTGAGGCAGTCGTCGATCAGCGCATCGCCGCGGATCCGGTCCTAATGTCCGAAATCGATAGCCAGGAAAAATCCGAGAGGGATGTCCGTCGGGATATCAAGCGTCAGGTGCAGCAGGAGTATTGGGGCCAGCAGCGGACTGTCCCTCCAGGCGCCGAGAAGCAGTACGAGTTCCGCGGCCTCGAAAGGGCGAAAGCGCTCAACGCGCCGCTCACGCTGCGGTATTCGTTTGACATCGGCCGCATCGATCCGCATGAAGTGCATCCCGTGCTCTTCAAGTTCAGCGAAGGTCGCTACAGCCCTCGCTCGTTCGTGCCGGCGCAGGCGCACGTGCTGACGCTGCCCCCCGCGCTCATCGATGAATTCGGCAACCTGTCGATCACGATCGAGAATGCCGGGCTGATGGAGACACCGCAGGGTCTCCAGAAGACTCCCGGTGCCGGCGCGATCATCTTCAAGGCGGACAGTTTCGAGATTCTGTATCGAGTTGACGGCTTTGAGCCGAACTTCGTGCGGGCACTGCTCGTTCAGTTGATCAAGCTTGCGTTTCTCGCCATGCTCGGCGTCTGCGCAGCGACGCTGCTTTCGTTCCCCGTCGCCTGCATGCTCTCGTTCACCGTGCTGACGATCGGGAGCCTGGCACCGTTCCTCGGCATGTCGATCTCGGAATATTCGATCAAGGCTGACTCGCCAACCACATGGCAAGCCCTGCAGTACGTCATTAAGCAAATAGCCAGCGCGTCGGAATGGATGCTCAGAGCATTCGGCGAGATCCAGCCGACATCGCTCCTTGTTGAAGGCCGGATCGTGCCGTGGAGAGCGGTGTTTGAGACACTGGCAGTGATCGGGCTCATCTGGTCCGGGGCGGTCTTTGTCGTGGGATACGCGGCGTTCCGTCGCAAGGAACTCGCCGTTTACAGCGGCAACACCTGAGCGGCAACGGGCGGGCAACATCATGGCTACCGATCGAATCATCCAGCTCGTCACGGTCTTGGCCGCATCCGTGCTCCTGCTGGTGGCGGGGCGCATGCTGCCGCGCATCATCGACAGCGCAGGTGAAGCTGTCGTGCTCGTCGAGGTCACCAAGGGAACGGACGACGAAGAAGTCACCGTGGAGCGCATTCCAGTATCGGCACTGCGCGAGCTGACCACGGTCACGGCGAACCCTGCTGGCGGCGTGCCGCACAAGATCACGTTCGATGCCGGCGGCAAAGTGTGGGACGGCCACTTCGGGGATCTCGTCGACACCGCCTGGCTCGAGGACAACACGCGGCGCACTGCCCGCGGCCTGCTGGTCGACGCGGACGGATTCGGACTGCGCTACACCGACATCGCGATCGAAGGCGCTCCGCCGATTGTTGCGCTCGGAACCGCGATGGGCGCGCTGCGGGGCCTGGTGGTCGACTATCTCTGGATCAGAGTCAACATGATGAAGGAGAAAGGACTCTTCTTCGACGTCATGTCCGATGCAGATCTCATCACGAAACTCCAGCCGCGCTTCGGCGAAGTGTGGGCGTTTCACGGCCACAACATGGCCTACAACATTTCGGTGCTCACGAACACGCCGGAAGAGCGCTGGGAGTGGGTTCGCGAAGGCATCGATCTCGTCCGGCTGGAGGGACTTCGCTACAACCCCAACGACGTGGTCCTGCACAAGGAGCTGGCATTCTGGTTTTCGCACAAGATCGACGGTGTCGCCGATGACGCGCACCTCTACTACAAGCGCGTGCTGGCGCGGGAATGGCAGTACCTGCTCGGTGAGCCGCCCCCCGGACATACCGAGCGCATCGAATGGATCGGACGCGTTGCCAACGCGCCGGAGACGCTCGACGAGCTGTACCAGCGCAATCCGGCGACAAGGGAACTCATCGCGGGCATCACCACGGAACTCTCGACCTTTGAGAAGCGGTTTCAGTTTTCACTCGACGCGAACTTTCTGCTGGCGTATGGACAGTGGCGAACGGTGAAGGACTCGCCGTACGCGCGGCTGCTCGATCTGGAGCAACAGCTCCTCCGCACCGACGGCGAAGTCGGATCGCGCCTACAGAACCGCCTGTTTCAAGTGTTCGACACACACTTCGGCGATCCAGCAAGGAAAGAGACAGTCGACGCCTTCATCGCGTTCCTTCGGCGCAAGGTGCTGAACGAGGCGTACAACATGGACGCTCGCCTCATGTGGCAGTACACGCGTGATGCGGGTCCGCTCGACTGGCGCCATCCTGCCGCACACGCGATGTACTGGGCGCGGCGCGGTGGGCAGCTCGCATCGCTGCGCTACGCCATTGAGGACAACATTTCGAAGATCGTCAACAACGATCGCATCGAGATTCAGGCGATGCAGGCGCTCGCCCGTTCAGGCATCATTTCGTACGACGCGGTCTCGAACGACAACCCCACGCGTCTGAGCGATCCTCGCTGGATCAAGCTCATCGAGCGGTACTTCCACGTGCTGCATGCGAAGTTCTTTCACGTGCCCGGCGGTATTCCGGATTCGTTCACGAACTTCCACGAGAACTTCATGAAGCAGGCCGTGCGTGAGCTTTTCCGCATGGGGGATCGAACCGGCGCCGAAGAGGTGTTTAAGAATTTGGACTCGCTGTATGGCATGGGCGGATTGATGAAGAACAACCAGTACTCAGGCGACCTCGAACAATTCGTACAGGAAGTGACGTTTGGCGAGTACGAGCAGCAGCCGGAAGTGGCGCGCAGCGACGTGTACGCCGCGCTGCGGCGCGGCTTCCGCGAAGGGCTGCTGCTCGATCCCAGCGTGCTCAAGGAAGCGGACAAGTTCGCGCACGAGGTGACGGTGTGGTTCCGCGAGCAGAAGTCGAATGACTTCATCAATAAGCTCGGCGAGAAGCGCATGGCCGATCTGCTCGGCTCGCTTGAATCGAGCCGTCGCGATGTGTTTCGCGATGTGCTGCTCGATACAACCACCTCGCTGACCGACCGGCTGATCATGTACAACCGCGCGAGCGAGGCCGATCGCCGCATGGTGTATGACCTCATCAAGCCGTTCATTGAGCAGGAATTCAAAGCGACGCCGCTGGCGCGCACGCTGACACTCGAGCAGGCCATTCCCGAGCCGCCCGGCATGGTGGCCTATCGGGAGGAACAGCGCCTGAAATCGACGCAGCCCGCCGAGATCGATAAACGTGACGCTTTCGAACGCAAGTAGCCGCGGTACGCTGTGCGCGTTCACTCCCGAACGCCCCGGCAACCCTAGGACTCTCACCCCGTGACGCGCACGCTGCCACCGGCCATTCTCGCGATCGGGCGCAATTACGCTGAACACGCCGCCGAAATGGGCGGCGCAGCGGCTGGCCATCAGTTGGGCAATCCGATGGTGTTCATGAAGAATCCGGCGAGCGTGACCGGGCATGGCGAGCCGATTGTCATTCCCTCGATCTGCAAGTCGCCGGGCCCCCAGGTCGACTTCGAAGGCGAACTCGCCGTCGTGATTGACCGCGACTGCCGCGACGTGACCCCCGTGACGGCGCTGGACTTCGTCCGCGGCTACGCCTGCGCGAATGATGTGAGCGCGCGGTGGTGGCAGAAGGAAGGCAGCGGTGGTCAGTTCTGCCGAGGCAAGAGCTTCGATACGTTCTGTCCAATCGGTCCTGTCGTGACGCCGTCGGTTGTTGGTGATCCGCAAGCACTGGCGATCCGCACGCGTGTCAATGGCGTGATCATGCAGGAGAGCTCGACGTCCTTGATGCTGTTTCCGATCGCCACGCTCATCAGTGAACTGTCGAGCGGCATGACGCTGCTGGCGGGCACCGTCCTTCTCACCGGCACGCCCGGCGGCGTCGGCGCCGCGCGCAAGCCGCCCGTCTTTCTCCGCCACGGCGATGTGGTGGAAGTCGAGATCGAGCGCGTCGGCCTGCTGCGCAATCCGGTCATCGAAGCCTGAGGTTCGTGTGCTCACGATTCGCCGCGCATCGCTGGATGATCGGGAGTCTGTGCTGGCGATTCATCGCGCCGTGGCAGCTGTCGGCGGCGGCATTGCGCGGGCGTCGGATGAAGTCGCGGGCGATGTCGTCGCAGCCTTCCTCGCGAAAGCGAGCGCGACTGGCGTGGCGCTGGTCGCTGAACTCGACGGCCGCGTTGTCGGTGAGATCCACGCCTCGCAGTTTGTGCCGCGCTGCTTTCACCACATCCTCGCGGAACTCACGATCGCCATCGAACCTGCGGCACAGCAGCAGGGGATTGGCCGCGCGCTGCTCACGGAACTGGTGCGCACGGTGCGCGAGGATCGCCAGCAGTTTCTGCGGATCGAGCTCTGGGTGCGCGAGGGCAATCACGGCGCCGTGCACATGTACGAGACGCTCGGCTTTCAGGTGGAGGCGCGGGTACCGCGTCGTGTGCATTACAACGGCGCGTACGACACCGACGTGCTGATGGTCTGGGAGCGCGGTGGTTCGGTGCCGCTCCTCGAACGCTGGCTGCGCACGTGGGACGAACTCCGCGCCACCCCGCACGCGAACGCATTTGACGAGCTGCTCACCCGGTGGCGCGAACCGCACCGCGCGTATCACACGCTGCAGCATCTTCAAGAGTGCCTGCACCGCATCGGCACGGTGCGGCACGCCTGCGAGCACTCCGCTGAGATCGAGCTCGCGCTGTGGTATCACGATGCGGTCTACGACACGCGGGCGCGCGACAACGAAGAGCGCAGTGCCGAACTGGTGGCGCAGGTGATGAGAGCAGCGCATGTCGACGAAGACGCCACAGCGCGCGTGCAGCGGCTTGTGCTGGCGACGAAGCACGATCCGGCATGGTTCGACCAGCCGCACACGGCGGATGAGGCGCTCATCGTCGATGCCGACCTCGGCATTCTCGCGGCGGATGCCGAGCGGTTCGCGTCGTATCAGGCGCAGGTGCGGCGGGAGTACGCGTGGGCTGACGACGCGGACTATGCGGCGGGACACGCGGGCGTGCTCAAGACGTTTCTCAGTCGACCGACGGTGTTTCGGGCGCCGGTCTGCACGCCATGGGAAGCGGCGGCGCGGACCAATCTCACGGCAGCGCTTGAGTGCCTGAACGCGCGGGCCTACCAGTCCGTGGCGAAACCTCGAAACTGGCGCAACCTCTCCGCCTGACGCCTGTACAACTCGCACCGTCAAGGAGGACGCGCGATGTCAATGGGAC
>JAWXBD010000046.1:0-6294 GCA_034439815.1 Phycisphaerae bacterium
ACGCTTCCGACGCTTCACCTTGAACTTGTCCATGGATCACTCCTGGCGAGCATTCTCGCTAAGTTGGGTGTCCACGGAAGTGAGGCAAGCTCACTCCGAAGGGAGTCGGGGGTCCCCATCTTCCGGGCTTCGATCGCCCCAGACCTCAATTTCGCGGTGGTTCGAAGTGAGGTTATTGGATGGAACGGCGAGCTTCTTTCAATCTATTTGGCGACGGAGTTTGTCGAACTTGATCCCGACACCGTGGCGCTCCCCACGCAGGGATACGTCCGGAGTTTCGACGGGGAAGGTGCCGTTTCTTCGGAACGACAGATCACCGTCGATTTGGTCGACGATATTCCTCAAGTCTTTGCTGGCGTCGGGCCCGCCGCCTCGGCGTTCAGCATTCCCAAAGGTTTCGCGGTGACGAACCTCGACACGGGCGAGCGAAGTGTCGCGGGCCAGTACGGTATCCCGGAGGGCCGGAAGAACGCCGTTGGACTTGCGAGCATCGGCGTACTTGGGCTTATCGCCGCGAGGTTCGGATTGCGCTGGCGTCGATTTGGTGGAACCGCAATTCGCTGAGTGAGGTGTCCTCACGCGGACTGCCCGGCGGCGCGCAATCGCGTGCTCCGCGCACGGCATCGCCGCCGGCATGGCCGGATTCGTCTTTGTTTCTTCGAATTGCTCAGCGGATGACCCCGCCAGCTACGTGAGAGCCGCGGGCGCACCTTCCGCGGCGGCCGCCGCCGCGCCGCCGTCGTCATCCTCCGGCGCAGCACGGATCCTCCGCGCACCGCCGTCGCCGGGCCATCCCGTCATCGCCAGCGCAAACCGCTTCTTCATCTTCCGCGCATGCTTCGCGACCGACTCCGCGCTCCCGCTGAAGTTGCCCCAGATGCTGAAGCTCTCCTGACGGATGAGATCGTCGATCTGCGTCACGATCGCCCGCGCCGTCTGCATCAGCCTCGAGGTCCGCGTCTCCTCTGCGACGCACGCCGCAAGCTCGGCATCCAGCATCGCCGGCTCTCGACCCGGCGCGTCCGTGTCGTGCAGATACGCCGCAAGGCCTTATCCCTCGATGATGGACGGAACGTGCCCGCCAAACCACGGGTTCGGTGCTCCGTTCTGGAGCATCGGCTTTGCGCGCAGCTCCGCGCCGGGATCGCACGGCATCGCCGCGACGAGGCGGACGCTGCGGATCCGCTCGCGGGCCGCGGCGGCCTCGCCCGCGAACTCGCCTTGGGATATGCGGCGCTTCAGCTCGTCGACCCGCTCCGCGATCGTCGCCAGCCTGTCCACGATCGACTTGAAGCGGCCTTCCCAGAAGTGCCCGGTGACCTTGTCCTGCCGGTTGCACGCCCAGGCGAACTTCTGCTTCAGCAGCTTGTGGAGGAAGGAGACGCTCGCGAGATCCTCCCGCCACTTCGCGATGAGCGTGGGATCCGCGACCGCCGCAGCGATCTCCGCGTCCGACACCGGATCCCCGGGCCGGATCTTCAGCCGCTTCCGCAGCGCGTAGTCGGGGCACATGGTGCGGAACCTCGTCGCGACCTCGACGGCGCTCCAGCTGCGGGCCATCTCGGGATTCGTCGAGGTCACGAGATGCAGATGGTTCTGCAGGACCGCGGCCTCGAGCACGTCGACGGCGAAGTACTGCGTCATCCCGATTGCGCGACGGATCTCGGCGAGCGGCCAAGGCAGCGTTTCAAAGATCGAGAATGCGGCTGACATGTATCTCTCGACGCTGCGGAAGTATGTCGAGGCGCTCGGTGGGGAGCTTCATCTAACCGCGACATTTCGGGGCGGACGGGTGTTCGAGATCGATCACATCGCTGAACTCGGCGACGCCTGAGTCGGAGCGCTGGCTCGCTCGGCGGTGGTGAATCAGCTTCCGCAATGACGGCACAATCGCCGCCGGCATCGCCGGATCCGTCTTCGCTTCTTGAATGTGGCTCAGCCGATCACGCCGCCCGCTGCGTGAGAACGCAGCCCGACGCAGCCAATGATGCACGGTCAATCGTGAACGCGCTCACACCCTGCATCGCGCCCGCTGCTTCGCCCGCGCCACCCGAATCCAGCGCGCGGCCAGCGAGATCAGCGTCGCCCGTTCAATCGGCTTCGTTGCATAGTCATCGCAGCCCGCGTCGAGCGCACGTTGCCGTTCGCTCGGCAGCGCATGCGCCGTCAGAGCGACGATCGGCGCCGCGTATCCCTGGGCGCGCAGCTGGCGCGCCGCCGTGTAGCCGTCCGTCACGGGCATCTGCGCATCGAGAATGATCAGGTCGTACGGCGTGCCGTTCTCGATCGCACGGCCCACAGCGCGCAGCGCTTGCGCGCCGTCCGATGCGACGTCGACCACTGCTCCGGCGCTCGTCAGCTGAATCTGAAACAGCCGCTGGTTGTCGAGCTGATCCTCCGCCAGCAGGATGCGCCCGTCGAGCGCTTCCAGCGGCGCCTCATCGTTCGAGTCAGCGTCCACAGGCAGCATGGTGATTTCACCGCTGGTGTCGCCCGCATCGATGGTCAGCGTGAACGTGCTGCCGTGGCCGACCTCGCTCACGAGCGTGATCTCGCCACCGAGCAGCTCCGCGAGCCGCTGCGAGATAGTGAGGCCCAGTCCCGTGCCGACCCCGCCACCCGCCATGCTCGCGGCTGTTCGCTCAAACGCGTGGAAGACGCGGCACAGATCGTCCCGCGCGATGCCGATGCCTTCATCCTGCACTTCGATGCGCAGGATGCTGCTGCTTTCGGTTCCGTTGGTGTGCGGGACAATGGAGGCGCGCACCTCGATCGTCGACGGGCCAGATGCCGTGTCGGTGCCCGCGATCGCGTTGCCGAGCAGATTGGTCACAATCTGCCGCAGGCGCGTCGCGTCCGTGACGATCTGCGCGGGCAATACGTCGGCGCCGATGAACCGCAGGTCGATCTTCTTGTCGCCAGCAGGCTGCCGCATCAGTGCGATGACATCGCTGAGCACGCGGCGCGGATCACAGGGAGTGCGCAGCACCCGCAGCACTCCCGCTTCAATCTTCGCCAGATCGAGCACATCGTTGATGACACTCAGCAGGTGAGCGCCGCTGCGGCGAACAACCACGGCGCACTCGTGACGCTGCTGCTGCGGCAGCGGCTCTTCGAGCAGGTCCGTGAATCCGAGAATCGCCGTGAGCGGCACGCGGATCTCGTGGCTCATCTGCGCCAGGAAGGTGCTCTTCGCTTCGTTCGCGGTGTCGGCCTGGGCGCGCAGCCGTTCCGCATCCGACTTGGCCGCCGTGAGGGCGTGGATGGTCTGCTGCAGGCGTTCATCAGAGCGCCGGCGCTCGATCGCCAGCGCCGCCAGTTTGGCCGATTCGTCGAGCAGTCGTTGATCGTCGCGCGTCGGCAAGCGCTCTGCCATTGCGTACAGCGCGAGCGTTCCGAGCACTTCGCCCGTCGACGCCAGGATCGGCTGTGACCAGCATGCGCGGAATGCAAAAGCCGCCATCACCTCCCGCCAGCCGCTGAAGAGCGGATCTGTTGCGATGCTGGCAACCATCACGGGCCGGCCCGTAAAGCACGCGCTGCCGCAGGCACCGGCATCCGGTCCGATCGTCAGCCCGTCGACACACGCGGAGAACGATGCCGGAATACTCGGAGCGGCGCCGATGCGAAGACGATCTCCATCGAGGAGCAGCGCCGACGCGAACAGACCTGGACGCTGCACTTCCATGTGCCGCACGAGCGTGTCAAGGACAGCCTCAAGCGGCGCGTCGCCCGCAATCATCGTGAGGACGGCCGCTGCGCCGTCGCGTCGCGCCGCGCTGCGCTTTCGCTCCGTGATGTCGGTTTGAATGACAACGTGGTGGGTGATCGTGCGGTCCGGCCCGCGTACCGGGTAGCTGTCGATCTGTGCCCAGCGACGGCGGCCGTCACGTCCGACTGATTCGGAGTCGACGCTGCATGCCTCTCCGTTCTGCATCGACCGCTTCAGCGTCGCCATGGCCTCGACATCGTCTTCCGCGCTGGAGAGAAGATCGAGCAGAGGAAGCCCGTTGATCTGTTCCGCACCGCGGCCGAGCTGCGTGGCAAACGCCCGGCTGCACCACGTCAGCATGCCGCGCACATCGGCAATGGCAACGACGCGATCAGAGAGATCGATCGCATTCGCGAGCTGCCGCGCCTCCGCATGGCGGCGCTCGAGATCGGTTTCGCGGGCCCGCACTCGTGAATGCATGTCACGCAGACCCATCGCCACTGTCGCGATTTCGTCACTGCCTCGGCGCGGACTGCCATCGTTCGCATCAGCACCGAGGCGCTCAGCCTCCGCCGCAAGTTGCTGCAGTCGAGCTCCTATGCGGAGAGCGAACGCCGACGCGCCGACGATTGCGGCGACTGCCGCTGCGAGCCCCGCGAGGATGGCGCTGTCTTGATCGCGCCTCGCCGAGCTGAATGATGCCTGCGACAGTTGCGCCGCAGCAAGCCGCAGGTTGTGACTTTCGCCCGCCGCGCTCCACATCAGTTCCCGAGCGAATCCCTTGCTCTTCTCAAGAACGGCATCGGCGGCATTGGCCGTCGCCAGTGATCCATCCACGATGCCCGCATAGGTCGCGTCGACCCCTTGGCCGTACGCGGCGAGCCACGTGCGCCACTCGCCCGTTCGCGCGCTGGAGACTCCCTGTTCGGCCGCTTCGTCAATGGCGATCGACGCCCGGTCGAAGGACGCGCGCCAATGCGAATACACCGCCTCGAGCCGTTCACGCCGTTCGACGCCCATCAGGATGTCGCTTTCGTAGCGGCGACAGTCAAGCGTCGCGATGCGGACGCGCTCCGCGGCGAGAGCCGGACTCTCGGCAGCGCTGATCTCCTGCTGTACCAGGTCAAGCCACGCCGAGGAGCGAAGCGAACTCCAGATGCAGACAACGACGAGCGGCACGGCGACGCTGAGCGAAACGATAAAGATCTTGGTAGCGAAGCGCATGGCGGGCGTGGCGACGCAGCTCCTCTCTGGCCGTGCAGCCCCCGTCCCCCAACGGCGGGCCTCCAACAGTGACCCCCAAAGGAGATCTGGTGGGAATTGTCCCCTCCCGCGCGGCAAAACGCCAGCACGAAGTCATGGCGCCGGCGTTTGTGACTGTCCGATGACTGGCCGCGACGTCACGAGCCGCCGGCGACAAGCTTCCAATTCACGCTGGTGGCCTGATCGCTCCACATGCGCATGTCGCGCAGCTCATCGACCTGCTTGGTCTCGACGTGGCCATCGGCGATACCGATGATCGTCCGATTCCCATACCGGCTCGCGACTTGGCCGCAGCTCGCCGCATCGTCCGCGTCGTAGGACGCACTCCACTGCGGTGTCGTGAACGTGGGACTTCGAACCCGGAAATATCCTTGCGTCAGCTGTCCCGCTTCGCCGGGGCTCGCGTCAATTCCGCGGGCCGACGCAAAGACGATGAGCGTGCCGGTGTTCCGGATCTCGCTGAGTCGGGTGACGTAAAACTTGCCGTAAGCATTGAGGTACGAGGGATTAAACCCGCCTTGGTTCTCGTCGCCACCGACCCACGTCGTGTTGAGACCGAGGCTCGGGAACACGCTCGTCTGATACAGGTAGTTTGCGTAGTCGGTCTGTTCCAGCCCTTCGAGCGTCTGGAGCGTCTCGTCAACATACAGCGCCCGCATGTTGAAGCTGAGGTACGGCGCGAGGCGCCACGGGTAGCGTGCTGCAGCCACACCGATGGTTTCGGCCACGATCGCGCTCCCATTTTCGTCAAACGCGGGCAGCCCGAGCTTGTATCCGGGGAGCAGCGCGCCTGCGTTCTCGGTGGCATACGAGGTCCAGGCCGCCATCAGGTTGCGGGCCGTCGACATCTCGCGCACTTGGGCGGCTCGATTCCGCGCCGAGCCAATGGCGGGAAACAGAACGGCCAAGATCAGAACGACGATCCCGATCACGACCAGCAGCTCGACCAGTGTGAAGCCGGCGGGGCGGGAGCGGCGCGGAAAGGGCGTGTTCAGTAGGCTGCGTGGCATCGTGAGGCAGGAGGGAGAACGGGGCCGGGAGATCGGGCGAACGCGCTGTCGTCGGCGGTCTTGGAGCTGGGAAGCACTCCATCTCAGAGAAAACGAGACGTGGCGTAAACCTCCGCCAGGTCCGAGAATCGATCGTTGGAAACAGGATGCGAGTTGAATGATACTGAGTCTCAACTTCATCCTACCATACGCGGCCGCGTCCGAAACCTCATCTGAGCATCCACACGGAGATCGAACCATATGCCCTTGTCCTCACCATCTGCCCCGCCAGACCGGCTCGCCGTCGCCTCAGCCATCGCCTCCGCCGTC